>JAUIAU010000144.1 GCA_030425185.1 Alphaproteobacteria bacterium
TCGACCTCGTCGAATGGCAGTTGCGCGTCGCCTCGGGCGAGCCGCTGCCCGCCCGGCAGGAGGACCTGCGCCTGACCGGCCACGCGGTCGAGGCCCGGCTCTATGCCGAGGACCCCGCCAACGACTTTCTCCCGGTGACCGGCACGCTGGCGCATCTCGCCTTCCCGCCGGGCGTGCGGGCCGATACCGGCGTGCGCTCGGGCGACCGGATCAGCCCGTTCTATGACCCGATGATCGCGAAGATCATCGCCCACGGCCCGAGCCGCAGCGCCGCCCTGCAGGCGCTGGAAACCGCGCTGACCGACACGCAGGTCGCGGGCACGGTGACTAACCGCGCCTTCCTCGCCCGGCTGCTGGCGCACGCCGACGTGCGCGCGGGCCGCCTCGACACCGGGCTGATCGCGCGCGAGATCGACAGTCTGACCGCCGTCGCCGATCCCGATCCCGCGACGCTGGCCGCGGCCGCGCTGGCGGCGCTGGGCCTGACCGGTGCCCCCGACCCGCTGGCGGGCGTCACCCTCTGGACGCCGCTGACGCGCCGGGTGACGCTGAGTGCGGGCGAGACCGCTCGGGAGGTCGCCGTGACCACCACCGGCCCCGGCACCCGCAGCATCTTGGCGGGCGGCGTGACCCTGACCGCCACGCACGGGGCAGGGGGCTGGCGCCTCGACGGTCAGCCGCTGCCCGCGACCTGGACCAACGGCACGGCGGTCGAGGTGTTCGGACCGGGCGCCGCCCGCTTCACCGTTGCCGATCCGCTCGACCGGGCCCGCAGCACCGCGGGCGACCCGTCGCGCGTCGCGGCCCCGATGCCCGGCCTCGTCAAGGCGCTCTTCGTGACGGCGGGCGAGCGGGTCGCGCCCGGCGCGCCGCTGGCCGTGCTGGAGGCGATGAAGATGGAGCACACCCTGACCGCCGCCGTGGCCGGGACCGTGGCCGAGGTGCTCGTGTCCGAGGGCGCGCAGGTCGAGGCGGGCGCGCCACTGGTGCGCCTCGAACCGGAGGACGCCGCATGACCGCCGCCGTCGAGATCGTCGAGGTCGGCCCGCGCGACGGCCTGCAGAACGAACCGCGCCCGATCCCCGCCGCCGACAAGGTCGCGCTGATCGACGCACTGTCGGCCACCGGCTTCCGCCGGATCGAGGCGGCCAGCTTCGTCAGCCCGAAATGGGTGCCGCAGATGGCCGACGGGGCCGAGGTCATGGCCCGCATCACCCGCGTCCCCGGCGTGCGCTACACCGCGCTCGTGCCCAACCTGAAAGGGCTGGAGGCCGCCCGCGCCGCCCGCGTGGACGAGATCGCCGTCTTCGCCGCCGCGACCGAGGGCTTCTCGAAGGCCAACCTGAACGCCACCCGCGCCGAGGCGCTCGACCGCTTCCGCCCGGTGCTGGAGGCCGCCCGCGCCGAGGGGCTGCCGGTGCGCGGCTACGTCTCCTGCGTCACCGACTGCCCGTTCGAGGGCGCCGTCGCCCCCGCCGAGGTCGCCCGCGTCACCGCCGACCTGCTGGCGCTGGGCTGCGCCGAGGTCAGCCTGGGCGAAACCCTCGGGCGCGGCCGGCCGGAGGCGGTCGCGGCGATGCTCGACGCGGTGATCCCGGTCGCCGGGGCCGACCGCCTTGCCGGGCACTTCCACGACACCGGCGGGCACGCGCTCGCCAACATCGACGTCGCCCTCGACCGGGGCCTGCGCGTCTTCGACGCCTCCGTCGCGGGGCTGGGCGGCTGCCCCTACGCCCCCGGGGCGGCCGGCAACGTCGCGACCGAGGCCGTCCACGCCCACCTCGCCGCGCGCGGCTACACGACCGGCCTCGACCCCGACCGCCTCGCCGCCGCCGCGGCCCTTGCCCGCCGCCTCAGACCCGCTGCCGGAGCCGCCCATGCCTGACACGATCCGCCTCGCCACCGACCCGCGCGGCGTCGCCACGCTGACCCTCGACCGCCCCGACAAGCACAACGCGATGTCGGGCGAGATGATCGGCGAACTGACCGAGATGGCCGCCCGCCTCGCCGCCGACGAGACCGTGCGCGCGGTGATCCTGACCGGGGCGGGGGCCAGCTTCTGCGCCGGCGGGGACCTCGGCTGGATGCGCGCCCAGATGACAGCAGACGCCGCCACCCGCGCGGCCGAGGCGCGCCGCCTCGCCACCATGCTGGGGGCCTGGGACGCGCTGCCGAAGCCGGTGGTGGCGCGGGTGCAGGGCAACGCCTTCGGCGGCGGCGTCGGGCTGATCTGCGTCGGCGACATCGCGGTCGCCGCCGACACCGCGCGCTTCGGGCTGACAGAGACCCGGCTGGGCCTGATCCCGGCCACCATCGGCCCCTATGTCGTGGCGCGGCTCGGCCCGGCGGTGCGGCAGGTCTTCATGTCCTCGGCCCGCTTCGGCACCGACGACGCGCTGCGCCTCGGGCTGATCGCGCGCGCCGTGCCGCCGGAGGCGCTGGACGCCGCGACCGAGGCCGAGGTCGCGCCCTACCTCGCTTGTGCCCCAGGCGCGGTGGCCGAGGCCAAGGCGCTGGCCCGCGGCCTGCTGGGCGCGCCCGACGCCGCCCGGATCGAGACCACGGTCGAGGCGCTGGTCCGCCGCTGGGAGTCGCCCGAGTCGGCCGAGGGAATCGCCGCCTTCTTCGACAAGCGCCCGCCCGCGTGGTCCGACGGGGCATGACCGTCCAGATCGCGCATCTCTACGCCCTGGGCTGCATGGCCCTGGTCTTTTTCCAGATCGCCCTGATCGCGGGCGCCCCCTGGGGCCGCATCACGCAAGGGGGGCGGCACGAGGGCCCCCTGCCGCTGTCGGGCCGGGTGATCGCGGCGGTCTCGATCCCGGTGCTGGTCGGGCAGGGGCTGGCGATCCTGTCGGCGGCGGGCTTCCCGGGCCTCGGCTGGCCGCTCTGGACCGGCTGGAC
>JAUIAU010000044.1 GCA_030425185.1 Alphaproteobacteria bacterium
TGATGCAGCCCGCAGGCGCCCCGATCTATCGTCCTGATCCCGCGAAACACGCCCACCGTACCGCTACAACGCCCCGATCAGCCCCTGCGACGCTCTTCCACACTTACCACGGTGAATAACGTGGGGTGATACTCAAGCGCGTGCGCGGATAGGGACTAATATGGGGACGAATTTTCCGGCGAGCGCCTAAGTCCTTGGTAAAAAATAATTTTATCTTAGATTTTGGCGGACGGTGAGGGATTCGAACCCTCGAGACGGTTTCCCGCCTACACACTTTCCAGGCGTGCGCCTTCGACCACTCGGCCAACCGTCCGTGGACGCGGGTTATAGACGGATGGGCTGCGGGATCAAGCGGTTCCTGTGGCGCGGGGCAGGGCGGTCGCGGCCGTGTCGCGGACAGCCCGAACCCTCAGGCAAAGACCCGTCCGGCCAGCAGCTTGCGCGCGGTGCGCAGGGTGCCTGCGCCGGTCACCTGGCCCGTGGCGTCGCGGCGCAGCAGCACCTCGGCGGCCCCGGTGGGATGCTCGATGGCGAAGCGGTCGCCCTCCGGCAGGACCGCGACCTCGGCGGCGGGCGAGCCGGGCAGGGTGCAGGCGGTCGCGGCGCTGACGGCGGCGAAGACGCCGATGGTGGCGTGGCAACGGTGCGGGATGAAGCTGCGCGTGCTGACGACGCCGCCCGCGACGGGGGGCGAGACCAGCGTCATCTTAGGCACCGATTTCTCGGTCACGTCGCCCAGCCCCATCATCGGCCCGGCCTTGAGACGGATCGCCTCGATCCGCGCCTTCAGGTCGGTGGCGGCATCGAGGCTCTCGCGGCTTTCCTGCCCGCTCAGCCCGAAGGCATCGGCGCGCATCACGACGATCGGCATGCCGTTGTCGATCAGGGTGCAGGCCACGCCGTCGATCGTATCGACCGCGTTGCCCGTCGGCAGCATCACCCCGCCGGTCATCGCGCCCGCGAGGTTCTCGAACACCAGCGGGATCGGCGCCGAGCCGCCCGGCACCCCGTCGATCTGCGCGGTCCCCGCATAGGTGACCCGCCCGCCCGGCGTCTGCACGGTGGCGGTCGCCACCTCGCCGGTGTTGCGCATGTGGATGCGGACCGGGGTCTCGCGGTCCCGCGCGGGGACGAGGCCGGTCTCCAGCGCGAAGGGGCCGACCCCGGCGAGGATGTTGCCGCAGCCCTGGGCATCCGAGACCAGTGCCTCGTCGACGTAGACCTGCAAGAACAGGTAATCCACGTCGGCGTCCGGGCGGCTGGGCGGTCCGACCACCGCCACTTTCGAGGTCAGCGGGTCCGCCCCGCCGACGCCGTCGATCTGGCGGGGGTCCGGGCTGCCCATCAGCCGCAGCAGCAGCGCATCGCGGGCGGCGGGGTCCTCCGGCAGGTCGGCGGCGTGGAAGTAGAGGCCCTTCGATGTGCCGCCCCTCATCCAGACGCAGGGCAGGCCGTCGCGCACCGGGTCCGGGCGCTCAGACATACTTCAGGCCCTTCTCGGCGAGGCGCGGCCGCATGTCGTAGATGTCGAGGCCAAGCTCCCCGGCGGCGAGGCGCTGGCGCTTTGCTTCCTCGGCGGCCAGGCGCTTTTCGGTGGCGGCCAGCACCGTCTCGGCCTCGGCGCGGCGGACCACGCAGACGCCGTCGTCATCCGCCACGATCACGTCGCCCGCCTCGATCGCCTGTCCGGCGCAGACCACCGGCACGTTGACCGAGCCGAGCGTCTCCTTGACGGTGCCCTGCGCGCTGATCGCCTTCGACCAGACCGGGAAGCCCATCTGGGTCAGGTCGCGGATGTCGCGGACGCCCGAGTCGATCACCAGCCCCCGGCAGCCGCGCGCCATGGCCGAGGTGGCCAGCAGGTCGCCGAAATAGCCGTTGTCACAGGGCGAGGTGGGGGCGAGCACGAGGATATCGCCGGGCTGCAACTGTTCGATGGCGACATGCACCATCCAGTTGTCGCCGGGCGGGGCCGAGATCGTCACCGCCGAGCCCGCGACCTGCGCCCCGGCATAGATCGGGCGCATGTAGGAGGCGAGGCAGCCGGTCCGCCCGGCGGCCTCGTGCACGGTGGCGACCCCGGCGCGGCCGAGGCGGTCGATCACGTCCCGGTCGGCCCGGGCGATGTTTTGAACGACGACGGGCATCGGCTCACTCCTTGCCGGGCACCGGCGGGGTGCCGTGGGTATGGAAACTCGGGATCGTCTTCAGGCCCCAGGCCTGTCCCTTCTTGCGGTCGGTCTCGGTCCAGCAGATCGGCTGCCAGTCCGGCGCGAGGATCAGCCGCGCGCCCGCGTTGGCGAGTTCCACCCGGTTCCCGGCCGGCTCCCAGACATAGAGGAAGAAGGTCCCCTGGATCGCGTGCTTGTGCGGCCCGGTTTCGATGTGCACGCCATTCTGCAGGAAGATGTCAGCGGCGCGCAGGATGTCCTCGCGCTGGTCGGTGGCGTAGGTGACGTGGTGCAGGCGGCCCTGTCCGCCTCCGTGCTCCTCGGTGCAGGCGAGGTCGTAGGTCTTGTTGTTCACCGTGAACCAGCAGCCGCCGATCCGCCCGTTGTCGAGCTGGATATACTCGGTCACCCGGCTGCCGAGGCAGGTTTCCATGAACCGCTTGAACTCGGTCACGTCCTCGGCCAGCAGGTTCAGGTGGTCGAGACGGCGCGGCGGGGCCCCGGCAAAGGCCGAGGCGGTGTTCTTCAGGGCGGGCGCGTCGGCGCCTTCGGCGCGATACCAGACGGTGTCGTAGTAGATCTCGAAGACGTGGCCGAACGGGTCCTCGAACCGGAAGGCGCGGCCATGCCCCATGTCGCCCTCGACCCAGCCGTGGGTCTTGTAGCCCGACGCCTCGATCACAGCGACGCGGCGCCCGAGCGCCTCAGGCGACGCGGCGCGGTAGCCGATATGCCCGACGCCGGTGGTCCCGGCCTTCGTCAGCTTCAGCGAATGGAACTCGTAGTCGTCCCAGGCCCGCAGGTAGGCGCTGGTCTCGTCCTGCCCCGACAGTTTCAGCCCGTAGACGCGGGTGAAGAAATCGAGGCTCTCGTCGAACCGGTCGGTCAGCATCTCGACATGGCCGAGATGCGCGATGTCGAAGCCGGGGTTGGTGGGGTCTGCCATCGGGGCGTCCTTCTTATGTCTTGCCGGCCATCACGTGGGCGACGATCGCGTTGGCATGGCCGTGGCCCAGCCCGTGCTCGGATTTCAGCCAGGCCACGCGCTGCATGTGCGTCTCGCCCTCGCGGGCGGAGACCAGCGCGATCCAGTGCGCGACCGGCTGGCCGTAGGTCTTCTCGATCGACGGAAAGTACGAGGCGGGTCCCTTCACCTTGCCGTCGGTCATGGTGCGTCCTCCGCGCCGGGCCTCACAACTCGTCCACGGTGCGCGGGAAGATCGACTCGAAGCCTTCCGCGTACTTGCAGTCGCGCCCGCCTGACATGCCGCCCGAGTTGCGCTTGAAGTGGTTGGCGCGCTGCTGGGCCACGCGGGTGTAGTAGTCCCACAGGTGGACCTGTCCGTTCATGCACTCCATCGCGGCGCGCTTCTTGTCCCAGACCGGGGTGATGTCGAGGAAGGTGTCCGGTTTCCAGCCCATCTGCTCGGTCTGGTGCGGCTCGAAGAGGTAGAGCTGCGGCGCGCCCAGCACCTTTTCGCCGGGGTTGTGGCCCCAAGCCTGCGCGATCATCCGGCACTCCAGCGCCACCTGCGTCATGTACATGTGGTCGGTGTTGTAGGGGTCCCACTTGGAATGGCTCATCATGAAGGCGGGCTGGACCTTGCGGATCAGGTCGACCAGCGCGTATTTCTCGTCCTGCCCGAGGTGCAGCGGGTAGTCGCCCAGATCGTAGCAGACCAGCTCGTGCACGCCGAGCGCCTCGGCCGCCGCTTCCGCCTCGGCCCGGCGGATCGCCTTGACCTCGTCGAGCGACTTGCCTTCCTTCCAGAGCTTCGCGCTCTCGCCCCGCTCGCCGAAGCTGAGGCAGGCCACCGTCACGTCGTAGCCCTTCTCGGCATGCAGCGCGATGGCGCCGCCCGCCCGCCAGACGAAATCGGCGGCATGGGCAGAAATAACGAGGGCCGTCTTCCTGGCGGACATGGGATGCTCCGTTTGCGTGATGTGCCGTCTTCCTGCCACGGGGCCCGGGGAAAGACCAAATCGGAAGCCGGTGACAGGAATAACTTCTTGCTATACCCGGTGGGCAGGACACGGAACGGGACCCGGCATGGAACGGCTGAACCTCAGGCATCTGCGCACCTTTCTCGCGGTGGCCGACACCCGCTCGCCCACCGCGGCCGCGGCGCGGGTGCGCGTGTCGCAGCCGGCGGTCACGCAGTCGGTCGCCAAGCTCGAGCGCGAGGCGGGCGGGCCGCTCTTCGACCGCACCCCGCAGGGCTTCTTCCTGACCGGGCGCGGACGACTGTTCGAGGCGCGTGTCCGCCGCGCATTGGACCGGCTCGATGCGGCGCTGGCCGATGCCGCGCCCCGGCTGGCGGTGACTGCAACGGCGGCCCAGTTGCGCGCGCTGGGGGCGATGGTCGAGGCGCAGAACTTCACGCTGGCGGCCCGCGCGCTGGGGCTCGCGCAACCGACGGTCCACCGCGCCATCAGCCAGCTTGAGCAGGACGCGGGGCGGCCGCTCTTCGAGCGCACCTCCTTCGGACTGGTCGCCACCCGGCCCGCACGGCGGCTGGCGCAAGCGGCGCATCTCGCCTTCGGCGAGATCGCGCAGGCCGAGGCGGACATGGCCGAGGCCGAGGGGCGCGACGGCGGGCGGCTGGTGATCGGCGCGCTGCCGTTGTCGCGCTCGGTCGTGCTGCCCGACGCCATCGCCCGCTTCCGCGCGCTGCGCCCGACCGCCCCGGTCCGGGTCCTCGACGGGACCTACGACGACCTGCTGACGGGCTTGCGGCGGGGCGACATCGACGTGCTGCTCGGCGCGCTGCGCGATCCGGCCCCGGTCGAGGATGTCACGCAGGAGGCGCTGTTCCAGGACGGTCTCGCCGTGCTGGCGCGGCCCGGTCATCCGCTGGCGGGGCAGGCGGGGCTGAGCCTCGCCGGGCTCCTTGACCGGCAATGGGTGGTGCCGCGCCCGGGCACGCCGTCGCGCGCGCTCTTCGATAAGCAGGTGGGCACGATGGGCCTGCCGCTGCCGGAAAGCGTGGTCGAGTGCGGCTCGATCCTGCTGATGCGCGAGATCCTGAGCCGGTCCGACATGCTGGGCTGCATCTCGTCGCGGCAGGCGGCCGCCGAAGTGGCGCGCGGCCTGCTGGTGCGGCTCGACATCGGCCACGACTGGCCCGAGCGCACCATTGGCCTGACAGTGCGCGCGGGCTGGGTACCGACCCGCGCGCAGGCGCAGTTTCTCGATCTTCTGCGCGCGGTCTCGTCCGAACTGGACGGTGGCGCGGCCGTTCAGGGCGCCTGACGCGCCCCCGCGTCGGCCCCCTCGGTCACACCGGCGAGGTACTCGGCGGCGGTCTTGATGCCGCCCAGCGGGAAGACATGCAGACCCGCGATCACGTCCCGGTGCGGGGCCAGTTCCGCCAGGATGTCGTCGGGGGTATAGGGCATCACCAGTTTGGTCACGTCCCGCGCGCGCTTCTGGAGCACGCCCAGCGACGCACCCACGCCGCAGGCAATCGCGAACTTGATCAGCGTCTGCAGCTTTGCGGGACCGGCGATCCCGGCATGGACCGGCAGGTGGACCCCGATGGCGCGCAGGCGGGCGATCCAGTCGACCAGCGGCTGTCCCTCGAACAGGAACTGCGTGACCATCGCCATCTCGGCCTCGGTGCGCTCGGAGAAGGCCTGTTTCCACTGCGCCGCCTCGTCCACCAGGCGCGAACTGCCGTCCGCGTCGATGTCCCGGTTGCCCTCGGGGTGGCCCGCGACGTGCAGCCGGGTGAAGCCCGCCTTGTCGAAGAGGCCGGTTTCCAGAAGCTGCATAGAGGAGTGGAAGTCGCCCTTCGGTTGCGGCACGCCGCCCGCCAGCACCAGTGCCTCTCGGATGCCCGCCTCGCCCTGGTAGCGGGCGATCCAGTCTTCCAGCGTGGCGGCGTCGGCAATGATCCGGGCCGGGAAGTGCGGCATGACGGTAAAGCCGTCGCCGCTGAGGCGCCGGGCGGTCTCGACCATCTCCTCGATGGGCGTGCCGTCGATATGGGCGATGTAGATGCGCGTGCCCGCGGGCAGCAGGGCGCGGAAGTCCTCCACCTTGGCGGCGGTGCGCGGCATCACCTCGATCGAGAACCCCTCGACGAGGCCGGGCACGCCGGCGGCAGGGGCGGTGGTCTTCTTCTTTCCGAAGGGGAGCAGCATGGGATCGGTCCTTTCGGGGCTTGGTCGGGAACGGGGCAGGGGCGGCGGGCCGCCCCCGCCGTCAGCCGAACATCGTGTTCGGCAGGAAGAGCGAGATTTGCGGGAAGGCGATCAGGATGGCGAGGCAGATCAGCATCATCAGCCAGAACGGCACCACGCCCGCGAAGATGCGGCCGAGCGAGACGTTCGGCGCGACCGACTTCACGATGAAGACGTTCAGCCCGACCGGGGGCGAGATCAGCCCCATCTCCAGCGCCAGAACCACCAGCACGCCGAACCAGATCGGGTCGATGCCGAGGTCGAGGATGATCGGGAAGAAGATCGGCAGGGTCAGCACCAGCATGGCGAACCCCTCGAGGAAGCAGCCCAGCACGATGTAGATGCCGAGGATCAGCACCAGCACGCCGAGCGTCGAGAGGTTGAGCGCCTCGATCATGTCGCCGACGGCGGTCGGGATGTGCGACAGCGCCATGAACGGGTTGATCAGGTGCGCGGCGATCAGGATCAGCATCACGGTCGCGGTGGTCACCACGCTGTCCTTCGACGCCAGCCAGAGGTCACGCAGGCTCAGCGAGCGCGTGACGATCCCGATCAGGATCACCGCGCCCGCGCCGACCGCCGCCGCCTCGACCGGCGAGAAGAAGCCGCCGTAGATGCCGCCGATGGTCAGCAGGATCACGCCGATGATCGGACCCGCGCCAAGCATGGCGCGCAGCTTCTCGGGCAGGCTGGTCTTCGGACCGGCGGGACCGAAGGCCGGGCGCACGAGGCAGATCAGTGTCACCGCGACCACGAAGAGCCCGAGCAGCAGAAGGCCCGGCAGCACGCCCGCGAGGAACAGACGACCGATCGATTGCTCGGTCAGGATGGCGTAGATCACGAAGCCGGTGGAGGGCGGGATCAGGATGCCCAGCGTGCCGCCCGCCGCCACGACGCCGGTCGACAGCCGCGAGTCGTAGTTGAAGCGGTCCATCTGGGCGAGCGCG
Organism: Alphaproteobacteria bacterium; assembly: GCA_030425185.1. Lineage (GTDB taxonomy): Bacteria > Pseudomonadota > Alphaproteobacteria > Rhodobacterales > Rhodobacteraceae > Dinoroseobacter. The sequence continues at coordinate 7,304 of JAUIAU010000044.1, forward strand.
ACCTTGCCCATCGTCAGGGCCGAGGCGACCGAGGAGCCCGACAGCGCCGCGAAGCCGCCGCAGCCGATCACCGTCGCCGAGGCGAGGCCGCCGCGCACGGATCCGATCACCGCGTAGGCGGCGTCATACAAGCGCCGGCTCATCCCGGTGATCGAGGCGACGTTGCCCATCAGGATGAAGAGCGGCACGACGACAAGCTCCGGCGAGGAGGCCAGCGTGAAGGTTTCCGAGGCCAGCAGGCTGGTGGCCGCGTTCAGCCCGTTCAGCGTCCAGATGCCGAAGAAGCCCACCACGAACATCGCGAAGGCGACCGGGATGCGCAGCGCGAGCAGCACGAACAGGGTCAGGATGCCGACCAGGCCGATGTTGGCGTCGGTGATCACTTCGAGGCTCCTTGCCCGCTGCGCACGTCGAAGCCCCGGAAGGCCAGTTCCAGCGCCCTGAGCGCCATGCCGAACGCGGTCGGCAGGCAGAAGCCCACGAGCGCCCATTGGAACCACGCCTTCGGCAGGCGCAGGAGATTGGTAGAAAGGTTGAGCATGGTCGAGAGCTTGGAGCTCTCCCAGACCGCCCAGGCGAGGGCGACGAAGATGATCGCGCCCATCAGGGCGGCGACGACGTCGATGATCCGGTTCATCAGCGGCGGGTAGTAGCGTTCGAAGAGGTCCACCGCGATATGCCCGCCGTTGCGGTCGCACAGCGCCATGGCGCCGAACACGAGGATGACCATGACCATGGTGATCAGGTCCTGGCTGCCGTACATCGGGTGCCCGAAGGCGCGGCCGATCACGTCCACGAGGATCACGCCGACCTCGAGGATCAGCGCGAGCGCGCCGACGGTTGCGGACAGGCCGATGAGCCTGTCCGCGAAGGTGCGAAGGAACAGCACGTACCTGTCCGCTTACTTCTGCATCGCGGCGAGGGCCGCTTCACCGCCGACGGCGGCGACATAGGCAGCGGTCACGCCCGAGACGGCATCCGCGAAGGCCTGTGCCTCTTCCGGGGTCAGGTCGACGAAGGTGTTGTCCCCGGTGGCGCGGGCCGCAATCACGGCCGCTTCGCCGGTCGCGTTCCACGCCTCTTCGGCGCTCTGCGACAGGCCACGGCCGCGGGCCGCGTCGAGCATCGCGCGGGCGTCGTCCGACAGCCCGTCATAGGCCTGCTGGCCCATCACCGCGAAGAAGGTGAGACGGCCGAGCGGCGCGCCGAGCGTGTAGGACGAGGCAACCTCGTCGAGCTTGAAGTCGGCCAGCGTGGACGAGCCGGTGAACACGCCGTCGATCAGGCCGGTCTGCAGGGCGTTGTAGACCTGGTTGATCGGCATCTGCACCGGGGTCGCGCCGAGCGCGGTCGCGACTTCGGCCGCGGTGGCACCGGCGACGCGGATCTTCAGGCCGGCGAGGTCGGCCGGGGTGCGGATGACCTTGTCCTTCATGATCATGATGTTCGGCTCGGAGGTCCACAGCGCGATCGGAACCGTGCCCGGGAACTCGCCCGCCAGGTCGCTGTCGAAGGCGTCCCAGATCGCGTCATAGCCGGTCTTGCCCTCCGGGATCACGCCCGGCAGCTCGGCGATCATGGTCTTGGCGAACTGCGACGAGGTGTAGCCCGGCAGGCCCCAGGTGATCTCGGCCACGCCCTGCACGGCGCGGACGTACTGCTCGACCGGGCCCGCGCCCAGCTCGCCGCCGTGATAGGCGCGCACGGTCAGGCTGCCGCCCGAGGCCGCCGTCAGATCGGCATTCAGTTTTTCGATAACCGACGCCGTCACGGTGTGGAACGGCGGGGTGAAGCTGGCGAATTTCAGCTCCTGCGCCGAGGCCTGAAGCCCGGCAACGGCAAAGGCGCCCGCAAGGGCGATCGTCGTGAGTTTCATTGTCTTCCTCCCTGAAATTGGCACTCCCCGGCAGACCCGGACCGCACCAAACCCTGTGTAAGCGTAGGCCGGTCCCGGGGCGCGCGCCAATAAAATCGCGCGTCCCGGGCATTGAGTCAGGCTAGTCTCACGCGCTCTTCTTGCGCCAGCTGTCTGCGGCGTAGGCCTCGCGGGCCTCGCGCGAGTAGGGGGTCGGCGAGACGCGGACCCGGATCTCGGCCTGACGGTGCGTCTCGGTCGAGGTCTTGGCGGTGTCGTCCGGCTCGCCCCAGCGCAGGGTCAGCACGTCGCCGATCTGGACGCTCTGGTCCACCACGCCCAGCGAGAGCACGCAGCGCTCGTTGAAGCTGTAGCCGTTGAACATGCTCATGCCGACCATCTTGTCGCCCTGCATGATCATGTCGGCCGACGACGACGCGTAGTTCGGCTGCGGGAAGTCGATCCACTTGTAGGGGGTGCCGTCCTCGAAGGCCGAGGCGATGACCTTGAGCACGTCGTCCTTGTTCCACTCGAAGGTGACCTTCTTGCGGTTCTTGGGCGAGTCCTTCATCGCGGCCAGCGCGGCCTTGCCGATGAAGTCGTCCTTCTTCCAGCCGATGTAGAAGTCATAGCCCAGTTCGAACGGGTTGACGTAGTAGTCCTCGATGTTGTCCGACACGAAGCTGCCGCCGATGGCGCCCGCGGCTTCGTACATCTCGGTGGACAGCCAGTCGCGGTAGTCCTGCATCATGCCGTCGCCGGTGTAGATGCCCGGCAGCGGCGAGGGGATCCAGCCCGACTCGAGCGTGTTGGTCGAGTAGGCCCGGCTGCCGCAGCGCACGAGGTCGACGCCCGCGTCCTGAGCCGCCTGCAGGATGGTCGACAGGATGTAGGACTTGTCCTCGTAGGGACCCCAGATCTCGAGGCCCGGCGCGCCGGACATGCCGTGGCGCAGCGCCTGGACGCGCTTCGAGCCGATGTTGATCCAGTCGACGTGGAAGAACTTGATGTCCGGGATCGGGCCGCCGTTCATCTTCTCGAAGATCTTCGGCGCGTCGGGGCCCTGGATCTGGTAGCGGTAGTGCGTGCGCAGCACCCGCTCGCCTTCGGGGCGCGAGGTCGAGCGCGGGTCATGCTTGATCCGCACGTTCCACTTGCCCCAGGCGGCGCAGAACATCAGCCAGTTCGAGGTCGGCGCGCGGCCGACGAGGATGAACTTGTCCTCGCGCTCGCGGAAGATGATGTGGTCGCCGATCACGTGGCCCGCCGGGGTCACCGGGACGAAGTGCTTGGCGCGGTTCAGCGAGAAGTTCGAGAAGCTGTTGATGCCGTGGTGGGCGAGGAAGGCCTCGGCCTGCGGACCCTCGACGATCAGCTCGTCCATGTGGTGCGACTGGTCGAACAGGACCGCGCTGTCGCGCCAGGCGCGCTGCTCGTCGCGCCAGTTCGAGAATTCCGGGGTGACGACCGGGTAGACATACATCCCGATCTTCGAGTTCCGCAGCATCTCCACCGGGTTACGGTGCTGCGCCATTGCGTCTGTCAGGCTGGGCATTGGGTCCTCCTCTAGCTCCAATCTTCAGGTCACGGGGCCGACACGAGCGCGAGGCCGGGCACGCGCGCATGCAGCCGCGCGTCGCCCTTCATCACGTGGTCGAGATTCTGTCGCGCGAGCCGCGCGTGTTCGCGGGCCAGCGCCTCGGCCCGCGCGCCTTCGCGGTCGCGGATGGCGGCGACGAGCGCACGGTGCTGGTGCTGTGCGCGGCGCAGGCTCGCGCGGAAATCGGGGATCAGGTCCTGACCCTGCAGGAAGGCGGAGGGCGAGGCCAGCGGCAGCCGCGTGACCCGGTCCACCTCGCGCCGCATCACCGCGCTGCCCGACAGGGTCGCCAGCATGGCGTGGAACTGGGCGTTGAGCGCGACGTAGCGGTCGAAGTCGAGGCCGCCGGGCGCGTCGAGCGCGGCGTCGATGCCGTCGAGGATGCGGTCGCACTGGGCAAGGTCCGCCGCCGATGCGCCGCGCTCGGCCGCGAGGCGGGCTGCCGTGCCCTCGATCACGCCGCGCAGTTCGATCGCGTCGACGATGTCGCTGCGGGTGAAACTGGCGACGCGGCAGCCGCCGGTCTCGATCCGCTCCAGCAGACCCTCCTCGACGAGCAGGTCCATCGCCTTGCGCAGCGGTGTTCGGGAAATCTCGAACCGTTCGGAAAGCTGCACCTCGGGCAGGCGCGAGTTGGCCTCGACCTCGCCCGACAGGATCATCGAGCGCAGGCCCAGCAGCGCCTTGTCGAACTGCGTCGTGCGGTCGCCTGCCGGCATCCGATCCCCCCCTGCGCGGCCGACCCCCTCCCGGGTCCTCCGTCGCCGACACACATAGGCTGTATACAGAAATCCGTCAATCACCGCCGTTTCTTTGCGAATGGCAAAGAAAACCCAAGGAAATGTATACAAAGCCGGACCTCGGCTCAGGGCCACTCGTGCAGCGGGCTTTCCGGTCGATTCGGCGGCTGGCCGGGTTTTGGCCGCATCTCGCTACGGTACCGGCCCGGCGGCGTCCCGGTGAACTTGCGGAAGAACCGGTTGAAGTGCGACGCGCTCGGGAAGCCGAGGATCCCCGCGATCTGGTCGATGGAATGGGTCGAGGTTTCCAGCAGGCGCCGCGCCTCGGTCACCACCCGCCGGTCGATCAGGTGCTTCGGCGTCGTGCCGCGCGTGCGGCGGCAGATGTCGGTCAGCCGGTCCGCGGACAGGCCCAGCCGCTCGGCATACTGCGCGACGGTCCAGCGGTCGCGGAAATGCGCCTCGCAGAGGGCGGCGAAGCGGTTCATGATCCGCGTGCTGACCGCCCCGGCGGGTCCGGTTTCCTGCGGGGCGCCTTCGCCGCGCCAGAGCTGGATCAGGATCAGCCGCAGCCACGCCTCGGTCGCGCTGGTCGCCCCCGCCGCCCCGTCGCGGCTTTCGCGCAGTACGCCCTCGAAGGCCTGTGCCAGCGTCACCGCCAGCGGGCTGCCGGGGGGCAGGGGGTGCGAGACCCGGTGGTCGGCCACGATCCGCAACTCGGCCGATTCCGGGCGGTGCCCGATGGCGTTGGCGACGACCGTACTGCCCGCCAGCAGGTGAATCCCGACGGACCCGGCGGTGATCCGCAGCCGCGCCTCGGCGGTCCAGGGCACCCACAGGACGACCGGTCCCGTCAGGGTCAGCGGCCCCCCGCCGACCTGGAGCACGGCGCTGCCGCGTTCGAGGAAAAGCGCGCGCCAGGACGGTCCCTCCATCGCGTCGGCACGGCCGATGAACCGGTCGTGGAGCGCGCTCGACAGGCGCTCGGCCCGGATCGGATCGGGGTCGGCCCGAGGCACACGCTCCGGGCGAGTTAGCGCGAACGTCCCTGAGAATGGCATCGCAATCCCTCAAAACGGCATTGTTGTTCCCTGTATCGCGCTGATTTTCTCATCATCCAAGACAAAACCGTGTCTTGGCGGGGGAAATGAACACTTTCGGCTTTGGGAGGGGCTCGGTGTTCGAAGCGCATCTGTTCATCAACGGGCAGAGTCTGTCCGCGCCGTCCGGCGGCACGTTCGACAGGCGTGATCCGCTGTCGGACAACGTCGTCACGCGGGCAGCGGCAGGCGGCGCGCCGGAGGCGCTGAGCGCGGCCGATGCCGCCGCGCATGCTTTCCCGGTCTGGTCGGAAACCCCCGCCGAAGCGCGCGCCTCGGTCCTGCGCCGGGCCTCCGACACCTTCGCGGCCCGGGGCGAGGAGGTGGTCGCCATCGCCGCCGAGGAGATCGGCTCCTCGCCGGAGTGGACGCGCTTCAACCTGACCATCGCGCGGCGCATCCTCGACCAGGCCGCTGACCTCTGCGCCCTGATCGGCGAGGAGGTCTGCGACGGACCCGCCGCGGGCAGCACCTACATCCTCGCCCGGCGCCCGGCGGGCGTGGTGCTGGGCATCGCGCCGTGGAACGCCGCCGTCACGCTGGCGACCCGCGCCGTGGCCGCCCCGCTCGCCTGCGGCAACACGGTGGTCCTGAAGGGCTCGGAGCTTTGCCCGAAGACGCATGAATGGGTGGCGCGCTGCCTGTCCGAGGCGGGCCTGCCGCCGGGCGCACTGAACTACATCACCAACGCCCCCGAGCATGCCGGCGAGGTGGTCGAGGCACTGATCGCCCATCCGGCGATCCGCCGGGTCAATTTCACCGGGTCGACCCGGGTCGGGCGCGAGATTGCCCAGACCGCCGCGCAGCATCTCAAGCCCTGCCTGCTGGAGCTGTCCGGCAAGGGCACGATGATCGTGCTGGCCGATGCCGACATCGAGGCCGCCGCCGAGGCTGCCGCCCATGCCTGCTTCTTCAACCAGGGCCAGATCTGCATGTCGACCGAGCGGATCGTGGTGGACGAGCGGGTTGCGGACGTCTTCGTCGCCCGGCTGGCCGACCACGCCCGCGCGCTGCGCCACGACCCCGAGACCGGGGCGCGGCCGCTGGGGGCGCTGATCTCGGCGCAGGCCGCGCTCAGGGTGCGGGGCCTCGTGGACGAGGCGATGGCGCGCGGCGCGCATCTCGTGACCGGCGGCGAGGTCTTCAACACCACGCTCCAGCCGACCGTGCTCGACCATGTCTCGCCCGGCATGCGGATCTATTCCGAAGAGGCCTTCGGCCCCGTCGCCGCCGTCGTCCGGGTGGGCGACGCCGACGAAGCGCTGTCGATCGCCAACGACACCGAGTTCGGGCTGGTGGCCTCGGTGTTCTCGGCCGACGTGGCCACCGCCACCGAGATGGCGCGCCACTTCGAGGTCGGGATCGCGCATGTCAACGGCTCGACCGTCTACGACGACCCGGCGATGCCCTTCGGCGGCATGAAGGCGTCCGGGCACGGGCGGTTCGGCGGCAGCGCCGCGCTGCACGAGTTCACCGAGTTGCAATGGATCACGGTGTGCGAGCCGCGCACCGGCACGACCCGCTCCGGGGAGGGGCGGTAACAACACCCAGAATCCAGGGAGGAGGACCACACCATGGATCGGAGACGACTGTTCAAGCTGGCGGCGACCACCGCGCTCGCCACCACGCTCGCCGCCGGCGCGGCGCTGGCACAGGAAGCCGTGAAGATCGGCGCCGTCGGGCCCAAGACCGGCGGTCTCGCCGGGGGCGCCGCGGTCTCGTTCTGGCCGAACGTCCAGCTCTGGGCGCATGACGTGAACGCACGCGGCGGTCTGAACATCGGCGGCGAGATGCGTCCGGTCGAGATCATCGAGTATGACGACCAGACCAACCCCGGCGAGACCATCAAGGCCGTGCAGCGCCTGGCCACGCAGGACGAGGCCGATTTCATCCTCGCGCCGTACTCGACCGGCCTGAACCTGGCCGCGGCGCCGATCTTCGACCGGTTCGGCTACCCGATGGTCACGCACACCGCGATCTCGGACCAGATCGTCGAGCTGTCGCAGCGCTTCCCGAACATGTACTTCACGCTGGGCGGTGCGACCGGCCTCGCGGGGGGCGTGGTCGAGGTGCTGACCAAGATGCGCGACGCCGGCCAGATCGGCAACAAGGTGGCCATGGTGAACGTTGCCGACGCGTTCGGCATCGAACTGGCGGAAGTGGCACGCCCGGCCTTCGCCGAGGCGGGCTTCGAGATCGTCTACGACACCTCCTACCCGCTGGGCACCCAGGACCTGTCGCCCATCGTCAAGGGCGCGGCGGCGGCCGAGCCGGACGCCTTCGTGGCCTGGTCCTACCCGCCGGACACCTTCGGCCTGACCGAGCAGGCGATGATCGAGGGTCTCGACGTCAAGGCGTTCTACACCGCCGTGGCGACCTCGTTCCCGGCCTATGCCGGCCGCTTCGGCGCGGCGGCGAACGGGGTGCTGGGCGCGGGCGGCGTGGCCGCCACCAGCGCATCCTTCCAGGAGTATGCCGCGCGTCACGAGCAGGTGACCGGCGCCAAGCCCGACTTCTGGGCCTCGGGCATGGTCTACTCGTCCTTCCAGATCCTCGAGCAGGCCATCGAGGCGGTCGGCTCGCTCGATAAGGAAGCCGTCTCGGCCTACATCGCCGAGAACGACTTCGAGACCGTGATGGGCACGATCTCGTGGGACGAGAACAACAACAACGCCGCCTACTGGACCGTCGGCCAGTGGATGGACGGGGTGTTCAACGGGGTCGCCTCGACCGGCCGCGAGGGCGCCATCGAGCCCGTCGCCAAGACCGGCTGGGAGTAAGCCCGTCCCCACACGACAGGGACCGGGCGGCGCGAGGTCGCCCGGTCCCGCCTTCCGCGCGGAGTTGACATGGACATCCTGATCACCGGACTGCTGCTTGGCGGCACCTATGCGCTGATCGCCGTGGGTCTGAACCTGCAATACGGCATGGTGCGGATCATGAACCTCGCCAACGGCGAGCTGATCGTCATTGGCGGGTTCGCCGCCTTCTGGTTCCAGACCGCCGCCTCGGTCAGCCCGCTGCTGACCGTGTTCCTCGTGGCCCCGGTCGCCTTTGCCCTGAACTGGCTGATCTACACCGTGATGTTGCGCCCGCTGGTGAAACGCGCCAAGTCGCGCGGCCAGCTCGAGGTCGACGCCATCCTGACCACCTTCGGGCTGTCCTTCGTGGCCGTGGGCGTCATGCTGGCGGTCTTCGGCGGCGACTATTTCAGTTATTCCTACCTCGCGCGGCCGGTCGAGCTGCTCGGCGCGACCTTCGGCCTGAACCGCATCATGGCCTTCCTCGGGGCGGTCGTGATCTGCGGCGCGCTCTATCTCTGGCTCAACCACTCGCGGCCGGGCCTGTCGATCCGCGCCATCGCGGTCGCCCCGCAGAGCGCCCGGCTCGTCGGCATCGACGTGCAGAAGCTCTCGGCGCTGGCCTTCGCGCTCGGCGGTGCGGTCACGGCGGTCGGCGGCGGGCTGATCTCGATGTTCCTGACGCTCGATGCCTCGACCGGCGTGATGTTCACGCTGAAGGCGCTGATCATCGTCATCATGGGCGGCGTCGGCGACATGCGCGGCACCATCGTCGCTGCGCTGGCGCTCGGGGTGCTGGAGAGCTTCGTGGCCTCCGTGCTCGACCCCGGCCTGACGCTGGCGGCGGCTTATCTTCTCTTCCTGCTGGTGCTGTTGTTCCGCCCGCAGGGACTTTTCGGACGGGGGCAGGCATGAAGCGGGACGCGTGGCAGGACCTTGCCCTCGGGGCTGTGCTTCTGGCGGTGGCAGCGTGCCTGCCGTGGTTCGGCGGCAGCTACTGGCTGTCCATCGGCGTGACCATCGCGATGTACACGGTGCTGGCGACAAGCTGGGCGCTGTTCTCGGGGCCGACCCATTACATTTCGCTTGCCACGACGGCGTTCTTCGGGATCGGGACCTACACCACGGGCCTCGGCATCGACCATCTGCCGTACTGGGTGCTGCTGCCCATCGCGGGCGTGCTGGGCGCGGTGCTGGCGGGTCTGGTGGGTCTCGCCACCCTGCGGCTGTCGGGGGTCTATTTCGTGATCTTCACCCTGGGCCTCGCGGAACTGGTGCGCCAGATCATCACCTGGGTGCAGAACTTCTCCGGGCAGAAGGGCCTTTATGTCCTGACCGACATCACCGAGGCGGACATCTACTGGCAGCTGCTCGGGCTGGCGGGCATCGTGTTCCTCGGCGGCTGGGCCATCGGGCGCTCGCGCCTCGGCTTCGCGCTGCGGATCATCGGCGATGACGAGACGGTCGCCCGGCATTCCGGCATCAACACCGCGCGCGCCAAGGTCATCCTGTTCATGGTGCCGGGCGCGGTCGCGGCCATTGCCGGGGCGATCCTCGCCCCGCGCTACGTCTACATCGAGCCGCTCCTGGCCTTCACGCCGATGCTGAGCTTCCAGGTCGTCATCATGGCGCTTCTGGGCGGGACCGGCCGTCTCTGGGGGCCGCTCGTCGGCGTGATCCCCTTCACCTTCCTGTGGGAGGCGATCTCGGCCAGCTTCCCGAACCAGACCACGCTGCTGCTGGGCCTGTGCTTCCTGCTGATCGTCTACCTGCTGCCCAAGGGCTTCGTCGGGCTGATCGAGTCCGTCCGCCGCTGGGCCAAGAGCCGGGAGGGCTACGCATGAGGGCGCCGAATGCCGTCCTGTCGCTGCGCGGCGTGACGCGCCGCTTCGGCGGTCTGGTCGCGGTCAACGACATGAGCTTCGACGTGACCGAGCACGAGGTGATGGGCCTGATCGGCCCGAACGGCTCGGGCAAGTCCACCACGCTGAACCTGATCTCGGGGGCGCTCGCGCCGAACGCGGGCACCATCTCGCTGCGCGGCACGCCCCTCTCGCAGCTGCCCGCGCAGGACATCGCCCGCAAGGGCGTCGCGCGGACCTTCCAGCTGGTGCGGCTGCTGCCGTCGATGACCGTGCTCGACAACGTCAAGGCGGGCGCGGTCTTCGGGCATCGCCGCCGCTGGGGCTCGGAGGCCGACGACCACGCGATGGCGATGCTGGAGAAGGTCGGCCTCGGGCGGCACGCCTTCGCGGTGCCGTCGCAGCTGACCTACATCGACACCAAGCGGGTGGAACTGGCGCGCGTGCTGGCCTCGGACCCGAAGATCCTGCTGCTCGACGAGTGGCTGGCGGGCCTGAACCCGACCGAACTGGGGCAGGGGATCGACCTGATCCGCGCCCTGCGCGAGGAGGGCCGGACCATCATCCTCGTCGAGCACGTGATGGATGCGATCCGCTCGCTCTGCGATGCCTGCGTGGTGATGGCCTCGGGCACCAAGATCGCCGAGGGCACGCCGGAGGCGGTGCTCTCCGATCCCGAGGTCATCCGCGCCTATCTGGGAGATGACGATGCTTGAGGTGCAGGGGCTGACGGTCGCCTATGGCCAGCACCATGCGCTGACCGGGGCCACGGTGCGGGTCGGCAAGGGCGAGATCGTGGTGATCCTCGGCGCGAACGGGGCGGGCAAGTCCTCGCTGCTGAAGGCGGTCAGCGGGATCAGCGAAGGCCGCGTCGGCGGCAGCGTCACGCTCGACGGCATCGACCTTGCGGGCAAGCCGCCGCACCGGATCGTCGAAGAGGGTATCGCGCTGGTGCCGGAGGGGCGGGGGGTCTTCCCCGACCTGAGCGTGGAGGAGAACCTGACGCTCGGCTCCTACGCCCGGCGCGCCCGGGACGAGGAAGCCGCGAGCCTCGAGAACGTCTATGCCCTGTTCCCGAAGCTGCGCGAGCGGCGGCGGCAGGTGGTGCGCACGATGTCGGGCGGCGAGCAGCAGATGGTCGCCATCGGGCGGGCGATGATGTCGAACCCGCAGATCCTGACGCTGGACGAGCCGTCGCTGGGCCTGTCGCCGCTGCTGTGCAAGGACCTGTTCCAGAGCCTGAAGAAGGTCCGCGCGACCGGCATCGGCATCCTGCTCGTCGAGCAGAACGCGAAGCAGTCGCTGGCCATCGCGGATCGCGGCTACCTGCTCGAGAACGGCCGCATCGTGCACGAGGCGCAGGCCGCCGACCTGATCCGCGACCCGGCGGTGCAGAAGGCCTATCTCGGGGGTGGCGGCAAGACGGCCGCCGCGGCGCCGCGCCCGGTCGCAGCGCCGAAACCCGTGTCCGAGGCCGCGCGTCGTCCCGCCCCCGCGGGGCTGAGCCCGGCCGAGATCGCGGCGCAGGCCGTCGCGCGGGTGGCGGCCCCGCCGCGCCCGGCCCCCGCCGCGCCCGCCGCCGGCGAAGACCGCAACTTCAGCCAGGCCGAACTGCACAAGTTCGGCGCCCTGGCCAACCGCTGGTGGGACCCGCAGGGCCCGCAGAAGGCCCTGCATGCGCTCAATCCGGCGCGCCTGGACTATGTCGC
>JAUIAU010000045.1 GCA_030425185.1 Alphaproteobacteria bacterium
GGGCGACAACCTGAAGTTCTCGGTCGAGCTGATCGCCCCGATCGCGATGGAAGACGGTCTCCGTTTCGCCATCCGTGAAGGCGGCCGCACCGTCGGCGCAGGCGTCGTCTCCAAGATCCTCGCCTGATCCCGTTCGGATCGCGCACCCCATCGACGCCGCCCCTTGCCGGGGCGGCGTTTTCCGTTCCGTACCGCGGGGTGGCCCTTTCGGCGGCTTTGTGGTATCCGACCAAGATCAGGCGCCATGGCGCGCCAACCGGAGTAAGGACGATGGACAAGACCCGTATCTGAACCGTTTCCCTTCAGATCCGACGAGGTTGTCCATGCCCTTCCGTTTCCCGGCGCCCGATGTGGCGCATCCCGTTTCCCTGCCCGATGGATCGTCCCATGCCGGGACAGTCTTTCTTGCCGCCGTGCTCGACCATCCCCGGTTCGAGGTCGGAGCCTACACCTATGCCAGCGCCTTCGATCCGCCGCAGGACTGGGCCGCGCGGCTGGCGCCTTACCTCTTCCCGTTTTCGCCGGAGCGGCTGGTGATCGGGAAGTTCTGCCAGATCGCCGATGGGGTCCGGTTCATCACGGCCTCGGCCAACCACCGCTACGACGGGTTCTCGACCTTCCCCTTCGCGATCTTCGGCGGCGGCATCGAGGGTCGGCCCTCGATGCCCGGCCCCGGGCCCGGCACGATCATCGGCAATGACGTCTGGATCGGGCAGGGGGCCACGATCCTGCCCGGAGCCCGGATCGGGGACGGGGTCATCGTCGGGGCCGGGTCGGTCGTCGCGGGCACGATCCCGCCCTACAGCATCGTGGGTGGCAACCCGGCACGGGTCCTGCGGCCCCGCGTGCCGGAGGCGGTTGCCGCCCGGTTGCAGGCACTGGCCTGGTGGGACTGGCCGATCGCGCGCATCCTGTCTGCCGAGGCCGAGATCTGCGGCAGTGATCTGGACGCGCTCGAGCGGATCGCAGGTGCGGCGGCCTAGCCGGGCATCTTCATCTGCCACGCCATCCGGGCGCCGGGGTTTGCCCTCAGCGCCCGGGCACTCAGCGCGAGGCGGGGCGCGAGGCCCCAGCCTTCGAACCGGGCTTCGGCCTGTGCCAGCAGGTCCAGCAACTCGGCGTCCGACAGGGCGGCGACGCGGGCGGCTGTCAGCTTGGCGGGGGTCAGCGGCTGCTCGACCAGCCACGCCACCGTATCGTCGCGCGCGAAGGCCACCGGGGTGACGGCCTCGCCCAGAAGCTCCATCTGGGCGGCCACCCAGGGCTGGCTCCAGTGCAGGTAATCCTGGTGCACGATCAAGGACTTGCCGGGAATCAGCCAGGGGTAGAACTGGTCGGTCATCACGTCGGTGAGGTCGGCTTTCTTGAAGGCATCCACCACCAGCAGTTCGATCGGGCCGCCATCCCAGCCGATCGCCTCGATCTCGCCCCGGCGCAGGCGGACGCGGTCGGACCACGGGGCGAGGAGGCGCTGCGAAATCGGGAAGATGTCGTTGCCTTCGAACGGCGGGATGCCCTGCCGGTAGAGGATGCGCTCCTTGGTGCGCTCGTCTGAGGTGAACCGGTCGTAGGCGTGGATCGTGGACATCTTGCGCCCCGCCGCGTGGCCCGCCGCGAGCCGCGCGGTCGACCCGCCGAGGTAGCAGCCGAGATCGACGACATCCCCAGCGTCCTGCGTCCAACTGCTTGTCAGCCAATGATAAAAATCGCGCTCTTCCTGCGCCAGCATGGTCGGAACGGCGTCCATGTCCGGGTCGCGGGGCGGGGGGGAGGTGGCCCAGGGGCGGGTCGCGAAGGCGTCGGGAGAGCGGCGGTCGGTCATCGGCGATCCTGCTTTGGGCGGTGTCGGGGAATCGTCCCCGATCCGGGCCGTGGCCGCAAGGGCGGGGGCTGTGAAAGGCGCTTGATTTCCCTAGGAATCGGCTATAGCCACAGCCTAGGTCCAGGGGTGTAGCTCAGTTGGTAGAGCATCGGTCTCCAAAACCGAGGGCCGGGGGTTCGAGTCCCTCCGCCCCTGCCATTTTCCCAAGAAATAGCCCTCGGTATCGCGTCGGTACAACGTCGGTATCACGTCGGTGCGGCCGTTCGGTGGGGTAACCCGCCGGTAACGGTCCTTCGGCGCCGCCCGGGCGGTCCGGGCGCCCGATGTCACCCCGCCTTGAAATCGCCCCCGGCCTCGCGTATCTGCGCCCGGACGAGACAGCGAGGACGCCATGGCCACCACCAATCCGCTCCAGTTCCTGCAACAGGTCCGTGCCGAGGTGGGCAAGGTCGTGTGGCCGACCCGCCGCGAGCTGGTGACGACCACCATCATGGTGTTCTTCATGGCGGTCCTGACGGCAGCCTTCTTCTTCCTCGTGGACCTGATCATCCGGCAGGGTCTGCAACTGATCCTGACCGCATTCGGGTGACCTGCCGCCCTGCGGCATGCGGGGCTTGACAGCGGGCGCGGGGCGGTGATTGCCCCTTGATCCCCGACGGCCCCGGCGCTAACAGGGCCGCTATTCCGGAACAATGCGCGTGCCCCGATTCGACGGGCACGCTTGTTTTTGTCCGGGCACCGCCATCCGGCGGGACAAGAGAAACGACAGGCCGGGGCGCCGCTCCGGGCGCACGGGCAGGAAGACGAACCAGATGGCAAAGCGTTGGTACTCGGTCAGCGTCCTCTCGAACTTCGAGAAGAAGATCGCCGAGCAGATCAAGCATGACGCTGCCGTGGCGGGCCTGCAGGACGAGATCGAAGAGGTTCTCGTTCCGACCGAAGAGGTCATCGAGATGCGCCGGGGCAAGAAGGTGACGACCGAGCGCCGCTTCATGCCGGGCTACGTGCTGGTGCGGATGGAACTGACCGACCGGGCCTACCACCTGATCAACTCGATCAACCGGGTGACCGGCTTCCTCGGGCCGCAGGGCAAGCCGATGCCGATGCGCGACGCGGAAGTGAACGCGATCCTGAACCGCGTCGAGGAAGGCGAGGTTGCGCCGCGCAACCTGATCACCTTCGACATCGGCGAGCAGGTCAGCGTGACCGACGGCCCGTTCGAGGGCTTCTCGGGCATGGTCGAGGAAGTGGACGAGGCCGCGTCGCGGCTGAAGGTCACGGTGTCGATCTTCGGCCGGGCGACCCCGGTCGAACTGGAATTCACGCAGGTCACCAAGGCCTCGTGATCCTTCGCGGGAGGGGAGGCGGAAGCGTCCGCCGAGCCGCACCGCGACATGCAAGGCCCGGCGGCGTCTCCGGCGGGCAGGGACAAGAAGGAGAGGCCGAATGGCCAAGAAACTGATTGGGCAGCTGAAGCTGCAGATCAAGGCGGGGCAAGCGAACCCGTCTCCGCCCGTCGGCCCGGCCCTGGGTCAGCGCGGCATCAACATCATGGAATTCTGCAAGGCGTTCAACGCCAAGACACAGGAGATGGAGCCCGGCGCGCCGTGCCCGACCGTGATCTCGTACTACCAGGACAAGTCCTTCACGATGGACATCAAGACGCCGCCGGCGTCGTACTTCCTGAAGAAGGCCGCCGGCCTGAAGCCGGTCGGCAAGCGGAACCGTCCGAAGGGTTCGCCGAAGCCGGGCCGCGAGACCGCGGGCACCGTCACCGTGGCGCAGGTGCGTGAGATCGCCGAGGCCAAGATGAAGGACCTCAGCGCGAACGACGTCGAGGCCGCAATGCAGATCATCCTTGGCTCGGCCAAGTCCATGGGCATCGAGGTGAAGTGATGGGCAAGCTCGGCAAACGCATCAAATCCGCCTACGCTGCCTTCGACGGCAAGCAGAACGTGTCGGTCGAGGAGGCGCTCGCGCTGATCAAGGCCAACGCCTCGGCCAAGTTCGACGAGACCATCGAGATCGCGATGAACCTCGGCGTTGACCCGCGCCACGCCGACCAGATGGTCCGCGGCACCGTCAACCTGCCGAACGGCACCGGCAAGACCGTCCGCGTCGCCGTATTCGCGCGCGGCGCGAAGGCCGACGAGGCCAAGGAAGCCGGGGCGGACATCGTCGGCGCCGAAGACCTGATGGAGTCCATCCAGGGCGGCACCATCGACTTCGACCGCTGCATCGCCACGCCGGACATGATGCCGCTCGTCGGTCGTCTCGGCAAGATCCTCGGCCCGCGCAACCTGATGCCGAACCCCAAGGTCGGCACCGTGACAATGGACGTCAAGGGCGCCATCGAGGCGGCCAAGGGCGGCCAGGTCCAGTTCAAGGTCGAGAAGGCAGGCGTGATCCACGCCGGCGTCGGCAAGGCCTCGTTCGATGCCGAGAAGCTGGCCGAGAACGTGCGTGCCTTCGTCGAGGCGGTGTCGCGCGCCAAGCCGACCGGTGCCAAGGGCACCTACCTGAAGAAGATCTCGCTCAGCTCGACCATGGGTCCGGGCGTGTCGCTGGATCTGACCTCGGCCACGCAGGGCTGAGGGTGAAGAATTCCGTCCGGTCCCTCGGGGCCGGGCGGATGACGGTTCGTCCGCATGGCCGGGCCGTCCTGTCCGAGACGGTGGGTTGGAAGGTCCCCTTCCTGTAATTCCTGCCCGAGATGGGGAACGAGGATTTCATTCGACGGGCCATCCGGCCCTCGGGCGATCGGCCTCGGGACCCTGTTGAGGACCCGATGGCGGGGAGACCCGCCAAATGAGAGCCGGAGGGGAAACCCTCCATGTACTTGGAGTGAAACTGTGGATAGAGCCCAGAAAGAGAAAGTGGTCGAGGAACTCGGCCAGATCTTCGAAAGCTCTGGCGTCGTCGTGGTTGCCCACTACGCCGGTCTCACGGTTGCTGAAATGCAGGACCTGCGGGCGCGTATGCGTTCCGAAGGGGCCTCCGTTCGCGTTGCCAAGAACAGGCTGGCCAAGATCGCCCTTGAGGGCAAGCCGAGCGAAAAGCTGGGTGAGCTTCTGACGGGCATGACCGTTCTCGCCTTCTCCGAAGACCCCGTGGCAGCAGCCAAGGTCGCGGAGGCCTATGCCAAGGACAACAAGAAGTACGTTGTTCTGGGCGGGGCCATGGGTGGCGAGTTCCTGACCCCCGATGGCGTCAAGGCCGTCGCATCGATGCCGTCGCGCGAAGAGCTCATCGCTCAGGTCGTGTCCTGCATCGGCGCGCCCGCTGCGAACATCGCCGGGGCCATTGGCGCACCTGCTTCGAACATCGCGGGCATTCTCTCGACCATCGAGGAACGCGCGGAAGCCGCTTGACAGCACCCGGACCGGCGCCGGGTTGATCCCGGCGCGTTGGAACACATCTAACCGAATGGAACCTGAAAAATGGCTGATCTGAAGAAACTTGCCGAAGAGATCGTCGGTCTGACCCTCCTGCAGGCGCAGGAACTGAAGCAAATCCTGAAGGACGAGTATGGCATCGAGCCCGCCGCCGGCGGCGCGGTCATGGTTGCCGGTCCGGCTGCTGGCGGCGACGCTGGCGCCCCGGCCGAAGAGCAGACCGAATTCGACGTCATCCTGAAGAGCGCCGGTGCACAGAAGATCAACGTGATCAAGGAAGTGCGCGCGATCACCGGTCTCGGCCTGAAGGAAGCCAAGGACCTCGTCGAGGCCGGCGGCAAGGCCGTGAAGGAACAGGTCTCGAAGGCAGAAGCCGAAGAGATCAAGAGCAAGCTCGAAGCGGCTGGCGCCGAAATCGAGCTCAAGTGATCCGCACCCGGCCGTGTGCCGGGAGCGACTTGGAACAGGGCTGGGTCCGGCGCGTGTCCGGGCCCAGCCGAACCTGTCTTGGAGAGCCGTCCCGCGGGACGTCTCCCCCGGACGCGGTTCGGGATCGGGCGCGGGCAGGTGGGACTGGCCGCAGGGATTGATCCGACCACGCCGGCACTTGTTGCGGCCCGCCCTGCCCAGGGGTGCGGCCCGCGGACATGACAAGAGGATAGAGAGCGCATGGCGCAGACGCATCTCGGCCAGAAACGTATCCGCAAGTATTTCGGCAAGATCAACGAAGTCCTGGAAATGCCGAACCTCATCGAGGTTCAGAAAAGCTCCTACGACCTGTTCCTGAAGTCGGGCGACCAGCCCGCGCCGATGGACGGCGAGGGCCTGATGGGCGTTTTCCAGTCGGTCTTCCCGATCAAGGACTTCAACGGCACCGCCGTTCTGGAGTTCGTGAAGTACGAGCTGGAGAAGCCGAAGTACGACGTGGACGAGTGCCAGCAGCGGGACATGACCTATGCCGCGCCGCTGAAGGTGACCCTGCGCCTGATCGTGTTCGATGTGGACGAGGAAACCGGCGCGAAGTCGGTGAAGGACATCAAGGAACAGGACGTGTTCATGGGCGACATGCCGCTCATGACCTCGAACGGTACCTTCATCGTCAACGGCACCGAGCGCGTCATCGTTAGCCAGATGCACCGCAGCCCGGGCGTGTTCTTCGACCACGACAAGGGCAAGACCCACTCGTCGGGCAAGCTGCTCTTCGCCTGCCGGATCATCCCCTACCGCGGCTCGTGGCTCGACTTCGAGTTCGACGCCAAGGACCTGGTGTTCGCGCGCATCGACCGCCGCCGGAAACTGCCGGTGACGACGCTCCTCTATGCCCTCGGCATGGACCAGGAGCGGATCATGGATGCCTATTACGACACCGTGACCTACACCTACCGGAAGGGCGAGGGCTGGGTGACCCGCTTCTTCCCGGAGCGGGTGCGCGGCACGCGTCCGACCTTCGACCTGGTCGATGCCGACACCGGCGAGGTGATCGCCAAGGCCGGCGACAAGGTGACCCCGCGCCAGGTCAAGAAGCTGATCGACTCGGGCGAGGTGAAGAACATCCTCGTGCCGTTCGAGCACATCGTCGGCAAGTACGTCGCCAAGGACATCATCAACGAAGAGAACGGCGCGATCTACGTCGAGGCCGGCGATGAACTGACCTGGGACATCGACCGGGACGGCGCGGTGAGCGGCGGCACGCTGAAGGACCTGCTCGATCTCGGGATCGAGGAGATCCCGGTGCTCGACATCGACAACTTCAACGTCGGTCCGTACATCCGCAACACGATGGCCGCGGACAAGAACATGAACCGCGACACCGCGCTCATGGACATCTACCGCGTCATGCGCCCGGGCGAGCCGCCGACCGTCGAGGCGGCCTCGGCCCTGTTCGACACGCTGTTCTTCGACTCCGAGCGCTACGACCTCAGCGCCGTTGGCCGGGTGAAGATGAACATGCGCCTCGCGCTCGATGCGCCGGACACCATGCGCACGCTGCGCCACGAGGACATCGTGGCCTGCATCAAGGCGCTGGTCGAACTGCGCGACGGCAAGGGCGAGATCGACGACATCGACCACCTCGGCAACCGCCGCGTGCGCTCGGTCGGCGAACTGATGGAGAACCAGTACCGCGTCGGCCTGCTGCGGATGGAGCGGGCGATCAAGGAGCGCATGTCCTCGGTCGAGATCGACACGGTGATGCCGCAGGACCTGATCAACGCGAAGCCGGCCGCGGCCGCGGTGCGTGAATTCTTCGGCTCGTCGCAGCTGTCGCAGTTCATGGACCAGACCAATCCGCTGTCGGAAGTCACCCACAAGCGCCGCCTGTCGGCGCTCGGCCCGGGCGGCCTGACCCGCGAGCGGGCGGGCTTCGAGGTCCGCGACGTGCACCCGACCCACTACGGCCGGATGTGCCCGATCGAGACGCCGGAAGGTCCGAACATCGGCCTGATCAACTCGCTGGCGACCTATGCCCGCGTGAACAAGTACGGCTTCATCGAGACCCCCTACCGCAAGGTGATCGACGGCAAGGTGACCGACGAGGTCAACTACATGTCGGCCACCGAGGAGATGCGCCACACCGTGGCGCAGGCCAACGCGACCCTCGACGAGGGCGGCAACCTCGTGAACGAACTGGTCAACACCCGCCAGTCCGGCGAATACACGCTGGCCCCGCGCGAGAACGTCGACCTGATCGACGTGTCGCCGAAGCAGCTGGTGTCCGTCGCGGCCTCGCTGATCCCGTTCCTCGAGAACGACGACGCGAACCGCGCGCTGATGGGCTCGAACATGCAGCGCCAGGCCGTGCCGCTGCTGCAGGCCGATGCGCCCTTCGTGGGCACCGGGATCGAGGGCAAGGTCGCCATCGACTCGGGCGCCGCGATCCAGGCACGCCGCGCCGGCGTGATCGACCAGGTGGACGCCACCCGGATCGTGATCCGGGCGACCGCGGACCTGGAGCCGGGTGATCCGGGCGTGGACATCTACCGTCTGCGCAAGTTCCAGCGCTCGAACCAGAACACCTGCATCAACCAGCGCCCGCTGGTGAAGGTCGGTGACGCGGTCGGCAAGGGCGAGGTGATCGCCGACGGTCCGTCGACCGACATGGGCGAACTGGCCCTCGGCAAGAACGTGGTCGTCGCGTTCATGCCGTGGAACGGCTACAACTACGAGGACTCGATCCTGATCTCCGAGCGCATTGCGCGCGACGACGTCTTCACCTCGATCCACATCGAGGAATTCGAAGTCGCCGCCCGTGACACCAAGCTCGGCCCGGAAGAGATCACCCGAGACATCCCGAACGTCGGCGAGGAAGCCCTGCGCAACCTCGACGAGGCGGGCATCGTCTACATCGGCGCCGAAGTGGGGCCGGGCGATATCCTCGTGGGCAAGATCACCCCCAAGGGCGAAAGCCCGATGACCCCGGAAGAGAAGCTGCTGCGGGCGATCTTCGGCGAAAAGGCCTCGGACGTGCGCGATACCTCGCTGCGTCTGCCGCCGGGCGACTTCGGCACCGTCGTCGAGGTGCGGGTGTTCAACCGGCACGGCGTCGACAAGGACGAGCGCGCCCTTCAGATCGAGCGCGAGGAAGTCGAGCGTCTGGCCCGTGACCGGGACGACGAGATGGCGATCCTCGAGCGCAACATCTACGCGCGTCTCAAGACCATGATCCTCGGCAAGACCGCGGTGAAGGGTCCGAAGGGCGTCAAGGGCGGGTCGGAGATCACCGACGAGCTGCTGGGCACCCTGTCGAAGGGCCAGTGGTGGCAGCTGGCGCTGGAAGACGAGATCGAGGCCAGCCAGGTCGAGGCCCTGAACGCGCAGTACGAGGCGCAGAAGCGCGCCCTGACCGCACGGTTCGAGGACAAGGTCGAGAAGGTCCGCCGCGGCGACGACCTGCCCCCCGGCGTGATGAAGATGGTCAAGGTCTTCATCGCGGTGAAGCGCAAGCTGCAGCCGGGCGACAAGATGGCCGGCCGTCACGGCAACAAGGGCGTCATCTCGAAGGTGGTTCCGATCGAGGACATGCCGTTCCTCGCGGACGGCACCCATGTCGACTTCTGCCTCAACCCGCTCGGCGTGCCCTCGCGGATGAACGTGGGGCAGATCCTTGAGACGCACATGGGCTGGGCCGCGCGCGGCCTCGGCATCAAGATCGACGAGGCGCTCGGCGAATACCGGCGTCACGGCGACCTGACCCCGGTGCGCGAGGCGCTGCGCCATGCCTATGGCGACGCGACCTACGAGGAGGCCTTTGCCGGTCTCGACGAGGAGTCGGTGGTCGAGCGAGCCGGAAACGTCGTGCGCGGCGTGCCGATCGCGACCCCGGTCTTCGACGGCGCCAAGGAGGCTGACGTTGACGACGCGCTGCGGCGGGCCGGCTTCGACACCTCGGGTCAGTCGATCCTCTTCGACGGCCGCACCGGCGAGCAGTTCGCGCGCCCGGTCACGGTCGGCGTGAAGTATCTGCTGAAGCTGCACCACCTCGTGGACGACAAGATCCACGCGCGCTCGACGGGCCCGTACTCGCTCGTCACCCAGCAGCCGCTGGGCGGCAAGGCGCAGTTCGGTGGCCAGCGCTTCGGGGAGATGGAGGTCTGGGCGCTCGAAGCCTATGGCGCCGCCTACACCCTGCAGGAGATGCTCACCGTCAAGTCGGACGACGTGGCGGGCCGGACCAAGGTCTACGAGTCGATCGTCAAGGGCGAGGACAACTTCGAAGCCGGCGTGCCGGAGAGCTTCAACGTGCTCGTGAAGGAAGTCCGCGGCCTCGGCCTGAACATGGAACTCCTGGACGCGGATGGGGAGGAGTAACGGCAGCGCCGTTACCGGGCCGGCCGGAAGGTCGGCCCTCTCACCCCTTCGCCCGAATTCAAGGATTTGATGATGAACCAGGAACTGACCACCAACCCGTTCGCCCCGGTCGGCGCGCCGAAGTCCTTTGACGAGATCCGCGTCTCGCTGGCCTCGCCCGAGCGGATCCTCTCGTGGTCCTTCGGCGAGATCAAGAAGCCCGAGACGATCAACTACCGGACCTTCAAGCCCGAGCGCGACGGCCTGTTCTGCGCCCGGATCTTCGGTCCGATCAAGGACTACGAGTGCCTCTGCGGCAAGTACAAGCGCATGAAGTATCGCGGCATCGTCTGCGAGAAATGCGGTGTCGAAGTCACGCTCCAGAAGGTGCGCCGCGAGCGCATGGGCCACATCGAACTGGCCTCGCCCGTCGCCCACATCTGGTTCCTGAAGTCGCTTCCGTCTCGCATCGGCACCATGCTCGACATGACGCTGCGCGACCTCGAGCGCATCCTCTACTTCGAGAACTACGTCGTGATCGAGCCGGGTCTGACCGACCTGCATTATGGCCAGCTGCTGGGCGAAGAGGAATACCTCGACGCGCAGGACACCTATGGCGCGGATGCCTTCACCGCCAACATCGGCGCGGAAGCGATCCGCGAGATGCTGGCCGCGATCGATCTGGAGGCCGAGGCCGAGAAGCTGCGCGCGGACCTGGCCGAGGCCACCGGTGAGCTGAAGCCGAAGAAGATCATCAAGCGGCTGAAGCTGGTCGAGAACTTCCTCGAGTCGGGCAACCGGCCCGAGTGGATGGTGCTGACCGTGGTTCCGGTGATCCCGCCGGAACTGCGTCCGCTGGTGCCGCTCGACGGCGGCCGCTTCGCGACCTCGGACCTGAACGACCTGTACCGCCGGGTCATCAACCGGAACAACCGTCTCAAGCGCCTGATCGAGCTGCGCGCGCCCGACATCATCATCCGCAACGAGAAGCGGATGCTGCAGGAGTCGGTCGATGCGCTGTTCGACAACGGCCGTCGCGGCCGCGTCATCACCGGCGCCAACAAGCGCCCGCTGAAGTCGCTGTCGGACATGCTGAAGGGCAAGCAAGGCCGGTTCCGTCAGAACCTGCTCGGCAAGCGCGTCGACTTCTCGGGCCGTTCGGTCATCGTGACCGGTCCCGAGCTGAAGCTGCACCAGTGCGGCCTGCCGAAGAAGATGGCGCTCGAACTGTTCAAGCCGTTCATCTACTCGCGGCTCGAGGCCAAGGGTCTGTCCTCGACCGTGAAGCAGGCGAAGAAGCTGGTCGAGAAGGAGCGCCCGGAGGTCTGGGATATCCTTGACGAGGTGATCCGCGAGCACCCGGTCCTGCTGAACCGCGCGCCGACGCTGCACCGTCTGGGCATCCAGGCCTTCGAGCCGACGCTGATCGAGGGCAAGGCGATCCAGCTGCACCCGCTGGTCTGCTCGGCCTTCAACGCCGACTTCGACGGCGACCAGATGGCGGTCCACGTGCCGCTGTCGCTGGAGGCGCAGCTGGAAGCGCGCGTCCTGATGATGTCCACGAACAACGTTCTGTCGCCCGCCAACGGCGCACCGATCATCGTGCCGTCGCAGGACATGATCCTCGGCCTCTACTACATCACGCTCGCGCGTGACGGGATGCCGGGGCAGGGGATGCTGTTTGCCTCGCCCGAAGAGGTCGAGCATGCCCTGAACGCCGGCGTCGTGCACCTGCACACGAAGATCACCTGCCGCGTGAAGCAGATCGACGGCGAGGGCAACGAGGTCTGGCAGCGCTTCGAGACCACCCCCGGCCGGGTGCGCCTCGGCACGCTCCTGCCGCTGAACGCCAAGGCGCCGTTCGACCTGGTCAACCGCCTTCTTCGGAAGAAGGAAGTGCAGCAGGTCATCGACACCGTCTACCGCTACTGCGGCCAGAAGGAGTCGGTCATCTTCTGTGACCAGATCATGTCGCTGGGCTTCAAGGAGGCCTTCAAGGCCGGCATCTCGTTCGGCAAGGACGACATGCTGATCCCGGAGTCGAAGTGGAAGATCGTCGACGACGTCCGCGCCCAGGTGAAGGAATTCGAACAGCAGTACATGGACGGCCTGATCACCCAGGGCGAAAAGTACAACAAGGTGGTCGATGCCTGGTCGAAGTGCTCGGACGAGGTCGCCGCGGCGATGATGGCCGAGATCTCGGCCGTGCGGGTCGATGACGCCGGGGCCGAGAAGGAACCGAACAGCGTCTACATGATGTCGCACTCGGGTGCGCGGGGCTCGCCCGCGCAGATGAAGCAGCTCGGCGGGATGCGCGGCCTGATGGCCAAGCCGTCGGGGGAGATCATCGAGACGCCGATCATCTCGAACTTCAAGGAAGGTCTGACCGTTCTCGAGTACTTCAACTCGACGCACGGCGCCCGGAAGGGTCTGGCCGACACCGCGCTCAAGACGGCGAACTCGGGCTACCTGACCCGTCGTCTGGTGGACGTGGCGCAGGACTGCATCATCCGGATGACCGACTGCGGCACCGACCGGGCGATCACCGCGGAAGCGGCCGTCAACGACGGCGAGGTCGTGGCGACGCTCGGCGAGCGCGTGCTGGGCCGTGTCGCGGCCGAGGACGTGCTGGTGCCGGGCACCGAGGACGTGCTGGTCCGCGAGGGCGAACTGATCGACGAACGCCGGGCCGACGCCATCGAGGCGGCCAAGGTGCAGTCGATCCGCATCCGCTCGCCGCTGACCTGTGAAGCGGAAGAGGGCGTCTGCGCCCAGTGCTACGGGCGCGACCTTGCCCGCGGCACGCTGGTGAACCAGGGCGAGGCCGTCGGCATCATCGCGGCACAGTCCATCGGCGAGCCGGGCACGCAGCTGACGATGCGGACCTTCCACATCGGCGGCATCGCGCAGGGCGGTCAGCAGTCGTTCCAGGAAGCCAACCAGGACGGCAAGATCGAGTTCCGCAACGCCAACCTGCTGGAGAACGCGGCGGGCGACCTGATCGTCATGGGCCGCAACATGCAGGTCGTGATCCTCAACGACTCGGGCGTCGAGCGGGCGAGCTACAAGCTCGGCTACGGCACCAAGGTCCACGTCCACGAGGGCCAGGACATCAAGCGCGGCGACAAGCTGTTCGAATGGGACCCGTTCACCCTGCCGATCATCGCCGAGAAGTCGGGCACCGTGCGCTTCGTGGACCTCGTCTCGGGCATCTCGGTCCGCGAGGACACCGACGACGCGACCGGCATGACGCAGAAGATCGTGTCGGATTGGCGGTCGGCGCCGAAGGGCAACGAGCTGAAGCCGGAAATCCTGATCGTCGATCCGGAAACCGGCGAGCCCGTGCGTACCGAGGGCGGCAACCCGGTCACCTACACCATGTCGGTGGACGCGATCCTGTCGGTCGAGGACGGGCAGGCGGTCAAGGCCGGTGACGTGGTGGCGCGTATCCCGCGCGAAGGCGCCAAGAACAAGGACATTACCGGGGGTCTTCCCCGCGTGGCGGAACTGTTCGAGGCCCGTCGTCCGAAGGATCACGCGATCATCGCGGAACTCGACGGCTACGTGCGGTTCGGCAAGGACTTCAAGAACAAGCGCCGGATCACCATTCAGCCGGTGGACGAGACGCTGGAGCCGGTCGAGTACATGGTGCCGAAGGGCAAGCACATCCCCGTTGCGGAGGGCGATTTCGTCCAGCGCGGCGACTACATCATGGATGGCAACCCCGCGCCGCACGACATCCTGCGGATCCTCGGCATCGAGGCGCTGGCCAACTACCTCATCGAGGAAGTCCAGGGCGTCTATCGCCTGCAAGGTGTGCGGATCAACGACAAGCACATCGAGGTGATCGTCCGCCAGATGCTGCAGAAGTGGGAAATCCTCGACAGCGGGGACACCACACTTCTGAAGGGCGAAACGGTGGACAAGGCCGAGTTCGACGAAGCCAACGAGAAGGTTCTCGCGAAGGGCGGACGTCCGGCACAGGGCGAGCCGATCCTGCTCGGGATCACCAAGGCGTCGCTGCAGACCCGGTCGTTCATCTCGGCGGCCTCGTTCCAGGAGACCACCCGCGTGCTGACCGAGGCCTCGACCCAGGGCAAGCGCGACAAGCTGATCGGTCTCAAGGAGAACGTGATCGTCGGTCGCCTGATCCCGGCCGGGACGGGCGGTGCCAGCCAGCGCGTGCGCCGGATCGCCTCCGAGCGCGATGCGAAGGTCATCGAGGCCAAGCGGGCCGAGGCGGAAGCCGCGGCAGCCCTCGCGGCGCCGAGCGATGCGGACGTCTTCTCGGGTGTCGCGGACCCGTTCTCGGACGTGCCGGAGAGCCGGGACTGAGACCGCCTGCAGGCCGGGTCGCCCGGCCCCGTGACACCGGCCCCCGCGCGTCCTGCGCGGGGGCCTTTTCTTTGCCGCCCCCGCGGGCTACGCGGTCGGGGTTGCCCCCTGTCCCGAGACCCCGATGGCCCTGACCGACAACACCCGCGGCGCGCTCCTGATGGCGGCGAGCATGGCGGCGTTCACCTTCAACGACGCCTGCATGAAGGCGCTGGCGGGCGACATGCACTTCCTGCAGGCGCTGGCGCTCCGCGGCATCCTGACCACCACGGTGCTGGTCGGGATCACCTACGCCTCGGGCGGCTTCGCGGTGCGGATCTCCGGCCGGGACTGGGGCCTGCTGGCGCTCCGCACGGGATGCGAGGTCCTGGCGGCCCTCCTGTTCCTGTCGGCGCTCTTCCACATGCCGCTCGCCAATCTGTCGGCCATCCTGCAGGCGCTGCCCCTGACGGTCACGCTGGCCGGGGCGCTGGTGTTCCGCGAGAAGATCGGCTGGCGCCGCCTGACCGCGATCCTCGTGGGCTTCGTGGGGGTGCTGCTCATCGTGCGTCCGGGGGCAGAGGGCTTCACGATCTACTCGGTCTACGGGGTCCTCTCGGTGCTGGCGGTGACGGTGCGCGACCTCGCGGTGCGTCGCATGGCGGCCAGCGTACCATCGACCCTGACCGCGCTCCTCGCGGCGGCAGGGGTCACGCTGCTGGGGGCAGGGGGCCTGTTCTTTGTGGACTGGGTGACGCCGACGCCGCTCGACCTCGCCAAGCTGGCGGGTGCTGCGGTCTTCGTGATCGCGGGCTACCTGACCGTGGTCATGGCGATGCGGGTGGGCGAGGTGGCCGTGGTTGCACCGTTCCGGTACTTCAGCCTCGTCGTGGCGCTTGTGCTCGGCTACGTGGTGTTCGGCGACTGGCCGACCCCGCTGACCCTGCTGGGGGCCCTGATCGTGGTGGGAACGGGGCTGTTTACCCTCTACCGCGAGGCGCGGCTGGGACGCGTGCGCAAGGTCCGTCCGCCGGCGCGCTGACCGGGGGCCCGCCCGCGCACCGGGGCGATGTTGACAACCCCTGCGACTCCCCGTATAGCGCCCGCACTTGGGTCGGGCCTTGCCCGTTCCCCATCAAAAACATGTCGTGGTCACGATCCGGGCCGATGCCCCGATCCTCTGGAACTCCACCGCGTCGATCCCGCGCCCGAGCGGATCGAATGCGGTGTTCTGCATTGCGATCCCTTCACCGAAGGCCGCGACGCAGGGTCCGATCCGGCCGCGCGGACAGACCTGCGCCTGACAGCGCAAGACAAGACCCGCCTTCTGCGAGAGGGCACACAGGAACGAGCAAGACGGGGAACCGAATGCCGACGATTCAACAGCTGATCCGCAAGCCGCGCGATCCGAAAGTCAAGCGCTCCAAGTCGCAGCACCTGGAGTCCTGCCCGCAGAAGCGTGGCGTGTGCACGCGCGTCTACACCACCACGCCGAAGAAGCCGAACTCGGCAATGCGGAAGGTGGCCAAGGTCCGGCTGTCGAACAGCTACGAAGTCATCAGCTACATCCCCGGCGAGAGCCACAACCTGCAGGAACACTCGGTGGTTCTGATCCGCGGCGGTCGTGTGAAGGACCTTCCCGGCGTCCGCTACCACATCCTGCGCGGCGTGCTCGATACCCAGGGCGTCAAGAACCGTCGTCAGCGCCGTTCGAAGTACGGCGCGAAGCGTCCGAAATAAGAGGATTACCAGATGTCCCGCCGTCACGCCGCCGAGAAGCGCGAAGTCCTGCCCGACGCCAAGTATGGCGACCGGGTCCTGACGAAATTCATGAACAACCTGATGATCGACGGCAAGAAGTCGGTCGCAGAGCGGATCGTCTACAGCGCGCTCGAGCGGATCGAGACCAAGCTGAAGCGCGCGCCCGTGGACGTGTTCCACGAGGCCCTCGACAACGTGAAGCCCGCGCTGGAAGTGCGCTCGCGCCGCGTCGGCGGTGCGACCTACCAGGTGCCGGTCGACGTCCGTCCCGAGCGCCGCGAAGCCCTCGCGATCCGCTGGCTGATCGACGCCTCGCGCAAGCGCAACGAGAACACCATGGAAGAGCGCCTCGCCGGCGAGCTCATCGATGCGGTTCAGTCGCGCGGCACGGCCGTCAAGAAGCGTGAAGACACCCACAAGATGGCCGAAGCCAACAAGGCCTTCAGCCATTACCGCTGGTAAACTCTCCTCTTAAGCCTAGGACCGAACCAATGGCACGCGATTACCCCCTTACCCGATATCGGAACTTCGGGATCATGGCCCACATCGATGCGGGCAAGACCACGACGACCGAACGGATCCTGTATTACACCGGCAAGTCGCACAAGATCGGCGAAGTCCATGACGGCGCCGCGACGATGGACTGGATGGAGCAGGAGCAGGAGCGGGGGATCACCATCACCTCGGCTGCGACCACGACCTTCTGGCAGCGGCAGCTCGAGCCGACCGCCGATGGCACCTCGGACACCAAGTTCCGCTTCAACATCATCGACACGCCCGGACACGTGGACTTCACCATCGAGGTCGAGCGCTCGCTCGCCGTTCTCGACGGCGCCGTCTGCCTGCTCGACGCGAACGCCGGTGTTGAGCCGCAGACCGAGACCGTCTGGCGCCAGGCCGACCGCTACAAGGTTCCGCGGATCGTGTTCGTCAACAAGATGGACAAGATCGGCGCCGACTTCTTCAACTGCGTCCGCATGATCAAGGACCGGACCGGCGCGACCCCGTGCCCGATCCAGCTGCCGATCGGTGCCGAGGACAAACTCGAAGGCATCATCGACCTGATCGAGATGGAAGAGTGGACCTGGAAGGGCGAGGACCTCGGTGCCTCGTGGACCCGCCAGCCGATCCGTGACGAGCTGAAGGATCTCGCCGAAGAGTGGCGTGCCAACATGATCGAAGTCGCCGTCGAAATGGACGACGACGCGATGGAGCAGTACCTCGAAGGCAACGAGCCGGACCAGGACACCCTGCGGAAGCTGATCCGCAAGGGCTGCCTGACGCTGTCCTTCATGCCGGTGCTCGCGGGCTCGGCGTTCAAGAACAAGGGCGTCCAGCCGCTGCTCAACGCGGTCATCGACTACCTGCCGGGTCCCCTCGACGTGCCCGCCTACATGGGCTTCGAGCCGGGCGACGAGACCGAGACGCGGAACATCGCGCGTTCGGCCGATGACGCGCAGCCGTTCGCGGCGCTGGCGTTCAAGATCATGAACGACCCGTTCGTGGGCTCGCTGACCTTCACCCGCATCTACTCGGGCGTCCTCAAGAAGGGCGACCAGATGATGAACTCGACGAAGGGCAAGCGCGAGCGCGTCGGCCGGATGATGATGATGCACGCGATCAACCGCGAGGAGATCGAGGAAGCCTTTGCCGGCGACATCATCGCGCTGGCCGGTCTGAAGGAAACCACCACGGGCGACACGCTCTGCGATCCGTCGAAGCCGGTGGTTCTGGAAACCATGACCTTCCCCGATCCGGTGATCGAGATCGCCGTCGAGCCGAAGTCGAAGGCCGACCAGGAAAAGATGGGCCTCGCCCTGCAGCGCCTGGCCGCCGAGGACCCGTCCTTCCGCGTCGAGACCGACATCGAGTCGGGCCAGACCATCATGAAGGGCATGGGCGAACTTCACCTCGACATCCTCGTCGACCGCATGAAGCGCGAGTTCAAGGTCGAGGCCAACATCGGTGCGCCGCAGGTGGCCTACCGCGAGACCATCTCGCAGAAGGCCGAAGTGGACTACACCCACAAGAAGCAGACCGGTGGCACGGGCCAGTTCGCCCGCGTCAAGCTGGAGATCCTGCCGACCGAGCCGGGCGAAGGCTACTCGTTCGAGAGCCGCATCGTCGGCGGCGCGGTGCCGAAGGAATACATCCCCGGCGTCGAGAAGGGCATCAAGTCGGTCATGGACTCCGGTCCGCTGGCAGGCTTCCCGGTGATCGACTTCAAGGTGGCGCTGGTCGACGGTGCGTTCCACGACGTCGACTCGTCGGTGCTGGCCTTCGAAATCGCCACCCGGGCGGCCATGCGTGAAGGTCTCAAGAAGGGCGGCGCCAAGCTGCTCGAGCCGATCATGAAGGTCGAGGTGGTGACCCCGGAAGAATACACCGGCGGCATCATCGGCGATCTGACCAGCCGTCGCGGCATGGTGCAGGGCCAGGATACCCGCGGCAACGCGAACGTCATCAACGCCTTCGTGCCGCTCGCGAACATGTTCGGCTACATCAACACCCTGCGCTCGATGTCCTCGGGCCGCGCGCAGTTCACGATGCAGTTCGACCACTACGAAGCGGTTCCGCAGAACATCTCGGAAGAGATCCAGAAGAAATACGCATGACGGGATGGCGGGGATAACCCCGCCCTACCCCCTAACCCGTAGGGCGGGGTTCACCCCGCCGCCCGACCAAGGAGACAAAGATGGCTAAGGCAAAGTTTGAACGCACGAAACCGCACGTGAACATCGGGACGATCGGGCACGTTGACCACGGCAAGACGACGCTGACGGCTGCGATCACGAAGTATTTCGGCGAGTTCCGCGCGTAT
>JAUIAU010000046.1 GCA_030425185.1 Alphaproteobacteria bacterium
GCTGTGCTTTGACGCCTCGCGGCTGGCCCGCAACGGCCGGGACTGGCACCACCTGCTCGAACTTTGCGGGCTGGTCGAGGCGCGAGTGATCGACCTCGACGGCGTCTATGATCCTTGTCGTCCGAACAATCGGCTTCTGCTGGGCATGAAGGGTACGGTTCGCCCAGCAAACTGTACGGACCTGATCGATCACGATAAGAGCCTGACACTCACGCCCTCCCCGTACGACAAGGATAAAATGACCGCCCCACAAGGCGTACGTCCATTCCAATGAATGGATCGTACCATAAAACCGTGGGATCAAACACCTAGCGCGGTGCTGACGGTGCAGAACGCAACCGAGATCGTCCTCTTCCCGCTCACCGCCACCTCGAACTGAGGGCGATGGGCACGAGTCAGCACCGGGTGATGTCGCGCATCCCCTGCGTGGCGGCACGGGTTAGAGCGACTTCGAACAGCCCCATTGTGCCGAGATCTGGCCGCAACTCGAACAGCGCGACATCGAGCCAGAACTCGTCCAGCGTGGCGAGGACCAGAAGCCGGTTCGACAGCAACAGATCCTCGCGCAGGATGGCATAGGCATCCCGCCGCAGCTCGGGACCGATCTCGGTCGTCAGCGCGCTGAGCGTGGCACGATAGGACCCGAGCAGCGTGCATTGCAGCTCGCGTGCCGCCGAGAGACGCCCTTGCAGAGCGGTGATCTGGTTCTGATACATCGAATTCGTTTCGCCTGCGGGGGCGATGTCGAGCAGCGTCAGGATATTCGACCGAATGGTGTCCATCTCGCCTGCGGTCCGGTTGATCGCCTCGACAAAGGCGGCACCGGCCAGCAGCGAGGACTCGGCAGATTGACCGAGCGCGGTGTCGGTCGCCTCGCGCACCTGTCGCAGGTCGAACTGAAGCGCTTCCAAAGCCTGCTTGCGGGTCGGGTCGATCTCTGCGTCGATCAGCGCCGCAAGACTTGCCTCCGGATCGCCGCGCCCGGCCCCCACTTCTAGTGCTGCGCCCTGCGTCTGCGCGCGCGCGCTCCAGGCGTTCTGAATTGCTTCGAGCCTGCTGTCCGACGAAGTGACATGGGCTGAGATCACGAGCCGCATTCCAAAGGCTTCGCCCGCACGCGGGGCCCCGGTTCGCGGGTTGAAGGGCGAATACTCCGAGCGCACCGCCGTGTAGACTCGCTCGGGCGCGTCGAAGGTCGAGCCGCCGCGTGTCACCAGACCGCCGCTTTGACCATGGCTGCGGCCCAGCACGTTCAGGCGGAACGGCTCCAGCATCAGTTCTTCCACATTGCCGTAGATATCGTAGAGCCCCAGCGGATTTGGCAGCCGCAGGCCGACCGGAAACACTCGCCCGCGTCCTGAGCCGGGGGCAAACACGTTACCGTGGTCGGCCACCGTGCCATCGACGAAGTAGTGGCGGGCCGGAAAGACGGTCGGGTCGACCACCGCCCCGCCGCGCGCCGCGTATTCCCATTCGTCCTCGGTCGGCAGGCGCAGGAAACCCGGCTCGCCATCCCGCTCGGGAATGCTGTCGCGGGCATTCGCATATAGCCATTCGGAATAGGTCGCGGCCAGATTGACTGCTTCGAACCAGCTCAGCCCGGCCTCGGCCAGCCGGTCGGCCGGAACGCGCGGCGCAGCGCAATCGCCGCGCAGCGCTCGGGCCTGCCCGGCGGTCAGTTCGTAGCGGGCGATGTAGTAGAATGTCACTGTGCTGTCCGGTGCCTCGAACGGGCCGCGCAGGAAGGCAGGTCGCAGGTAGTCCGAGTATCCGGTCGTATCGCTGCTGAGGCCGAGTTGCACACGCCGGTCTGCGAGGGGGTCGCCGGTCTCGGACGGCACATCGACGCGCTGGAAGGCCATCGCGGCCCCGCAGGGCATGGGTAGCAGGAGGTCGGCCGCCACGCCATCCGCATCCTCGGCCGCCGGATCGGTCAGGGCGACGGGCCATGGCTGGGGCGTTGAGGGGGATGCGGTTTCTGTCTGGGCCCGCGCCGCCGGACCCGCGCACAGTGCGAGGACCAGCAGTACGGCGCTGAGGTAACTTTGGCAGACGGATTGATGCAGGGTCATGGGTCAGGTTCCCTCTCGCAGGACGGAGGCCGGGTCGAACCGCGTTGCCGTGCGCGCGGCGAACGCCGCTGAGGCGATCGACAGCGTCAGGACGGCAACGCAGAGCACGAGGGCCTCTGCCAGGGTCAGAAAGACCAGAGGACCGGCACCGGGAATGAGGTCGCCGAAGCGCAGTTCCACCACCAGAGCCCCCAGCGCGAAACCTGGAAACGCGAGGCAGAGGGCGAGGCCGGCGGTGATCGCCGACTGGATCACCGGCAGAGCGGCCAGACCCGAAGGCGGCAGGCCAAGCATGGACAGGCTGGCCAGTCCGATCCGCTTTCGCATCACATCGGCGTAGGCCCCGGTCGTCAGGGCCGCCGCGAGGCCGATCGCGGCGAGGCTAGCCGACAAGGCCAGCACCAGCGTCAGGTTGCGGGAAAATGCGATCTGGTTGAGATAGGTCTCGGAGATCCCGCGCGTCGCTACGTCGAGATGTGCCCCGAGCCGGGCTTGCAGGCTGACGACATCGGGCAGGCTGCGGGCATAGACGCGCACGCCCTCATAGGCAGGTCTGCGGGTTTCGATCGGAACACCCGTCATGAGACCGTGGTCCGGCACCGAGTACCCTTCGTAGAGTGCCTCGAACGCATCCGCCAGACCGAACGGGGCCAGAACCGCGCTGCCCGAGATGCGCTCGGGCGGTACAATCGCAACCAGCGTGACGTCGATAGCAAGATTGCCGTCCCGGTCGCCGCTTTCGAGGTTTCCGAATAGTTGCAGGGTGTCCCCGGCCTGAACCTCAATCCGCTCTGCGGCCTGCGCCGAGATCGCGACCTCGCGCGGCCCAAGGTCCAGCCCGGCGGGCAGGTTCGGATCGCCGAACCCACTCGGGGTCAGCGTTGCGTTGTCCCGGCGGCGACCGTCCTTGCGCCGCACCCAGACCGAGTCGAAGGCGCTGCGGGCGCGGGGTGCGACGAAGGCCACTCCCGGCCAATCCACGATCGGCGCGAACTGTTCTGGCGTGAAGCTCTTGTTGCCCAGTGTGTCGATCTGCAACGCCGTTGGGCTGCCTGCAAGATCGTCGAGCAGGGCCTGGCTGATGCCGTTCTTTACCCCGTAGAGCACCATAAGAGGGACCAGCGCCCCGACCATCACCGCAATATTGCACACGAGGAAGAACCGGTCCCTCCACAGGTCACGCCAGGCCAGAAGCACGAGAAGCCCCGCCGTCATCTTTGGGCCCCCGTTACCTGCATCTCGAGCGTCGAGACCGTGTCCTTACCGTCCCGGCTGACCCGCAAGGCGCAGCGCGGGACGCCGAAGCGGTCGAGACGGTCGATCTCGTGGCTCGACACCAGCACCGCCGCGTTGGTGATCCGGGCGGCGTCGAGCAGCAGGCGCAGCACCCGGTCCGAGTTCTCAGGGTCAAGAGACGCGGTCGGTTCGTCCGCGATGACCACGGCCGGCCGGTGCGCCAGCGCCCGTGCCACCGCGACCCGCTGGCGCTGTCCGAGAGACAGCTGACCCGGCATCATGGCGGCATGGGCGTGCAAGTCAAGATGCTCCATCAGAGTGTCGGCCAGTTCCGCGTCGAGGCATGCGGCCAGGCGTTGCGGCAGGGCGATGTTCTCGCGCACCGTGAGATAGGGAAGAAGCCCGCCAGTCTGCGGAACGAACCCGAAGAGACGACCTCGCGTGCACGCAAGCTCGGCAGAGCGCGGCCCCGCCGACCAGAGCCGGGCCAGATCCAGCGATGCGGGCTGCCCCTGCCCGGCAGGTGTCCAAGTGTAATGCGCCGCCGCATCGCACGGTTCCCTCATCAGGCCAAGCAGTTCCAGAACCAGCGTCTTGCCCGAGCCGCTCTCGCCGGTCAGGGCCTTTACCTCGCCAGGACCGATCGTGAAGCTGTCGATCCGCAGCACGAAGCGACCCTCCGGCCCGTCCAGTCGCGCGGTCAGGTTGCGGGCGAAGAGTCCGGCACTTGGGCCGCCGTTCCCGCGCTCGGCTGTGTCGGAGACCGGGTCCAGCAGGCTCCAGGCCGCGGTCACGGAAGAACCTCGAACGGCATCGCGAATACGTGTTCGCCGTCAGGGGCACCGTCATAAAGTGCGGTCCAGATCTCGGGCCGGCGCAGCCACTTTCCGTATTGCGTGTGCTTCTGGCGCAGGCTGTCGATCATTCCGCGCCGGGTCATCGCGCTCTGCTCCCAGCGATCGGGGGTCATGTCCATGAATTGCGTGCGGTAGGGCAGGCCCTCGAGGAATTCGAGCGCCCCGCCGAGCGAGGCAGCCTCGACATTGACCAGCCGGTCCGGGTTCTGGGCCATCCGTGAGACCACGTCGCGCACCTGTGCGAAGAACGCAGTGCCGTCTTCGGCATCGCTGCCCCGCGCTGCGAGGTTCAGCAGTTCGCCGATCAGATCGTACATCGTCGCCATTTCGTTTCGGGTCACCAGCAGGCGCGGCGAAATCGCCAGCATCCGGGGGTCCTCGGCCGCCTTCTCGGTCACCCAACTGCGCACCACCGACGGTGCCTGCGTGCCTTCGACGGCACCGAGATAGGCCAGTTGCAACGCCAGCCCGAGGTCGCGCAATTCGGGCCGCGTGTCCTCGTCGGACAGTTCCGGGGCCTGGCCATCGGCACGGCGCACGATGTCCGTGATAGAGGTCACCAGTTCCTCGACCTCGGACTGGAGCAGCCGGGGAGATCCGTCCGGGATCCCGTAGTAATACTCGTTGCCGAAGAAGCGCGTCATCCGGCGATACTGTTCCTCTGCATAGGCGTGCTGCGCTTCGCCGCCGGTCGGGGTGCGCAGGTGCAGCGCCAGAAGCGTGATGTTCTGCCGCTCGGCCTCGGCGCGCAGTTCATCCACCCCGATTTCGGATCGGGCGTTCGGATCATTCGGGCTTTTGGGGCCTGCGTCCGTCACCAAGATCACCATTCGGACGTCGAAAGGGTCGGTCCCGCGCGCGGTCCAGTCGGTCAGGTCAATGGCGTCCTCCACGCCCGCGACGCTGTCTTCATTGAAGCCGGGCGACGACACAACGGCCACCTCGGTCGCTGCGCGGATCGTGGCGATCACCGGCGTTTGGTCGTCGCGCCGTTCCAGCGGAAGCAGCACGCGGGTGCGATACTCCAGCCCCGGCGAGGCCTGCTCATTGTCGCGGAAGGCCACGACCCCGAAGTTCGTCCGCGCGCCGATGTCGGTGCCCTCGATGCGCCGCACGATCTGTTCGATGGCCTGTTGCGTCGAGGCGATGAACGGGTCCATCGACTGCGTCGTGTCGAAGACGAACACGATCCCCGCGTCCAGCGTGCCGGACACCGAACCGCCACGCTGTGCGTTCAGTGGAAGGGTTGCCACCTCCATCAGCAAGTTCGGCTCGTAGTTGACGGGGTGGAAATCCTCGATGAAGTCTAGGATCGGCATCAGATAGAAGCGCTGCCCGATGTCGATGAACTCGCCGGGCTCAACCGCCAGCACGCCACGCGCCGGCTCGAGGCTACCGGCATCGGCATCGCCGATCAGCCCGCCCTGCATCTCGCGGACGGCCTCGTGGTTCAGGAGCCAGCGCAACTGATCCTCCGTGTCGAACATGATCGACCGCGCGCGCCCGGCAGGGTTGGTGAACGCTCCGACGATGTTGTGCCGCCAGGGCAGAACCTCTCCGGCGGGAATCCAGCCCTCCGGGGTGCCTGCCACGGATCTGCCAACCTGGACCCAGCCAGGTTCGCGGGCATAGACATAGAGCGGCTGGAATGCCGGATAGCGCCCGCGGGCCTGTCCGCCGGGCATCTCATGCAAGCCCGCGTCCGGCCGGGTCAGCACGCGCTGGTAGACGGTCTGCCGGCCCTCGACCAGCAGCGGGCGGTCCTGGGCGGCCACCGGCCCGGCAGGGCCCAGGGTCGCGAAGGCAAGGGCGAGGGTGAGGCTACGGGCAAAAGTCATTGTAGGCTCCTTGAGAAAGGGTATCGGCCCGCGCGCGCAGCGCTGCGCAGGTCCGGGCCATCCGTCCGCCGGCTTCGCCAATGCCGAGCGACCGGGCATGTGCGTAGTATTCCACAGCCAGCGCTAGATTGGGGTCGAAGCTGACAGCTAGCCAGTCCTCGAACAGCGGATCGGTTACGTCGGGGTCATAGAGCGTGCCCAGCATCAGAAGCGCCGCGCCGTCCCCGCGCCGGGCAGCGTTCTCGATTACTGCAAAGGCAGTCTCGGCGTTTACGCTGCTGAGGCAGCCCTGAATGGCCGTCATCGCGGCTCCGAAGCCGCCAGGCGTGGCATCGAGTGTTGCAAGACTACACGGTGTACCGTCCGGCGCCGGGGTGGCAGGAGTATCATCGGTCGCGGTAAGGCTCTGCGGAAGCAGCCAGTAGGCCAGACCGAGCGCGATTAGCAGAAGCGCCCCAAGCCCGAAGAGCAGCCTCCAGCGCGGCTCTTTCCCGCTTTTCCCGCTGCCGGCGTGCTGGGAGACCGGCTCGGACTGCGACCCGAGGGCATCCGTAAGCTCAGGTGCGGGGTCGTCGTCGGCTGGCCAATCATCGGTGTCGTCATAGGCGGTGTCGGGTTCGGGCTCGGGGGTTGGCTCGGGAGCTGCGCGGCGTGCCACCAGCCGGTCACCGGTCGTGTCGCGCGCTGCCCCGCGGGCGACGCCGGAAACGCCGCCGATCAGGGCGGCCGCGACGCGTGGCATGATGTTGTCGGGCCAGTTGGTGTTCAGCCTGTAGGGTCCGATGCGCAGGGAGAGCGGGGCGAACTCTTCGATCTTGTTGACGATTTCAGGTCCGATCCGGATCAGGTCGCGTCCGCTGTTGCGATGGACCGTGTAGGGACCGTAGCCGTAGGGGTCCGCCTGCCAGTTCGCCTCGCCGATTCCGATCATCAGGTTCTCGCCCAGAGTCGGAGCCAGCCAGAGCTGCGAGTATCCGCTTTGCACCTGCACGATGGTTTCCGCATCCTGAAGGCTGCCTTCGGGCAGGGACAGGATAGCGAAACCGCCGTAGGGCGCGTCGGGATCGGGGTGGATGTCGATGTCAGCCATGCGCGCCTTCCGCCTCCGGTTGCCGCAGACCGTCCAGAATACGGCCGAGGGCAAGGTTCTGCTCGGGGTTCGCCGTGCCGCTGCCGGTGTCCATCGCATTGGCGACGAACACCGCTTCCAGCATGAAGACCCAGTCCTCGGCATGTGCCAGCGCCGCGTCGAACATCGTCGCGGGCAGGCGGTCGGCGGTGTCATGACGCGGCCGGTCCGAAAAGGCGGTCCGCGTTGTCCCGTTTGCCTCCGGCACCTGCGGGCGCGCGTCGGGCGGCATGTTCGCGGCGTCGAGCTGGGCGATGAAGGTATTCACCGCCTCGGACGCGATGATTGCGGCGGGCGAGGCCTGTTCAGAAGCGGAAAGGCCGAAGTTCACGACCGCAAGCTGCTGTGCGATCCGGCCCGCGAGGCCCAGCCTCCGGGCGGCATGGGTCAGTTCCGCGACGAGATCGCCGAGCGCGGTCTGATCGAGCCCGTAGATCTCGGTCGCGCGCGGATCGTCCCGGAACGCCTTGAGCCGGTCGAGCCAGAGCTCGACGGCGGTCTCGGCCTGGAAAGCCTCCATCGACATGCTGCGAACCTCCTGACGCGCACGGGACGAGGGGTCTGGCGCCGTCTCCGGCACCGCAGCCAAAGGTTCGGGCCGCGCAGTCTGACCGGGCAGGGCGTCCGGCCGCCGCAACCCGCCCGGACGCCGCAATCCGCTTGGGGTGGCGGCCTGGTCCGCACCTGCGGGTCGAACCGCTCCCGGCGTCGGCGGCGCGCCCGCGCCCCCGGCGGACCGGATGCGCACGGTTGACGGCACACGGGCGATGCGCGTCTCGAGAACGTCCTGATCCAGCGACAGCTCCGACAGGAAGCTGCCGAACAGTTGTTCGCGAATGCAGTTGTCGATGCCGTCGGTAAGCCGGCCGGCCGATATCCGCTTCTCCGTGATCCGGGTCTCGATATCGTCGCTGATGTAGAACTCGGAGATTTCGTTGGCGGCGTCCTGGCACAGCTTGGCCATCTGCGCGGCGATCTGTCGGAGCTTGCTGTCGGCCCGGGCCACGCGGGTCAGGGCCTCGGTCAGATAGGTCACCCCGCCATCGTTCAACGCAAGGGCGGCATCCCAGGCCGCCTCCGGGTCCGCGAAATGCCGCTGCACATGTTCGGACTGCAACGAGCCTGCCTTCAGCTCGGCAAGGCGTCCGGCGCGGTCCTGACGGTAGCCCATCTCACGCTTGTCCTCGTAGGTTATCACGCTGTCGGCGGGATACTTTGGGTTGCGCAGCCAGAAGCAGTTGTTGAAGGGCTGTCCGCGCGTCCACTCGGTCACCCACTTGTCTCGGCCCTTGGTGAACTTCTCGAGGAGCGAGGCTTCCATGCGCCGCTGGAACCGCGCCATCGCACCGCTGTCCGCCCCCCCGCTGTCGACCAGAAGCTTGTCGAATTTCGTCAGCACGAAGAACAGCACGGTCTCGACCGCCGCGCGGGCGGCTGGCGTCGCGCCATGTGTCAAGGCAATCCAGTTCTCGACCAGCCCCGGCAGCGAGACGGTTTCCATGTTCGAGTCGGGGATGCACAGGAGCATCGAGGTGATTTCCTGGTTCTCCACATAGCGATCAAAGAGATACGCCACCTTCCCGCGCAGAAGCATTTCGCGCAGGTTGTCTTCGGCATCATGGGCGCCGAGCGTGGTCGAAAGCGGTGCGTCGAACCTGTTCCGGGCGCCGGGGAAATCCAGCAGATCGGTCCGGCCGAACACCTCGGACGGCTGCGTCTGCATCGGGAATTCGAGTTCTGCCGCCAGCGCACAGAGCACGCCGCGCGCCAGGTGGACAGTCTGCCCGCCATCCGTCCGCAGGGCGAGGGCCGGGCCGACGTCCTCGCCGGACAGACCTTTCAGCGTCTTGACGTCGATGATCGACGTGTCGCGAGGCGTCAGCGCGTCGAGACCGGCATAGACCACCTCTGCGTGGCCAAGCTCGGCCAGGGCATCGGCCAGCGTCCGATACAGCTGCGAAAGGCTCTGGTGCCCGCCCCACAGGATCGCGAAGAACGCCTGCCGGTCTGCCCGGGACAGGCGCGGCACCAGGTCGGCGGCATCTTCCCACAGGCTGCGCAGGCTGCTGGCGTAGGTCTTGCTGGCGAACATCCGGTCGACGTACTCGCCGATTTCCAGCACGTCGTCGGACGTCAGCCCGTCCGCAACGCCCCCGGCCCTGGACTGAAACCGGTCGAAATGCGCGCGGATGTCCTGGGGTTCGGGCGGCGGCTCGGACCCGTCGCCATCGTTGAAGAAACTGTTCAGAAGGGTGCAGACGATGTCGGCTTCATTGAGCAGGGTCAGCTTGATCGGGAAACCCGGCGGCGTCTTGCTGCGCACCATCGTGAACCGAGTCACGAGGCCTGTGCTTTCGCCTTCGCCCTCGGGGTTCACTTCCTTGAGGTATTCAAGCGTGCCCGCCGGATCGTCATAGGCCGAGAAAAGCTCGCCATCCTTCGGGCGGGCCAGAACCGACACCAGGAACGACTTGCCCGCCTGCGACGGGCCGAACACGCTGACCGACATCCGGGTGCGGGCCGCGCGCGACAGTTTGCGGGCGCGCCGCCCGACCCGGCGCAGGGTCTTGATGCGCGAGCGTGTCCCGGACCCGACGCGGTCGGCATTCGCGGGATCGTTCAGCCAGTCTACGGCACGGTCGCCGAGGTCCGCGATGTCTGCACAGCGGGCGGAGAGAGCCTCTTCTTCGGTCATCGTCATCTTCCTCAGGCGCCAAACACGCCGGTGTCGATCCAGTAGTCGTCAATGAAGCCCAAGGTGTGCAGCCGCAGGGTCACGTCCTCCTTGCGGTCGGCCCCGCGCCCGTGGCTGTCCACGTCGGTGACCATGAAGGCCTCGCGTGCCCGTTGGGCCGCGAGCTGGTCGCTCGCCGAAACCACCTCGTTGCCGGGAACCTCGCTCTCGGCGCGCTCGATCGTGCAGGTCAGCGGGATCGCGCGCGCGGCCTCGTTGCTGGCGAAATCCAGCTTGTAGAGCGGCGTGGCCGTCCAGCGTTCGAGCGGCAATTGCCGCGAGCCGATCCGCGTCGGGCTGTAGAGGTCGAGTTCCGCCTTGAGGTCGCTTCCTCGCGGCTTGCGGTCGAGGTCCACGTCCCGGAACAGCAGCGTTTCGTCCAGGATCTGGCCATTTCGCTCCATCACGCCGATGTAGCGGGCGGTCGAGCGCATGCGGAACGCGGTGGTGTCGACGGTAAAGTTTTCGATCCGGTTCTGGCTCATGGC
This sequence comes from Alphaproteobacteria bacterium, assembly GCA_030425185.1. GTDB lineage: Bacteria > Pseudomonadota > Alphaproteobacteria > Rhodobacterales > Rhodobacteraceae > Dinoroseobacter. Next base: position 10,355 of record JAUIAU010000046.1, read on the forward strand.
GATCAACATCGCGCCGACGGCGACGGTCGATTTCGGATCCGAGATCCGCTGGGTCAGAGGGTCCCGGAACGGGTACCAGGTGCCCGCCTTGTAGCAATGCATCGAGATCAGCCGATGCGGCGGCACGACCATCATGTTCTCGATGATCGCCCGCACCGCAGGCAGGCGCGAGGGCCGCCCGGTCAGCAGCACGACATCCACCCCGAAATGGTCGATCAGTTCGGCCATGTTGGACAGGGGCACCGCCAGCACGTTCTCGACAATCTTGTCGATAGTCTCGCGGGTCAGCCGCAGGTCCACATCGGCCAGACGGAACGATACGGCACCGATGTCCTGCGCCGGACGCTCAAGATAGGCCAGCAGGCTGGACGGCACTCTCGGCAGGCGCGCCGCGCGCCCGGACCCGGACAGTGCTTGGTCCAGCGCCGCCCCGGCCGTGTCGAGAACCATGTCCTCGTCGGTGTCTAGCGTCGTGCGCTCGAGATGCAGCGTGTCGGCAACCGACACCGTGATCGGGTCCTGTCGGCCAGCGGTTTCGGATGCGCCGAGGATCTCGACCGCCAGCGGGATCAGGACCCGAAGTGCGAACTGCCGGCGCACCTGCACGACCTGCTGGCTGAGCCCTCCGCGATCCTGGAAGAGCTCGGCGAGCATCTCGCGGGCTCCGCGGCCCCCTGCCGCCTCGATGGCATGCTGCAACTGGGGCAAGATCGCTTGCGAGATCACCTGTTCCAGGATGTCGTCCCCGGCTTTACGGAAGCCTTCGCGGAAGGTCTGCACCGGCCGCAGCATCCGGTTTTCCTCGCCCCAGAAGGTCGTGATCATCAGGTCCGTGGTGCCGCCGCCGATGTCCACGCAGGCCAGCCGGAGCGACAGCTCGGCCGCCGCTGCGTCGCCGCCGTCGCGGCCCCGCACCCGGCGCGCCACCACGTCGCTGGTCGGGACCCTAGGCCTGCCCTTCAGCCGCAGGAAGGCGTCGATCTGGCCTTCAAACTTCCGGGCCAGCTCGGAATACAGGTAGACGAGCTGCGTGGAGGAGGCTTCGTCCCACTCGACGATCAGCTCTGGAATTTCCGAGATGCGCGAGAAGGTTTGTTCGAGCCCCAGCATGGTCCAGACCAGTTGCAGCGCCCCTTCCGCGCGGGACTTGATGATAGCCTGTTCTTGGCTGGTGGTGGCGGTGGGCAGGGTCAGGATGATGCGTTCCAGCTTGCGCGGGATGTCGCTCTCGAGCCGTCGCGCGCGGCTGGCCGGCGCGTTGATCTGCACGAGGGCATGCGCGAACAGTTCCGCCAGCATCAGTCCGAAGAGGGACGACCGCGAGGCGCGCGGCCGCTGGGCCGGGCGCGTGATCCAGCCCTTCGTCTTGCGCTCTGTGATCGGGTAGTCTTGCTCGACTTGGCTGAGCATGTCGCCCGCCTCGTTCATCAGGCGGAGCGCGGCAAAGATGTTCGAGGGCAGTGAGTCCCCGAAGTGGTTGTGGAACCGCCAGTCCTGCTTCATCGGTTCCCGGTCCCACAGATAGCGTTTCGGCGAGGACAGGCCCGAGGCGGTCTCGGTGCCCTCCTCACCGGCCACCAGCCGCTGGGCTTCCGGCCCGACGCGAACGAAACTCGGCCACATGAAGTTCGCGCCGCGTCCCGACATTCGGGAATAGGACTGCTCGCCCATCTGATGCACGGCAAATTCGACGCGGCTCTCGATCAACCCGGTATACAGATGCTCGGGCAGGGCGAGGTCGCGAACCTCAAGGTTGAAGGCGTCGCCGATGGTCTCACCGGAGCGGCGGGTGTTGCGCTCGGCAAGGATTCCGCAGGTCCGCGAGTTTCCGACATCGAGAACCATCTCGACCGGGATCGGGGTGACTGAGTCGCCGACGCTAACGGTGTTGATGAACCGCATCCGCGGCACCCGGATCGCTGCCGACAGTAACCGGAGATAAGCCATGTAGCGCGCCCAGTGCTCGAACTGGTGAGGTAGGCTGTCGGGATCGACCGCGCGACCGCGTTCGGCGGTCTTGAAGGTGAGGAAGAGGTGCTCGAGCCACGACGTCACCCAGCGCTGCGGATCGACCATCGCACCCATCTCGTCCTCGATCGGCAGGCGCAGGAACCAGTCCATCTTCGCCGGGTCGGACACGAAGCGGAACGCCTTGTTCCCCTCGGCGTCCTCGCGCGTCGGGGCGAGGTAGGGCATCCCCGCGGCATGGGCCATCAGGTTGGTATCGAGGGCAAGCTGAACCCGGTGCGTGATGCCGGTGCCGGGCTCCGGCTCGGGCAGTTCGACGGTCCGCACGCGGGCCCAGTTCGAAGGGCCGTTGTCGAAACGGATATCGCCGCCGACGTCCCGTTGGCCGGTTTCGCGCAGCACCGGCACCGGGACCCATTTGGACAGGAACGGCTCTAGGGCCCTTTCATGCGTCACCGAATAGGCGTCGTCCATCTGGGTTCCAGAGGCCTTGATCGGATCGTCGCGTAGCGGGTCGCCGGACAGCGCCTTGAGTTCCCGCTCAATCGGGCCGTCGAGACCGTGGCCCGGGATCTCGCGCTCGATGAATTCGGCCCGTTTCAGCTCGACGGCATCGAGCTGAAACCCGAAGTCGAGGATCTGCACGCCGGAGTAGGGGACCAGCGTGATCTCGTCACGCCAGTCGGTCAGGGGGGCAAGCGATCCGGATTGGGTCCCGGCGAAGGTTTCGGACATGATTACTCCGTCACGGTGATCGTTTGGCGCCAATCGGGCCGGCTCGGGGACACCTGTCCGCTGTAGTCGCGGACCTGGCCGTTGCGCTGGTGCACGCGCAGGACGAAATCTTTCGGCCCGGAGGTGCGTGGCTTGAACAGATGGACACGCACCTGGTAGGTCCCGGGCTGCAGCGCGGAGAAGAAAATGTTTTCTACCGGGTCGCTGACCGTCCGGCTGACGTTGGCATCCACGTCGAGCGTTCCGCCGCAGGCCTGCCGCCGGTTGAAGCTGATCGTCTGCCCCGCCGGACAGGTCACATGCAGGTCCAGATCGTCGCGTGCTTCCCAGAACAGGGCGAAGTTCAGGTCGCCGGTCTGGCCGCCGCGCTCTTCCAGCCGCTCGTCCAGCGCATCGCGCTGCGGCTCCGGCGCTGTGACGGGGCTGGGCGCGACAGGTTGGCAGCTTCGGTCAAGCAGCGCGATTTCCCGCTCGAGGGTGGCGATTTCGTCTTCTAGAACCAGCCGATCTGCCTCCAGCGCCGACGCCACCACCGGCACATCCACAGGGCAGAAAAAGGCGATTCCGGTTGGGGACAGCGCGCAGGGACGGATCAGCAGGGTGAGGATCGTGGCCAGAAGCAGCCCCAGCAGAAGCCACCCCAGCCACAGCAGCCAGAGCCAGGACCGGGGTCCGGCGGCCACGGTGCCCGGCGGCGGCGGTGCCAGCGGCGCGGCGGCGGCCAGCGGCACCGGCTTGCGCCGCGCGATTCCGGTCAGAACCCCCCGCATCTGGCGATCGGTCCCGGCGAGGTAACCCCAGTTCACCAGCACCGGGCTGAGGGTGCCGTCGGCGTGGCGGACCGTAAAGACCGATTCTTCCGACGGGATTTCCATCGCGTGGGCCAGATCAGTGCCGAGTTGCGCGTCCTGCGGGTCGCCGGAGGCTCGGAGCTCTTCCGAAAGGGCGAGAACATCCCCGATCAGCTCCGACAGCCTCTGCCGCAGGGCGTCCTGGTCTTCCGGGCCGAGGGCTGCCAGCGGCTGCACGACCCCGATCCGAGACGCATACCAGTCCAGCCGGTCGCCGAAGCCGGTCTGCACCGGTTCCGCAAGCAGCGAGGCGTGTTCCTCGCCGAGCCGGGCCCGCAACGCCTCCGACAGGTTCAGATGACTGCGCCCCGACGGCGCGCCCAGCGGGCTCAGTCCCGCGGTGGACGTGGAGGCGATCAGGACATCCATCGGATCTCAGTTGCCCTGTGGTGTGCCGGCCGGGGTCGCGGCGGGCGCAGCGTCCGGTGCCGGTGCGACCTCGGCCAGCTCCGGGGCCGGACGGGTCACGACCGGGGCGCAGCGCTCGGCGACGACGGCCGGTGCGGCGGGCGTGCCGTCCAGGAACCCGAGGATATCGCCCGAGGCCAGCGCGAAGTTCAGTGTCCGCAGGGCTCCGGCCCTCACGAAGGTGTTGATCCCGACGACTCGCCCGCACAGGTCCACCAGCGGCCCGCCCGAATTGCCCTTCGAGAGCGGCGCCGAATGGACCAGAACATTGGTCGCCAAGGCAAGCGCCTGCTCGGTCGAGACCGCGCCATCGGTCACCGTCAGTTGCGGCATCGCGCCGGGCGTTCCGCGCAGAAGCCGGTCGAAGCCGCTGTCCGTCGCCAGCACATCGCCCGGAAACCCGGCCGCGATGACATTGGTCAACTTGAGCGTGGACTGTGAGAGGTGGACCTCGAACGCAGGCAGCGAGGTGTCCGCGATCCTCAGAAGCGCGTAGTCGCCGCCCTGGGCCTCAAGCGGACCCTGCATCCGCAGGACCTGCGCCGGGACCGGTTGAGGGAAGCGCTGATGGGCGACGGCGACCGTCCCGCCGCCCTGGGCTGCGTCCGCGATCACATGGTGATTGGTCATGATCAGCCCCGGTCCGACGACGAAGCCCGACCCGTTCGACAGCCGGTTTCCGGTCTTGGCGAGAACCAGCACCGTCCGGCTTTCGATCACATCGAGCAGCGAGGCGGTCTCAAGCTCGCCGGAGGCGCCGGTCTCGGGCACCTGCACGCGGGCCGGATTGGTTGGCAGCAAGGCATCGGGCGCGGCCTCGGTTCGGTCGCCCGGTGCGTCCCCCGGCGCGGGCTCGGCACCCGGCGCGGTGGCTGGCGGCAGCAGTCCGTCGGGCGTCCGGCCATCCGGGATGACCAGGGTCCCGTCGGGACGGCAGGTCGCACCGGCCAGTGCCGCCTCGAGCGCGGCGCGCCGGGCCGCCAGGTCGCGGTTCACCTGCTCGGCAAGGGCAACGGCACTCTCGTCAGTCACGGCCGGAACCACACGGTTTTCGGCAAAGAGCCGGGTCCCAGGCAACAGCAGCCAGAGCAGGACCACCGAGGCCAGGACCAGAAGGACGACCAGAGGAATCCAGGCCGCGGCGGGCAGGGCCGATGCCGCCGCCGCCGGGGGCGGCGGGGGCGGGGTGGCCCCAGCGGCCGGCGCGGCTGCCGCAGCCCCGCCAACGGGTGGCGGCGTCTCGGGTCCGGTTACGGCTCCAGCCTCCGGGCTTGCGGCGGCCGCCGTGGCAGCGGTTCCGGCCGCGACGGCCCCGGTGGCCATCGCAAGCCCGGCGGGCGCTGCCCCCGATCCGCGTCCGGCGGCGGGCGGAAGGCCCGGCGGGGTCGCCAGCGGCAGGAACCGGCCGAGGGTGGCACCGTAATGCGCCGCCAGCGCCGAGGTATCGGCCCCGAGCCGGGCCGGGCGCATACCCCAGTTGATGAGGATCGGCCGCGAGTTGACGACCACGACATCGTTCGGGTCCATCTGCCAGAGCGCTGCGCCCAGCAGGGGGGCGACCTCGGGGTCGTCGAGCAGCGCCCGGAGCGGCGCGAGGTTGTCTGACAGATAGCTTTCGATGGCCCCGCGTGCACCTACGGGCAGCGCGGTCAGGGGGCGCGGCTTGCCATCGTGCTCGGAATACCACGACACCGAGGCGGGGGCGCTGTCGTTGCCCCGGCTCAGCAGCGGTTCCGCAAACAGGCTGGCGGTCTGGCCGCCCACCCGCTGCTGCAACAGCGCTGACAGCTCGGCGTGCCGTTCGAGCACGGTATCCTCGCCCAGCCGCAGGCAGTTCTCGAGGGCGATCTGTGTCTTGGTCAGGAAATGGCTGGCCATCAGGGCCTCCCCTCTGTCACGCGGCGGAAGCCCACACTGGCAGGGTCCCGTCTCGGGCGTTCCGGGTGGCGGGACGCGCAGTTTGCGCGCCCCTGCTCATCAAGGGTGCAGATCGTCTCGCGCCGGAAGATCCCCGTCCCGTTGGTACAAGGCACGCGGTCCAGATCGTCGATGGTGAGTTCGCCCCGGGTGTTGAACGCACCCGTCACGCTGCTCTGGCAGGTCGTCCCGTCCGGGCTGCGCATGATCTGATACCCGGTGCCCTGGGCATCGAAGCACATCTGCCATTCGTTATAGCGGGTCACCGCTCCGGTCTGGATGTTGACCGTGCTGTAGTCGCTGTCGAGCTGCCAGCAGCCCTCGAGAATGGCGACATCGCGGTTCTCGAACCCCTCGCGATCGAACCCGTCCTCGGGCACCTGCGGCGGCAGTTCGGGCGGCGGCGGGGCTTCGGCCACGCATTGCTGCCGCGCGAGTTCCCGTTCAAGCAGGCTGATCGCGCGGCGCAGGTCCGCCCGTTCGTCCTCGAGGACGGCGAGCCACGCATCCCGCTGGCCCTCGACATCGACCGGGCAGGCATTGATGACGTGGCCGATGAACGGGAGCCGCAGCCCGCAGGAGCGGATCAGCAACGCCGCAGAGGCAAAGACCAACACGGCAAGCCCGAGGGTCAGAAGGGGAATTGCAGAGCGCATCCGGGGTTCGCTGGATCTCGGCTGGCAGGCTCGGCCCGCCGGAAGATGTCGAAAGCTCCCGCTCACCGGGAGCTGCCGTTCGCACCTCAGTTGCCGCCGCCGAACGTCGGCAAACCGCTGTTGGCGGCACCCGCCCGGGGCGCGGCCTGTCCGTTGGCTGCGGCCTTGAGCAGGGCCAGCCGGTCGGCGGCCTGATTGGGCAGGAAGGCCGGGGGTGCCCCGCCCTCGAGCGCGCCAATGGTCGTATTCATCCAGGCGGCCGCGCGGCCCGAGTCCGCCGTCACTCCAAAACCGCCGCGCAGGTGGTGGGCGACGATTTCGCCGTATGCGGCTTGGTCCGCTCCGACCAGCAATAGCGCCGAGGCAAGGGCCATTTGTGAATTCTCCTCGCGATATCCAAGGCCGAGGCAGACGATTCCCGCACTCACCAATTGCTGCGGATTCTGGCCGGTGTCCTGAAGCGTCGCCTGGACTTCGGAGCGGATCAAGGAAGGATCGCGCGCGGCCACCGCCCCCAGCGTCGGCGTCATGAAATTGCGAAGCCCTTCGCATTGCGACACGAATTCAGAATCGCTAACATTGGCAATTGAGGACATCATGCGGTTCGCCTCCGCGACTGCCGCGTTGCGGGCGAGACAAAACTGCTCATCGAGCGCGAATGCCGCATCGCTCATCGTGTCGAGCGTGGTGAATCCACCATTAGTCGTGGTGATTACGTTGATGGAATTGCAGTGACTGTTGACCGACGCCGTCTCCGACAGGTTCATGGCCCCGAAACTGGGCAACGCCGCAGGGGCGTTCGCAGGCAGCACGGTTGGTGGGGTCGTTGTCGGGGTATTGGCTAGCCCGAGCTGTTCATCGCGGAACGTACGCAACAGACCCTGCGGCCCGCGCGTCGCAAGGACCTGATTGTATGGGGGCGCGTAGGCTGCCGTCTGCGCCCGCTGATAGCTGTCGATCAGGAACTGACGCTCAAAGTCATTCAGAGTTCCGTCGACTGGGAATCCCATCGCCGCCTCGTAATTGCGGATCGCGCCTCGGGTTCCGTTGCCTATGACCCCGTCCACCTGCCCAGCCGGATAACTAAAGTAGTTGAGGGCGGTCTGAATGTCCCGGTTCTGCTGGCGCTGAGCGGCAGACATACCGCTGGGCTGGGTGCGCCTCGAGGCGCCACCCAGGATGGCGGCTGCACCGAGAATGCCTATCAAGCCATGCACGTCTGCGTTGACCCGTGCGGCAGGCACGGCAATCAGCGATGCGGACAGGAGCAGAGAAAGAGTGGAACGACGAATCATCAAGAGGCCCCGGAGAGATCAGTTCTTCTACGTTATAAGCGCAGACGCCAAGCAGGAAAGCAAATTTCCGGCTGGCTGGGACCCGCAACCGGACATACGTCCCGACAACCCGAATATCCAAAGACGGTACACGGCAAATCCGGGCCGTTTGGGGGCACAAGATCCTGCTTAGGAGTGATTTTTTTTCAACAGGTTACACTATTGTTCACTTGGGTTCTACCGTCCAACTGCAGCGGAGATTGTCCGGAAACTACCTTGTCCATTTGCTCAGAAAGCGACACAAAAAAGCGACACGTCTTGTCGGAAACACAGACCATGCGTTCGAATCGTGTGATTTTCGGCAGCGTCAGGACCCATAAACCCCCTAGTGTTCTGAGTCCGACATTTGCTACCGATTTCCCCTGATTTGGTCGAGCGCATCGAGCGCGCGACGCTCGCGAGTGAGGATGTCCTCGGCGCTCTTGCTCCAGACGAAGGGCTTCGGCTTGGCG
>JAUIAU010000145.1 GCA_030425185.1 Alphaproteobacteria bacterium
GGCAAGGTGCACAGCAACGGCATGGTCACGACGTGCTTTGTCACGTGGTCGCTGCCGCTCGCGCGGCGGCTGCGCCATGAGCTCGCGCGCCGCGGCGTGTCGGCGCACGTGCTGGTGATTGACGACGGCGAGCCGGCGCCGCCGCGTTGCATGGAGTGCGGCGGGCCGCATGAGTGCGATCACCACATCGTGCCTCGATCTCTTGGCGGCAAGGCAACGGTGCCGCTGTGCGAAGCCTGCCACGATAGGGTCCACGATAAGGAAGGCGGCGGCAGACTGGACAGCACGGCGGCGCTGACCAGTGCAGCGCTACAGCACAAGAAGGCGCGTGGCGAGCGTGTGGGCGCGGTCCCCTACGGCCAGCGCCTTGCCGCCGATGGCGTGCACCTGGTCCCGCATGAGGGAGAGCAGAAGGTGATCGCCGCCGCTCGCGAGCTGCGGGCCTGCGGTTTCTCTCTCCGCCGCATTGCCGCTGAGCTTGGCTCTCGCGGTTTCAAGACACGCACGGGCCGCGTCTTCGGTCCTAAGCAGATCAGCAGGATGCTGGCTGCGGCGCACGTGCTGGTGATTGACGACGACAACAACAACGGCGCACGGTGACCGGCGCAACACATGGGGGTAACGATGGGATGGGATGAGCTCGAGCGCGAATCGGAACGCGTGAAGGGCAGGCGAGGACGGGGCGAGCAAGCGACGACAACACCAGGCACGCAGGACACGCCAGCGGCGCCGAGCATCGCACCAGCGGCAGCTCGCACGGCCTGGGAGGTCGGCGTGTCGACGGCTGAGCGCAAGGGCGACCTGGTGGCCCAGGTGCAGCGCATGGCCGGCGAGGGCATCGATCTGGCCGTCGACGTGGCGGTGCTGCAGCGCGCGCTGATCATGTGGATCTCGACGCACACGGCGATCGGCGACGAGGACCCGACCGCGGCCTACTCGGAGGTGACGCGCCAGATCCGCCGCTACGCCGCCGGCCTGCACCGCACGCGGCTGGCGTTCCCTGACGTGCACGCCAAGGGCCAGCGCAAGGGCCGGCCCGTGTCGCACAGCCTGCGCAACCTGCGAGCCCTGCTCGCCGCCTACAAGGCGACGTGCCGCTACAACGAGATGACGCACCGCCTGGAGCTCGACAGCCCGGCGATCACGTGCGCGCCCGAGCGCAGGGCGAACATGGAGCCGATCTGGTGGCGCCACCTGTGCGACCAGCACGGGCTCGCCAAAGACACAGCCAGCGAGTACCTGGCGCTGGTCGCCGACGAGTATCACCCCGTGTGCGAGTGGATCACGTCGCAGACCTGGGATGGTGTCGACCGCGTGCAGCAGCTGCTCGCCACCGTCGACACCGACGACGAACTGGCGCCAGTGCTGATCCGCAAGTGGCTGACGCAGTGTGTCGCCGCCGTCGCCGGTGGTGAGGGATTCCGGCCTGCCGGCGTGCTGGTGTTCCAGGGTCCCCAGGGGTGCGGCAAGACCACGTGGTGTCGCTCGCTGGTGCCGGCTGGCAGGCCCTGGGCGGCGATCGGAATGCACCTGGACCCGACGAAACGCGACGACGTGCAGGCGATCACGCGCTACTGGATCGCCGAGCTCGGCGAGCTCGACGCCACGTTCCGGCGCGCCGACATCGCCGCGCTCAAGGCGTTCGTGGACAGGGACAAGGACGTGTACCGGAGCGCCTACGCGCGGCGCGAGGAAGAAGTGCGGCGGCGCACGGTGCTGTTCGCGTCGGTCAACCGGCCGGCCTTCCTGGCCGACGACACCGGCAACCGTCGGTGGTGGACGGTGCGCGTCCGCAAGTGCGACTGGGCGCACGGCATCGACCTGGGGCAGCTCTGGGCGCAGCTGTGGGTCGAGTACCACGGCGGCGCCGGCTACCGGCTGACCGACGACGAGCGGATCGCGCTCGACCTGTCCAACGCCGGTTTCGAGAGGATCGACCCGCTCGAGAGCGACCTGTGGGAAGTCTGGGAGCCCGTGCGCGGGCGCGCTGGCTGGGATCAGGTGCTACCGACAGAGCGCCACACGGTGCGCCAGATCGTCGAGGCCTTGCCCGACGTGCACCGGCAGAGCTCGACCTACGCGCAGACCAGCCGACGCGTGGCCGACCTGATGCGCCAGGCCAACGCCACCGAGGGCCGGATCGGGCGCGCGCGCTCCCTGGGGTTTGCCGTGGTTCGTCAGGTGCCGCTGCCGGGCTCGAGCTGACCGGCTGGCAGTGTCTCAGCACAAGACACTTGGGCGATTCTGGATCACTCCGGGGTCGCCCAAGTGCGTTTTGGGAGGACTCGATCCGCTTCGATCCGCCTAGCGATCCTGCAGGATGCACGCGAAACTAGGGCGTTTTTCGCGCAGGTAGAAACGGGCGCTTAGATCACCGATCCTACCTTAACTGCCCTATTTCGTTGGCGTAGACACAAAAGCGGATCGAATACCCTCTGTAGTAGTGGAGTAGGTACCTTTTAAAAGAGAGGGGGGTTTATATGGGTTTCGGGCCGACTCGATCCGCATCCGAGGGCCTTCACGTGTGATCTCGCGCGGATAAGGTGCGGATCGAGTGCGGATCGAAGCGGATCGAGTCCGCTGGCGCACATGGCGCTTGACCGTCGGCGCTGGCGGGGCCGACACTGGCGCCGACAACACACAGCCGGCCGCGCCGGACAGCGAGGACAGACCATGGGCATCACCTACAACGAGGGCACGCACGACGGCAGCGCCGAT
>JAUIAU010000146.1 GCA_030425185.1 Alphaproteobacteria bacterium
ACGAGGTCCATGAAGGCCTGAAGGTCAGGCGTCGACCACCACCCATCGACGTATGCCTCGCAGAACCCGAGGTCGCCGTCCCGGATCAGCCGCGAAAACAGGTCGTGGTGGTGAATATCCAACTCGGCAATCGGCCCGGGGTGCCGCCCCTCGGCGCGGAACCTGCGCCCGTCCGGCAAAACCATGTCCAACCGTCCGGTATTCAACCGACGCGCGATATCGAAGACACGCGCGAAATAGCGCGGCAGATTGCTTTGACCGTCGGTACTGGTAAGGATCGTCATCCACATGTCCCTGAATTTTCGTGTTATGTGACAGGACCGTGGCCCGTCGGGCAAGCGCTTTTGCCATGTCTCAAGGGTTTACGGACCGGCCGGCTCGACGGATCACCGGTCGCGATGTTCGGCATAGGCGTCAAGCGCCCGCTTGCGACCGCGATCCAGCGGCACGATGGGCCGGGGAGAGGGATCTGACGGCGCCATGGCCCAGGAGCGCGGGCAGGCCTCGAAGAAGCTCAGTGCTGTTGCCGACGGGCGCGGCTGCCCCTCCGCCAGATAGGTCTTGACGTAAGCCCCTGCCCTGTCGAACTTTTCGAGCTGCGTGTCGGGGTTGAAGATCCGGAAATACGGCGCGGCATCCGGGCCAGACCCGGCGGCCCATTGCCACCCCATCGCGTTCGACGCCGGGTCCCAGTCGACGAGACACTGCTCGAACCACGACAGCCCGACCCGCCAGTCGGTCAGCAGGTGTTTGGTCAGATAGCTCGCCACGATCATGCGCGCGCGGTTGTGCATCGTCCCGGTGACATAAAGCTCGCGCATGCCGGCGTCGACGAACCGGACCCCGGTTCGGCCGCGGCGCCAGGCTTCGGCATGTTCGTTGTCATCTTGCCACGGAAACCCGTCCCACTCGGGGCGCCAGTTCCGCTCGGCGATATGCGGCGTGTGGTAGGACAGGTGATAGGCGAACTCGCGCCAGACCAGCTCCTTGAGGAAGGTTTCTGCCCCGCGCTTCCCCTCCTCCAGCGCGCGTTGGGCGGCGGCCCAGACCCGGCGCGGCCCGATTTCGCCGTAGGCGAGGTTCTCGGACAGGCGCGACGTTCCGATCTCGCCGGGCAGATCCCGCGTGCGATCGTAGTACCCGATCCGGGTCTCGAGAAACCGGTCGAGGCGGTCGAGCGCCGCCGCCTCGCCCACCGCAAGGTGGGGCTGCACGATCTCCGCGCCGCGGTTCATCGCGCGACCGAGATCCAGCGCCTCCGGGTCCAGGCTGTCGGGCCAGGTCTCGGGGGCCTTCAGATTCCCCGGCGCGGGAAGCGGGGCTTCAACACTGCGCCCGGCGACAGCTTTCCAGAAAGGGGTGTAGACCTTGTAGAAGCCGCCGGTGCCCGTCTCCACCGACCAAGGCTCGAATAATAGATGCCCCTGCACGGATTCGGCGCGGACACCGTCGGATACCAGACCCGCTTTCACGGTTTTGTCCCGCTCAATCTGGTCCGCGGTATAGGCCCGTTGCCAGACGACACGGGTCGCGCCCGTCTCGGCAACAAGGGATCGCAGTGCGTCGAGGGCCCTCCCCCTGCACACGATCAGCCGGGATCCCTTGTCCCGCAGAGCCTTGTCAAAACAGGCCGCGGCAAGACCCATTCGCCATTTCGGGGCGGCGCCCAGGGCATCGACCACTTCATCGACCAGAAAGACCGGGATCACCGGCCCGTCCCCGGACAGGGCGCGGTGCAGGGCCGGGTTGTCGGTCAGGCGGAAGTCCCGCCGGACCCAATAGAGTGTCGGTGCCACGGGCATCTCCTGGTCTGCGTCCCGGCGCGACCTAGGCCGACTGTCACGAAGTCCAGTCCTTCAGCACCGCGTCAAGCGCGTCGATGACCCGGGCGATCTCGTCCGGCGCGGTGTAATGGACGAAGCTCAGCCGCAAGACCCCCTGATCCGGATCGACGCCCATCGCGGACAGCGGACGACCGGCGTAGAAGTCGCCACCGCCCGCCATGATCCTGTGCTGCGCAAGCGCGGCCGCGACCGGTTCCGCCGGACGGCCGAGGTCGAGCGCAACGGTGGGCGCGCGCACCGCCGCATCTTTGGGTCCCAACAGCCGAACATCGTTTCGGGCCGAAACGGCGTCCAGGAGCGGCTGAAGCAGCGAGATTTCCTGCCTCCGCATCAGATCGTGACACTCATGTACAGTATTCAGACCATGATGCCGCGAAAGATCATCAAAGTAGTCCGCGATTCCGGCGCAGGCAGCCACCTGCGCATGGTCGGGACCGGCCGGGGTAAAGCGCTTGTAAAGGACGTCCCCGTTGAAGTGATGCCCTTGGTTCGGCAGGACTTCCGCCAATGCCCGCCGGATGACCATGGCGCCCTGATGCGGGCCGTAGGTCTTGTAGGTCGAGAACAGGTAGATGTCCGCGCCGAGCGCGCCCACGTCCGGCAGGCCATGCGGGGCATAGGAGACCCCGTCGACGCAGGTGAAGGCACCGGCCAGCTGGGCGCGCGCGCAAATCTCCGCAACCGGGTTGATCTCGCCCACGACGTTGGAACAATGGGGAAAACACACGAGGCGGACCCGCTCGTCCAGCAGATCGTCCAGCGCGTCGAGGTCGAGATGACCGGTCTCCGGATCGACCTGCCATTCGCGGATCACGAAGCCTTCGTCGCCGAGGCGCCTCCACGGCCC
>JAUIAU010000147.1 GCA_030425185.1 Alphaproteobacteria bacterium
TAGGAGGAGGGAAACCATGTACGAGGCAACCTACCACAAGCCCGCCTCCGTCGACGCCGCCGCGGCCGCGATGGCCGGGGCGGAAGACGGCAAGTTCCTGGCCGGGGGGCAGACCCTGCTCCCCACCATGAAGCAGCACCTCGCCGCGCCCTCCGACCTCGTCGACCTGCGCGGAGCCGGGCTGTCGGGCATCAGCGTCAGCGGATCGACGGTGACCATCGGTGCGACGACGACCCATGCCGAGGTCGCGGGCAACGCCGCCCTGCAGGCCGCCTGCCCCGGCCTTGCGAAGCTCGCGGGCGGGATCGGCGACCCGGCCGTGCGCCACATGGGCACGATCGGCGGGTCGATCGCCAACAACGACCCGGCGGCGGACTACCCGGCGGGCCTGCTCGGGCTCGGGGCGACCATCGTGACGAACCAGCGCGAGATCGCGGCGGACGATTTCTTCACCGGCATGTTCTCGACCGCCCTCGAGGATGGCGAGATCATCACCGCCGTCCGCTTCGAGGCCCCCGCGGCCAGTGCCTATGCCAAGTTCCCGAACCCCGCGTCCCGCTACGCGATGACGGGGGTCTTCGTGGCACGGACCGCGGACGGCGTGCGCGTCGCGGTCACCGGGGCCGGCTCCGACGGGGTGTTCCGCCACGCCGGGATGGAGGCCGCGCTGGCCGCCGACTTCTCGCCTGCCGCCCTCGACGCAGTTGCGGTGTCCGAAGACGGGCTTCTGAGCGACATCCACGGCTCGGCCGCCTACCGCGCCAACCTTGTCAGGGTCATGGCCAAACGCGCTGTCGCCGCCGCCTGATCCGCGGGATCAAGCCTGCCCACACCAACGCCGCCGGTCCGCCGGCGGCGTTTTTTCGGGAAGGGGCGACGCCGCGGTCCCCCGGAGGACCGGCCCGCCCGGGCGCATCCTAATCCTCGGGGGGCATGCCGCCGGCCGCGATGCCGGCCGCGACGTAGGGTGCCAGCCGGTCCGCCGCGCCGGCGCAGGCGGCGGGAGGCACGAACTCGGACAGCACGCGCTACCAGATCGCCGTGGCGCGCTGGTCCGCGGTCAGCGCGCCCGACTCGGTCCAGAGCCCGTGGTTCGACAGGTCGGCGACCAGCGGCGCATAGAAGGCGGTCCGGTAGCGCTCCATCGTGTGGGCGGCCGCGAAGAAATGCCCGCCGGGCGGGACCTCGGCAATCGCCTCGAAGGCCAGCGCATCGGTGTCGGCCTCGGCCGGGCGGCAGAGCTCGGCGAGGGTCTGCAGCGCCTCGATGTCGAGGATGAACTTCTCGTAGCCGAAGGTCAGCCCCCCCTCCAGCCAGCCCGCCGCGTGGACCGTTACCGTGGCCTGCGCCAGCATCGCCGCCCAGAGCGCGTTGACGGTCTCGGTCGCGCCCTGGGCATCCGGCGCGTTCGAGGCGGCCCCGGTGGCCGAGCGCCACGGCAGCCCGAGGAAGCGCGCAAGCTGCCCCGAGCCGAGATTGGCCCGGATGTGTTCCGGCGTGCCGAAGGCGGGCGAGCCGGACTTCATGTCCACGTTGGAGGAAAAGCCGCCATAGGCCACGGGCGCGCCGGGCCGTGCGAGCTGTGCCAGCGTGATCCCCGCCAGCGCCTCCGCGTGCTGCAGGACCAGCGCCCCTGCGACGGTGATCGGGGCCATCGCCCCCGCGAGGCAGAACGGCGTGATCAGGCTGAGCTGGCCCGCGCGGGCGAAATCGATGATCCCGCGCGCCATCGGGATATCCAGCTGGCGCGGCGAGTTCGAGTTGATGACGGTGGTCGCCCAGACGCCGTCCTCGAAGGCGGACTCGTCGAGACCGTGCGCGAGGCGGATCATCTCGAAGGACTGCGCCACCTGCCCCCTGCCCCGGGCATAGACGAAGAGCGGTTTGGTGCAGTTCGCAAGCTGCTCCTGCATCAGGGCGTAGTGGCGCAGGTGGATCGGGACGTCCTGCGGCTCGGCGCTCGGGCCGTGCATGTGGATCACGTCGAACTGCTGTTGCAGGCGCAGGGTCTCGACGAAGCTCTCGCGGCTGCCCGGGCGGCGCCCGCGCAGGGCGTCGGTCACGTTGGGGCAGCCCGAGCCCGCCATGAACAGCGCCGCCCCAGGCTCGAACTGCTGGTCATGGGCCGGGTCGATGGCGCGCAGCCGGATGCTGCGCGGGGCCGTGGCGAGGGCCGCCGAGACCATGTCCCGACCGATCCGGACCATGCCGTTGTCTTCGTCAACCAGCGCCCCCGCCTGCCGGAAGATCGCGCGCGCCTCGTCGAGCAGGACACGGAGGCCGAGTTCTTCGAGCACCCGCAGCGCGGTGTCGTGCATCGCCGCGATCTCGTCGTCCGAAAAAGCGGGCTGCGGGGCGAAGGGGTGGCGCAACCGGCCATAGCCCGCCCGGGCCGGGGCGGCGGGCCGGGATCGCCGGGACCTGCGGGTGTCGGTCATGTGCCCCTCCTTGCGCGCGCCCCGGAGGATTGGCCCCGGCCGTCCTCCAAGTCCAGCGCGTTTGCGCCCCGCTTCACCGGTCCTGTCCCGCGCCTGCGGCGGCGCCTCCTCCCCGGGTCCGCAGCCACCTTCACCAATCTGTCGCGGAACCGAAAGGGAAGTGTCACGGAAGGCGGCTACCGCCTGCGGCACTCAAGCCAATCTCCTGGAGAGAGACAGATGACCCTGAATCGCCGCACCGCCCTGA
>JAUIAU010000148.1 GCA_030425185.1 Alphaproteobacteria bacterium
ACATCGCCGCTGGAATAGACACTCATCCCGCCAAGACCGCCCTCGCTGCCGAGGCCACCCTGCCGCGCGCTGCTGTCGCCGCCGGTGATGTTGCTGATGAAATTGCCGGCGCCGTCGAAGATGTTGCCGACCGCATCGACGAAGCCCTCGCGCGCGCGCCGGCCGACGCCCGTGCCGCCGGCAATAGCGCCGATGGCCGCCCCGACAGGGCCGCCCGCAAGCAGGCCTACCCCGCCTCCGACCATCGCGTTGCGCAGGTCGAAGCTGTCCCCGTAGCGCTGGCCGAGTTCGTTGCGCAGGTCGCGGAAGGCAGCGCCGAGCCCATAGTCCCGGTCGACGTCGTAGCCCGGCCCGCCGAACTGGCGGCCAGACGGCCCGGTGAAGCCGCGCTCGTAGGCGGCCCTGTCCATGGCGAAAAAGCCGCCCGGCCCGTCATAGGACGGCGCGAACACGTCGCCGCCGTAGAGGTCGCCGTAATACGCGTTGATGTAGTCGCGCGGCTGAGTGACCATATCTCTCATGAACTCGCCCGCTCCGCGCACGCCGGTTGAGCGCTGCATCGCCGAAGCCGGCGCCTCGGCGTAGAGACCCGGATCGGGTGCGGGGCGAGGCGGAGGAGCCGGCGCAGGGGCGGGGGCGGGGGCAGGCGCAGAAGTCGCAAAGGGGCGAACCTCGCGCCTGAAGCTCGCCTGCTGGAACGACGACGGGGGTGCCTCAGCATACATGCCGGGCCGCATATCCGCAGCCGCGGGCGAAGCGCGCGGAGCCAAGAGGCTATCGTCAAAGGCGAGGGGCCGAGGGGCCATTTCGGCGGCACTCGACGGCAACGCGCCAGGCACATCTGTAAGCGGCGCGGGGCGCGCGAGAGAGCGATCCGCCGGGGGCATTGTTCGGGCGTCCTGCGCGGCTGCAGCGCGCCGGGCATCTTGGCTTGCCAGCCGGTCCGCCATCGGCATCATATCGGCGAGCGGCGTGCCGAGGGGGCGCTGCCGAGCGATGCGGTCAGCCATCGGCATGGTGCGCGCGTCCTGCGCCGCAGCGGCTCTCACGTCAGGGGCGAAACCTGTCGAGCGCACGGTCGGGCGCGGATCATAGATGCCGACGAGGTTCTGCGGCGAAAGCGTGGTCGGGCGACGGGCCATGGCAGGCTCCTCAGAAATGGTCGGCCGGGGCGGCGGGGTCGGGACCGGCGCAGGCGTGGGTGCAGGCGTGGGCGGCGGCGTCGGAGCCGGAACAGGTGCCGGCGCAGGCGTGGCCGGCACGAACGGCGGGGCGCCCGGCGTCACGTTGCCGAACCCCGACGGGGCAGGACTGCGCGGCCCTGCACCCGGGAACGGGTTCGTCGGCGTCGGCAGAGCGAGCGGCGGCGTTGCCGGAACAAGGCCCGGCGAGCCTGGCGTCTGCACACCGACAAAGGCGGTGGCATTGTTTGGCAGGCTGGGGCGCGATGGCGGCGGGGGCGCGACCTGCGCAGCGTCCGTCATCGTCATAGCCGGCGCCGCGGCGACCTGCGTCGTCGAGGGGACGCCGGCTCGAGCAAGGCGCGCTTCCTCGCTCGGCGGTGGGCGTGCGGCAAAGGCCGGTGCCCCAATATCTTCGCCGCGGCGAAGCGACCCAGCAATATCCCGCAAGTTCGGGTTCGCGTTCTCATAGACATTGACGCTCTGAGACGCTGGGTTATGTCCGACGTGAATATGCCCAAGACCTGCGGGGTCGTAGAAACCAAACTCGTTCGCCCCAGCAAACCGCGCCGCGCGAACGACTTCGCGCTGTGTCTCTGGGGCCATGCCTTTTCCACGAATGTCAAGCGCAAGCCCGCTAAGGTGTAAGCTTGTGGGCGATGGGTTTAGCCCCCTGCGAGCAAGGTCATCATGCCTTTGCGGAGATCGGTATGCGTCTGTCACGACAATTTCTGCATTAGGCGCAACACCGCGAACAGCATCGATAACACGAGACATTTTAGGAGCAATGTTTTCTAGATCAACCGATGCGTCCTTGGCTCGTATGGTTGCAAAGCTGTTATTATAGCCCGCGAGCGTGCGGTTGCCGATGTCGGCCGTTGCCGCCGGGGCCTCTGCCGGGCGCCCCGCGACCTGCTGGCGCGCCGGCAGGCTCCGGTCTCCAGATATGGGCGCGGGGTCAAAGACAGAGGTCGGTCGGGCGGGGGAACCTGCGTCCGCCGTCCGCGTTGGCGTGGAAGCGATGCCGTATCGCTGCGCGACCGGCTCGGCCAACGAGACGGAGACATCATCGGGCAGCTCGACGCGCGCGCCGGTTCCGTAGCTGCCGTAGAACGTATGACCGCCGATGCGCGCCGTGATATTGCTGTTGCGGTCCTGCGCGTTCCCACGCGTCAGCGCCGCGTTGCGGAAGAAGGTCGCCCCGTTCGTGGGGTCGCTCTGCCGGGAGAAGGCCGAGGCGAACTCCGCGACCATACGCTCGACGCTCTCCGGCGCCTGCGGCAGGCGCTCGACGTGGCCGACCGGCGTGACCGGGCTGAACTGCCCCGGCTTGTTGATGATGTCGATGATGTCCGTGCCGCCGAAATATCCCTTGTTCGCGGCGGCTCGGTTGAGGATGGTGGCGACGACGGCCTGCATGCCGCGGGTGCCGTCGATTTCCGCCTCCGCAACGGCAATGCGAGCGAGAGCGTCGATCTCACGAGGGCCGAGCTGGA
>JAUIAU010000149.1 GCA_030425185.1 Alphaproteobacteria bacterium
TCCTCGACAAGCTCGATCGCCGTGTTGAGCCGCTGCCCCCACGCGTTGACGTTTTCCCCGGTCGCCTGAAGCTCCAGGCGCAGGTTCGTAGACGGACTGCTCGGCATGGTTAGCTCACCTGGGCTCGGTCGGTAGAACGACGCCACACGGCCCCGTCGCTGAAAGCCAGCACGGCGCCTCCGGTCTCGTCGGGCACGTAGATGATCTGCCCCGCGGGCCTAGCCGGCGGCAGCTTGGACACGGCGTAGGTCGGCACCACGCGGCTTGCGAAGGCGCGATTGAGCTGGCCCTCGAGGTCGCCCGCCCAGGCCGGAGCCTCGCCGCCGATGACGATGCGCTGGCTCACGGCGTCGCCCCCTGCGGCCTGATCTGGCCGCGCATATACTTGGCCTGGTGGTCCTCCGAGACGAGGTCGGAGACCGCCTTGTCGAACATCGCCGACCAGACCTGCATGCGCTCGTCGTCGAACATGTACGGCGCCGCCTCGAGCAGCGAGCCGTAGAGGTAGACGCCGGGGCTCTTGGCGAGCAGCCAGTTCGTGGAGTTCGTCGCGAGCGCGGGGATCTTCTGGTAATAGCGCAGGCGCACGGTTCCCGAGCCCTTCGGATGGGTGCGCAGCGTGCTCCCCGTGATGGAGAAGTGCTGCGGGGGCTCGCCGTCGAACGGGTGCTCGTCCACGGCGTAATCCGGGCTGACGGCATCGAGCGAGCGCGCGGGAGAGTAGCCGAGCGCGGTCACGTCGCGGAACGCGAGGTAATCCGCCGGCAGCGACGCCGTGCCGTCTGAGGCCAGCGTCAGCGTCGCCGTCGTCTCCATCTCGCGCACACGCAGGATGCGGTTCAGCCGCGCCTCGCAGAGCACCACGAAGTCGGGCACCTGCGTCGCAAAATCTGTGTCGCCGCTGCGCATTGCCCAAGCGATGATGGCGGCCTGCAGCTCGCTATAGGTGCCGAGCGCCACGGGTCAGCTCCCGAAGCCCGCGGTAAAGCGAATGGTGGGCGTGTTCGCCGCCGCCAGCGCCCGGACATGCGTCTGGTCGGAGGAGAGCGTGAACACCTCCGTCTCCCCGCCGTTGATGGGCGTGTCGGCCGAGGACGCTGCCGTTACGTTCGCATCGCCGAAGCGCACGAACACGACGTCGGCTCCCGAGTTGACGATGCGGAGCTGGAACGTCGGCGGGACGGGGCTCGGCAGGGCCAGCGCGGTCGCGGCCGAGGACGATGTCGACGTGGTGATGTTGACCGACGCCGCTGCGGGACGAAAGGGGCTCATGATGGGCTCCTCAGATCCGCCCCGAGCGGGTGCGGAGCTTGGAATAGTCGCTGTCGTTCAAGAGCCGGCGGATGGCCTTGTCGCCGTCCTCCCCCTGCCGGCGCAGGGGCGCGATCTTCTCGAAATACAGCGGGAGAGGGATGCGCGCGGCGACGGCACCGCCGCCCCACTTGCGGTTCAGGTTGTCGACCTGGTCTTCCGCGTTCTGGTCGAGGATGGGGTCGACCCGGTAGACGGTGCAGGAGACCCAGCGTCTGTTTTCTTCGTCGAACCAGTTCCAGACGCGCTTGTCGGGCGCGTCGGTGACGAGAACGCCCTGCCCATGGAACGGATCAGCGAGGAAGTCCGGGTCGAGCATCGTCAAACCTCCTGCGTGGGGAAGGTCGCAATGCCGGCGCGGATGGCGCGCTTGGCTTCGTCCATCGGCAGCTCGACGGTTTCGCCGGGGGCCAGCTTGGCGGAGACGCCCTCGGTCGAGCGCCCGAGCGCAATCAGCATGTCGTCGCTCGCGGGGCGGTAGGGCTTGAGGATGACGACCTCCATGCCGACGGGGGCCATGGCCTTGTCCATGACGGGCGCGGCAGGGGCGGGGTTGGTGTCGGCGATGTCGTCCTTGCGGGGACGTCCGGGACCGCGGCGCACCGCGTTCGTCTCGTTCGTGTCCATGTCGAGCCTTTCAGGCGTGCGGCAGGGGCCGGGCGCACCCGGCATGTCGCGGTTCTTCGGTTGTCAAAGAGCGGGGTCGGGCGGCAGGCTCATCCCGCCGCCCGAAGGATCATCACTTGTCGCCGAGATACATCAGGGTGACGGTGATGGTGCCGGTCACGTCGATGTACGACGTGGCATCGATGGTCGCGGCCGAGCCCGAGATGTTGAGCACGATGTCCGCAGCCGTCGCGGTGCCGTCGATGACGGTCGTGGACGGACCCTCGACGAGCGAGCCGGTGCCGGTGCCGCCCGACAGCGTCACGGCAATCTCACCGCCGATATTGTCGTCGGTGGCGTTGGCGAGAGCCCCGTCCTGAGCCGCCGTAAGCGCCACAGAACCGACGCCGATGTCGAAGGCGGCATCGCCCGCGCCGCCGGTCAGGGCCGAGCCCTCGGCGAACGCAGTGTAGTTCTGGATCGCGCCGAGACGCGTCCAGGCGCCCTCGATGAGGTCCATCAGCTTGAGCGCGCCGAACGAGCCCGACGTAGTGGCGTCGGTCACGGGAACGCGCGCAGCGTCGAGGGTGAAGGTCAGCTGCGCCATCGGGCGCTGGAAGGAGGTTGTAGCGACGGCGGAGAGCGTCACGGTGCCCGAGGTGGGCTGCGCGGCCTGCGTGCCGATCGCCGCGATAACAGCGTTGGTCATGGG
>JAUIAU010000150.1 GCA_030425185.1 Alphaproteobacteria bacterium
GTCAGGCCGGCGCGGATCACCTCGACCCAGGTGCCGTCCATCAGGATCGCGCTGTTGTAGAAGAACATGAACGGCACGATGAAGGCGGCGATGCCGATGCGGAACGAGGCGACGCTCGTCTCCATCGGGTTGGCCCCCGAGATCCCCGCGGCGGCATAGCTGGCCAGCGCCACGGGCGGCGTGATCGCCGAGACGACCGCGAAGTAGAAGACGAAGAAGTGCGCCGTCAGTTGCGGGATGCCGAGCTGCACGAGGCCCGGGGCCACGACCGAAGCCGCCACCGCGTAGGCCGCCGTGGTCGGCATGCCCATCCCGAGAAGGATGGCGATGCACATGGCGAAGAACAGCGCCAGAAGCTGCGACACGCCCGCGAGGTCGAGGAGCACGTTCGAGAAGCGCGCGCCCACCCCGGTCAGGCTGATGACGCCGACGATGATGCCCGCGCAGGCGCAGACCGCGATGATCTGGATCGACATGATGCCGGCCAGCTCGAAGGCCTTCAGCACCGACTTCGGACCCATCCGCACCGGGGTCAGCCAGCTGACGACCGCCGCCGAGACGGTGGCGAGCGTGCCCGCCCGGATCACCGAGTAGCCCTGGAACAGCGCGACGATCAGGATGATGATCGGGATGAACAGGAAGACCCGCTTCATCATCTCCTTCAGCTTCGGAAGCTCGTCCTCGCGCATGCCGCGCATGCCCAGCTTGGCGGCCTCGAAGTCCACCATGAAGTAGATCGACGCGAAGTAGAGGATCGCCGGGATGATCGCCGCGATGGCGATCTCCTGGTAGGGGATGCCGGTGATCTCGGCCATGATGAAGGCGCCCGCGCCCATGATCGGCGGCATGATCTGCCCGCCGGTCGAGGCCGCGGCCTCGATCGCGCCCGCGGTCTTGCGGTGATAGCCGACCTTCTTCATCAGCGGGATCGTCAGCGAGCCGGTCGCCACCACGTTGCCCGCGGAGGTGCCGTTGATCATGCCCATCAGGCCGGAGGCGAATATCGCCACCTTGGCCGGGCCGCCGCGCGCGCGGCCCGCCGCGGCGAAGGCGAAGTTCACGAAGTAGTCGCCCACCTTCGAGGCCTGCAGGAAGGCCGCGAAGATGATGAAGAGGATGATGTAGGTCGACGAGACGGCCGTGGTCGCCCCGAGGATGCCCGCGTCGGTGTAGAGGAAACCGAAGAAGCGCTGCCAGGTATAGGGCGTCTGCACCGCGAGGATGCCCGGCAGCAGGTGCGCGGTGAAGGTGTAGAGGAGGAAGACCGCCGTGATCACGACGAGGGCGAGACCCGCGACGCGGCGCGTCAGTTCGAGGATCATCGCCGAGCCCGCGGTGGCCGCGAAGGCGACGCCGACCGGGACGAAGGGCGTGCCGACCGAGTTCCGCGCGGCCGTGCCGTAGATCGCGATCAGGTAGAGGGCGACGACGCCGCCCGCCAGCGCGAGCACGATGTCGGAGGTGGCGAAGCGGTCACGGTCGCGGCGCTCGAACCAGCCGGTCACGATGGCGCCGAGGCTGGCGATCAGCAGCGGGATGCCGAACCAGGTCACCTCGGTCTGGTAGAGGTCGGTGCCGGGGAAGGCGGCCCAGGTGGTCAGGCCGCCCATCTGCGGCAGGTCGCCGGAGTTGATCATCAGGACGAAGTTCAGCGCGGTCCAGGCCGAGATGCCCAGCGGGATCAGCAGGACGAAGGCGGCCAGCGACAGCAGCTTGGTCTCGCGGGTGCCGGTGGCCTCTTCCGGGAAGCGGTGCGCGGCGAACAGCAGGAACCCGAGCGCCAGCGCGCCCGCGATGTGGACGATGCGGAAGTTCCACGTCTCCATCGGGAAGGTGGGCAGGAACGGCAGCTCCAGCCCGGTATAGGACGAGATCGACACCCCGTTGAGCGCGGCCATGTGGAAGGCGGCATAGAGCGTCGAGAGCGCGGCGATCAGCAGGTAGGCGCTGCCGGTGAACAGGCGGCGGTTGCCTTCGATCAGTTCCTCGTCCACGCCTTCCGCCACGATCGGGCCGTCGGTGAGCGCGTCCCGCGTCTCGTCATCCGGACGCGCCGCTTTGGTGTCGTCGCTGGTCATTCCTGTCCCCCTTGGCCGTCTCTCCCGCGGCCGTTCCGTCCGTCGATCTGGAAAGGGCCGCGCCCGCGGGCAGCGGACACGGCCCCGTTGTCAGCAGTCCCGGCCGCGTGGGCCGGGACCGTGGATTACATCGACCCGTGGATCTTGTCGGCCGGGATGGTCGCCCCGGCGTTCTCGATGAACCACTTGGCCGCACCGGGGTGCCACATCAGGACGCCGTTCTTGTCCCAGTTCTCGGGCAGGGTCTCGGTGGCGGCACGGTGGATGCCGACCATGCGCTCGTTGTCCGACATCACGACGTCAACGACGGCGTAGACGAAGGATTCCGGCAGGTCGCAGTTGGCGATGGCGAAGTTCCACATCGACACCGAGCGCGCCGGGGCTTCCAGCGTGGTGTAGGTGTCGGCGGCAATCTCGAACGCCGAGACCGGGAAGGCCTCGATGATCTTCGCCTGCTCTTCCGGGGTGAACTCGATGATGTTCACGTCGGTCTGCACTTC
>JAUIAU010000006.1 GCA_030425185.1 Alphaproteobacteria bacterium
CCAAGGACATCGCGAAGGTGTTCAAGGGGGTCCACTGGCGGTCGCAGGACTACCAGGACCTGCTGTGCCTGCTGTTCCAGCTGATCCGGCTGGCCCGCAACAGCCCGGTCGACCTCGAGGAGCATATCGAGGCACCGCAGGACTCGGCGGTCTTCGCGCCTTATCCGCGCATACTGGCCGACCGGGAAGCGACGGAGCTGATCTGCGACACGCTGCGCAGCGCCTCGATGAACTACGACGACCCGAACCAGGTCGAGGAGGTGCTCAACAAGCGCATCGAGGCGAGCTACCGGCACGCACTGCACTCCAGCCACGCCCTGCAGACGGTCGCCGACGCGCTGCCCGCGCTCGGGATCGTGGCCGCGGTGCTGGGGGTGATCAAGACGATGGGGGCAATCGACCAGCCGCCCGAGATCTTGGGAAAGCTGATCGGCTCGGCCCTCGTCGGGACCTTTCTTGGCGTGTTCCTCGCCTATGGGATCGTCGGGCCGTTCTCGGCGAAGCTCAAGGCCGTGGTTGACGAGGATGCCAATTTCTATGCGCTGATCCGCGAGGTCCTGGTCGCCAACCTGTACCAGCACTCGATCAACAACTGCATCGAGGTCGGACGCCAGAATGCCCCCCGTCACATCCGACCCAGCTACGCCGATCTGGAACATGCCTTGAAGCAGCTGCGGCACGAGGCGGCCTGATGCGGCTGATGTTGCTCGCGATGCTGTTGCTGGCGGGGGAACCGGCCTTGGCCGATCTGCAGCTGAAGTCGGGCGAGCACGCCGGGTTCTCGCGGATCGTGGTCTACATGGACCAGCCGCGCGACTGGCGCCTCGGCAGGATCGGCGAGGACTACGGGTTCGTCTACGGCGGGCCGCCGACGGGCTTGCAGATGGCCGGCCTGTTTGACCTGATCCCGCGCGACCGCGTCGCCGATGTCACGCACGAGGCCGCCCGGAACCTGATCCGGGTCCGGTTGAATTGTGACTGTCACGCCGATGCCTTCGACCTGCGCGGCGGCCACGTTGCGCTCGACTTCAAGGACGGCCCGCCCGGCCCGCGCGCCCCGTTCGAGGCCCCGGTGACCGGATCCGACGGCGTACCGATATCGCCGGCCGGTCCGGCACCGGACGGTCCGAACCCGCCCGCCACTGTGACGGACACCCCGGTCCCGGCAGCAACCCCGCCCAGCGACACGGCACCCCGTGCCCCCGACCCGGTGGACCTGTCCACGGACCGGGAGGCGGATCGCACCGACACCCCCTCGCGGACCGCGTCCCTCCTTCCGCCAGAGTCCCTCGATCCCGCGTCCGCCTTGACGGCCAGCCTGGCGCAGTCGCTGGACCGGCAATCGGCGCTCGACGACATGCGCAACGACCTCGTCCAGCAGATGGCGCGGGCGATGTCGCAGGGACTGGTCGAGCCTGTCGGACCGCGTGTCCCTGCAGCGCTGCCCGTTCCGGAGGTCCATGCCGCTGACACCACCGGCGAGGAGCAACCGACCCCCGATGCCGCAACGGTCCCGACCGGCCGCCCGCTGAGTGCTGCGACGCGGGTCGACCTCGACACCCGGAGGCAGCTTCCGCAGGGCACCACCGGCGGGATCTGCGCCGAAGATGAGGTGGTCGCGGCGCTGTCCACACACGATATCAGTGATCCGGCGTCGGGTATCGCCGCCCTGCGCGGTGCGCTGGTCGATGCGCGCCTGATGCCTTCGCCCGAGGGGCACCGGGCGCTGGCGGAGTACTACGTCGCGCTCGGCCTCGGGGCGGAGGCGCTTCTCGTGCTCGAGGCGGCTGGGCCATCACTGGCGAATGGCGCGCCGGAGCTTGCGGCGCTGGCCCGGGTTCTGACCGGGGCGCGCTTTCCGGACACCACGTACCCGGCGTCGCAGCTCGATTGCGCCGGCCCGGTGGCGGTCTGGGCGGCGCTGGCGCGGACATCGTTGCCGGATCCGCTGCCCCCGGCCGCCCGGGCCGCGCTCCTTGCCGGGTTTTCTGCGCAGACACCGATGCTGCGGGCGGTGATGGCCCCGGATCTGACCGACAAGTTCCGCGGCATCGGGGACCGGGACGCGGTCGAGAGCCTGACGCTGGCCCTCGACCGCGCCGGCGGCCAGCACGCCGATCCGCTGGCCGCCGCGCTCGACGCGCTCGCCGCCGACAACTGGAGCCGCGCGCGCTCGGACCTGACGACGCTGGCGCGGGGCACCGGGGACGGGGCCTTGCGGGCGGCCATGATCCTGGCTGAGGAGGCCGCCGCCCGGGACGATCCGCTGGACGCGGCTACCCGCGAGGATCTGCGGGCCTGGGCGTTCGAGAGCGGCACGTCCGACGCAGGTCTGCGCCTGCGCGCGGCGCTGGCCGTGGTCCAGGCCCTTGCCGGCGCGTCGCCGGACGCGGAAGCGACCTTCGCCACAAGCCCGCAACCGCCATCGGTCGCGGGGACCAGGACTCTCCGGCAGCTTGCCCGGATCGCGGCAGGGCGGGCGAACCCGGCGGACTTCGCGCGTTTCGTCTATCGGAACGAGGCCGCGCTGATCCGTGCCCTCGATGCACCGACGCGGCGCGCGGTTGCCCTGCGCCTCGGCCAGTTGGGCCTGACGGACGCGCTGCGCCGCAGCCTCGAAGGGGCGGACGCCGGGCTGCCGCCGACCGCCAGCCTGCTGGCCGCGGCAGCGCTTGATGACGGAGACGCCGCGGGGGCGCTGGCCATTCTGGACGCCGCCAATATCGCCGACGCGGCCGAGGGGCGGTTGCGCGCGCTGTGGGAGCTTGGTGCGGTCGCGGACCTGGGTCGGATATTGGCCAGCGCCCCCGCAACCGACCTGTCTTCCGCGCTGCTCTGGAGGATCGGGCGGATCGAGGATCTGCCCGAGGCCGCGCCGGAGCCCTATGGGCAGGCCCGCGCCCTGCTGGCGTCCCGCCCGGGCGCAGTCACGGTCCCCGACCCGGACAGTGCGTCGTCGGTTGCGGCACTGACAACGCTCAGGGATCAGGTCGCCGCGCGCCGTGCCGTTCACGAAGAGGTCCTCGCCCTCTTTCCACGCGACGACGGCTGACGTGCCGCACGCTAACCAATCGGCAAGGCTTCGTCCGCAGTCTGTGCCAAAGCACGAGGGTCCGCAGAACGTGGCCATGACCGAGATGCCTGATCGTCCGCGCCGTCGGTGCGCGCTGCTTGCCACGATCCTGACGGGGCTGGCGCTTGGCAGCATTCCGGGACCCGCCCGCGCCGGGACCGACGCCTCGGCGCTTTGCGACCGGGCGGCGAGCATGGCCGCGAGGGCGCACGGAATTCCCGACAACGTGATGCACGCCCTCACGCGGGCGGAGACCGGGCGTCGCGTCGACGGGCGCTTCGGCCCGTGGCCCTGGACCCTGAACGTCGCCGGGACGGGTGTGTGGTTCGACACACGCGCCGGGGCCGAGGTCGCGATTGCCGCGCATCTGGCGGCCGGAACGACGAACTTCGATATCGGCTGTTTCCAGAGCAACTTGCGATGGCACGGCGAGGCCTTCTCCGACCCGGCGGACATCCTCGATCCGGTGCGGAACGCCGACTATGCCGCGCGGTTCCTGCGCGCGCTGGCCGAGGAGAGCGGCGACTGGGACACAGCGATCGGGCACTACCACTCGCGCACGGCCCCTCTTGCCGAGCGGTACCGGACCCGGGTGGCCGCGATCCGCAGCGGTCTCGGGGACGCGCCCCCCTCGCCCGACGCGAACGCCCCCCAGGCGCCATCGCGGCCGACGCCCGCCGTGCTCAGGGCCCCGCAGCCGCTGATGGCCGCCGGCGGCACGACCATGCCCGGGTCGCTCGTGGCGCTGTCCGCCGCCCGGGGACCGTTCCTGGACCTGCGACGGAAATGAGCGTGGCCCGGCTTCCCGGCCCGGCGGGTCTGACCGCGGCGGCGATCTTCCAGCCGACTGTCCTGTTCGCCCTCGCGCTGATGGCTGTCATCGTGATGATGATCCTGCCGATGCCGGCCTGGGTGCTGGATATCGGCCTTGCGGCGTCCTTCGCGCTCGCGATCCTGATCTTCACGACCACGCTCTTCGTCGAGCGCCCACTCGATTTCTCGTCCTTCCCGACGGTGCTGCTTGCCTCGCTCATGCTGCGCCTGTCGCTGAACGTGTCCTCGACCAAGCTCATCATCGGCGAAGGTCACGAAGGCACCCATGCCGCGGGCGGGGTGATCGAGGGGTTCGCCACCTTCGTCATGGGCGGCAGCGTGTTCCTTGGCCTCGTGGTCTTCGGGGTCCTGCTGATCGTCAACTTCATCGTGATCACCAAGGGTGCGGCCCGGATGGCCGAGGTCGGCGCGCGTTTCGCCCTCGACGGGATGCCGGGCAAGCAACTGGCGATCGACAGCGACGTGGCCGCAGGCGCCATCGACCATGCCGAGGCACGGACCCGGCGCGAGCGCGAGCAGGCCGAGACCACTTTCTTCGGCTCGCTCGACGGGGCCTCGAAGTTCGTGAAAGGCGACGCTGTCGCCGGCTTGCTGATCACGCTGCTGAACCTGTTGATGGGGCTCGCCATGGGCACGCTGGTGCATGGCATGCCCCTGTCCGACGCCGTGGAAACCTATGCGATCCTGACCGTGGGGGATGGCCTCGTCTCGCAGATCCCGGCGGTCATCATCTCCATCGCGTCCGCGCTGCTGCTGGCGCGGGGCGGGGCGACCGGCAAGGCCGACATGGCGCTGCTCGAACAGATCGGACGGCACCCGGTGGCGCTGGGCACGGTCGCGGTCCTGATGGCGCTGTTCGCCGTCGTGCCCGGTCTGCCGTTCCTGCCGTTCGTTCTCGGGGCGGCGGGCCTCGGCTGGGCGGCCCGCGCGCTGGCGCGCAAGCAGGCGCAGGCACTGAGCGCCGCCGCGCCCGGGCCGTCGCGCCCGCCGGACAAGACGCCGTCGCTTGGCGACGTGCTGGACCTCGACGACATTCACGTCGGGTTCGCGCCGGACCTCGTGTCGATGGTGCTCGACCGGGGAACCGGACTGGACGCGCGGATCACCTCGATGCGCACCCATGTCGCCACCGAGTACGGGCTGGTGCTGCCCGACATCCGCCTGACCGATGAACCCGCGCTGCCGCCCGGCACCTATGTCCTGCGCATCCAGGGCGTCGAGGTCGCGCGCGGCATCCTGCGGCCGGATCGGGTGATGATCCTGCTGCCGGACGAGGTCGGGGGCCTGCCGGATGGCGAGGACGTGCGCGAGCCGGTCTACCAGGCGGCGGCGCGCTGGATCGACGGCATCGACCGCGAGGCTGCGTCGATGGCCGGGGCGACCTCCGTCGCGCCGGTCGAGGTGCTGGCGACGCACCTGCTGGAGGTCATCAAGACGAATCTGGCACGACTGCTCGGCTGGAAGACCCTGCGGCGGCAGCTCGACGAGATGAGCAACCTCAGCGATCCGGCGCGGGGGGCGGCCAACCGGCGGCTGCTCGACGAACTGATGCCCGAGAAGGTTCCGCCCGAAGTCCTTCTGGCGGTTCTGCGGCTGCTGCTCGAGGAAGAAGTCTCGATCCGCAACCTGCCCGCGATCCTCGAGACCATCGCGGACCACGGCGGCGGCGCGACCGCGGCCGAGGATCTGGCGGAAGCCGTGCGCCAGCGCCTTGCGCCCCAGCTGCTTGCCGGTCTGCGGCGCGAGGACGGCCGCATCCCGCTGGTCCAGTTGGCCCCGGACTGGGAGGCCCGCTTCGACGAGCACGCCCGAACCGCTCCGGGTGGCGGGACGACCATCGCCCTGCCGCCCGAGCACTTCCAGCGCCTCGCGCAAGGGATTGCCGACAAGCTGGCCGCGCTGGCCGAAACCGGCAGCTTCCCGGCGGTGATCGTCCCGGCGCGGCGCCGCCGCTTCCTGCGCACGGTGATGGCGGCCCGGGGCATATCCGCGCCCGTCCTGTCCTTCGAGGAGCTTGGGACCGAGCCGAACCCGACCCTGCTCGGGGTCATCGCGGCATGACCGGTTTCGCGGACATCGCCGTCTGGGCGCGGGACAGCGGGGTCATCGCCGGTCTCGTCTTTCTCCGGATCGGGGCCGCGATGGCGCTTCTTCCGGCTTTCGGCGAACAGGTCGTGCCCGTGCGCGTGCGCCTCGGGATCACGGTGGCCCTGACCGTCCTCGTTCTTCCGTTGGTCGGGGCGGTCCCGCTGGCGGACCCGACGCCGGGACCCTTGCTGCGGATGGGCGCGGTCGAGGTGCTGGTGGGCCTCGCCCTCGGTCTGGCTTTCCGGGTCATGGTCATCGCGCTTCAGGTCGCCGGCAGCATCGCCGCGGCGTCGACCTCGCTGGCGCAGGCCTTCGGTGCCGGGCTCGGAGCCGACCCGCAGCCTGCCATTTCGACGCTGCTGGTGATCGCCGCGCTGGCGCTCGCCTGCGCTGCGGGCTTGCCGGTCCGCGTGGTCGAGGCGCTTGTGCTCTCCTACCAGCTGTTCCCGATGGGCGGCGCTGCGCCCGATGGCCTGATCGCCGCCTGGGCGGTGGCCGACGTGGCGCGCGCCTTCGCCCTCGCCTTTGCCCTCGCGGCCCCGTTTGCCGTTGCAGCGCTGGTCTACAACCTGGCGCTCGGGGCGATCAGCCGGGCGATGCCGCAGCTGATGGTCGTGCTGATCGGGGCGCCCGCCCTCACCCTGGGCAGCCTTGTCCTGATGGCGCTGGCCGCGCCGGTCCTGCTGTCGGTCTGGCTTGGCCAGTTTCACGGCGTGCTTGCCGATCCCTTCGCGGCGGGCCGCTGAGCGATGGCCGAGGATGGCGAGTCGCCGGGCGACAAGACCTACGACCCGACACCCAAGCGGCTGGAAGAGGCCCGGCGGAAGGGGGACATCGCCCGCTCGACCGATCTCGTGACGGCCGGCAGCTACGCCGGGTTCCTGCTGTTCGGACTGACCTTCGCGGCCGGGGGTTTGCTGGCGTTCGGGTCCGCGCTGCAGGTGTTCCTCTCAGATCCCGACCGGTTGCGGAGCTTTGCGCCGGACGGATTCGCAGGCGGCGTGCTGGGGGCCGTCGTGCTCAAGGCGCTCCTGCCGCTGGCGCCGGTCTTTCTGCTTCCCGGTGCGCTGGCGCTGCTCGTCCTCGTCGCGCAGCGGGCGATCGTCGTGACACCGTCGAAACTGGCGCCCAAGCTGTCGCGGGTCTCGATCCCCGGCAACGCGGCGCAGAAGTTCGGGCGGCAAGGCCTGTTCGAGTTCGCCAAGGCCGCGGCGAAACTCAGCCTGATCAGCGGTGTCCTTGCGGTGTTTCTCTGGAGGTCCCGGACCAACCTGATCGTGCTGGCCGAACTGGAGGCCGGACAGGGCACCGGCTTCATGCTGGCCCTGATGCGGGACTTCCTGATGCTTGTGGCGCTGATCGCCCTTGTCATCGGGCTCTTCGACTATCTCTGGCAATGGAGTGACCACCAGCGCCGCAACCGGATGAGCCGTCAGGATCTGCTGGACGAGATCAAGGCGTCGGAGGGTGATCCGCACATGCGCCAGCTGCGCCGCCAGCGCGGGCAGGAGATCGCCACGCGCGGGATGCTGGCCAAGGTGCCGGAGGCGGACGTGGTGCTGGTGAACCCGACCCATTATGCCGTGGCGCTGAAGTGGGACCGCGGGTCGGGCCGCGCGCCGGTCTGTGTGGCCAAGGGCGTCGACGAGGTGGCCCTAGCGATCCGGGCGCGCGCACAGACGGCGGGCGTTCCGGTGCGCAGCGATCCCCCGACGGCCCGGGCGCTGCATGCCACGCTGGAGCTCGGCGACGAGATCCGTCCCGAACACTACAAGGCCGTGGCCGCCGCGATCCGGTTCGCCGACCGCCTGGCCAGGATGCGCCGATGAGCCGGGTCGGGATTCAGGACCTCGCCGCCCTGGCCGGGATCGAGGGGCTGACGACCCGCCGGGCCATGGCCCCCTTGCTGGCGCGCCGCGCCGCCCTTCAGACCCGGCAAGCGGCCTGCCGTGCGGGATTGGCCGCCGCGCCACCTTCGGCCGACGACCTCGGTCTCGCCGCGAGGGCTCTCGTTCAGGACCGGCACAAGTCGGCCCTGCGCGCGCGCCTTGGAGAGATTGCGACCGAACTGGCAGAGGTCGAGCGCGCGCTTCAGCCGCTTCGCGAAGCGTTGCACCGCGCCGAGGCCCGGTCGGACGTGCTGGAACAGCTTGCGGCGGACATTGCCCGCAAGGACGCCCGTCGTCGGGCGCGGCGCGCCGAAGAGGGGTGACGGACCGGGCCTACCCCATGTCCTGCCGCACGATGTCGATCACGAGGACGTCGAAGAGCGCCTCCCCGACGATGCGCCGGGCGGCCTCCGTCAGGGCCTCGCGCAGCAGGCGCATCGTCCGGCTCTCGGTGAAGGTCCCGTCGAACCCCCCGGCGTTGGCATGTTCGAAGAGAACCGTCAGGAACACGTCCCGCAGCTTCGGCTCCAGCGTGTAGACGAACTCGCGTTGACCGGCTTGCACCTCGAGGCTGAGCGACAGCACGACTAGCGAGGCCACCTTGCCGTCATGCAGGACCGGCACGACGAACTGGTTGTTCAGGCGGACGTAGTCCACATCGCCGTCCCTGGGCACCTCGACCGGAGGCCCGGTTTCCATGGGGGTCTCGTCGGTCGCGTCTCTGTCCCCGTGCGTATCGGCGGCGGCGATCTCCGGCACCGGGCGCAGCATCCAGCCGAGGCCCGCGCCCAGACCGGTTCCGAACACCACGATCAGCACGGGAAGCAGCTTGCGCATCCGGGCCTCGCGTCAGAACGGCAGAATGATGTCGGCGATCTGCTGGCCGTAGCGGGGCTGCTGCATGTCGCTGATCTGGCCCCGCCCGCCGTACGAAATCCGGGCCCCGGCCATCTTGTCGTAAGTCACCTCGTTCTGGCGCGAGATGTCGAGCGGTCGCACGAAGCCCTGCACGATCAGTTCGCGCAACTCGTAGTTCACGCGCACCTCCTGGGTTCCCCGGATCTGGAGCACGCCGTTGTGCATCACGTCGACAACCGTCGCAGCCACCCGCAGGGTCAGCTTCTCGTTGCGCCGGACCGACCCGTCGCCGGAGAAACTGCTCGACCCGCTGGTGTCGACGGCGGTTGCCATCGCCGCGCCATCTGGCAGGCCCGGATCGATCCGCTGCGGCAGGCTGAGGAACTCGGGCACCTGCATCGTCTCGCCCGACGTGCGCGAGCGGTCCGACGTGTTCGACATCTCGGCGCGGTCATCGATCTCGATGACGACGGTCAGGATATCCCCGCGCTGGGCGGCCCGCCGTTCGCCCAGAAGCGACCCGCGGGCCCTGCTCCAGAGCGACGCGCCGGATTCCGGGGTCCGGGGCCGGTCGAGCATTGGAGGCAGGCCCGGATGCGTCATCGCGAGGTATTCGCTGTCGGTCACGGTCGGGGTGAACTCGGGCAGGCGGCCGACCTGCTCCAACCGCTGGCAGGCGGTCAGAAGCGCCAGCCCGGCTGCCCCGAGGCACAGGGCACGGATCATGGCTGCGCCCCCGGTCCGGTCACCTGCACCTCGCCCGGTCCGACGACGATTCCGGCGACGGTCACGCGGGACCGTTGGTTCAGGACCTGCACCGCCTCGCCCGCCCCGGCGCGGCCCAGGGCGCGGCCCTCGGTCCTGATCGACACCGCCCCGGCGCGATAGACGAGGCGCACGAGCATGTTGCGCTCGACGAGGGTCGGCGGTCCCACCTGGGCCGCCAGGATCGGACGACCGGCGTAAAGGATCGCGCGGCTTTCGAGGCCTGCCACGGCGGCAACGCGGTCGAAGCTGCCCCCGGGCACGCCGGGGCGCAGAACCAGGTCCTCGGCGGCGAGAACGGTCCGCGCCGGGATGGTGCGGCTGGCGACGACGGTGTCCGCGCTGCCCGGGACGGCCAGCAGGACCATGCCGCACAGGGCACCGGCAGGCAGGCGCAGCGCGGGGCTCATCGGACGTTTCCTGTCGCGGCCATCATCTGGTCGACGGCGGTGATCACCTTCGAGTTCAGCTCATAGCCGCGCTGGGCCTCGATCAGTTGCGTGACTTCCCGCACCGCATCCACGGTGGCGTTCTCGAGGTAGCCCTGGCGCAGGCTGCCGCTGCCGTCGGTGCCGGGGAGGGTGGTGACCGGCGGCCCCGAGGCCGGGGTCTCAAGGAAGAGGTTCCCGCCGATCCCCTCCAGCCCCTTGGCGTTGGTAAAGCGCGCCAGCGTGATCTGCCCCAGAAGCTCGGGGTCGACCGTGTCGCGGAAATGCGCGTAGACCTCACCGTCGGCGTTGATCGAGACGCGGAACGCCTCGTCCGGGATCGTGATCTCGGGCTGAAGCGCGAAGCCATCCGAGGTGACGATCAGCCCGTCGCCGGTGCGCTCGAACGAGCCGTCGCGACTGTAGGCGCTGACGCCGCTCGGCAGCAGGACCTCGAACCATCCAGCCCCCTCGATCGCCAGGTCGAGATCGCCGCGCGTCTTGGCCAACGTGCCCTGTTCCAGCGTCATCGACACGGCAGCCGGTCGCACGCCCAGGCCCAGTTGCACCCCGGTCGGCAGGACCGATCCGTCCGCTGCGGCAATGCTGCCCGGGCGAGCCAGTTGCTGATAGTGCAGGTCGGCAAACTCGGCGCGGCGGGTCTTGTAGCCCGTCGTGTTCATGTTCGCGAGGTTGTTGGAAATGACCTCGACCCGCATCTGCTGGGCGTTCATTCCGGTGGCGGCGATGTGCAGTGCGCGCATGGCAGTCCCTTTCCGTCCTTAGCGGCCAAGTGTGTCGATGACGGCGCGGATTCGCTCGTCCTCGCGGTCGATGAACCCCTTGGTGCTTTCGTAGCGGCGCTGCACTTCGACGAGGCGCGCCAGCTCCGTCACCGCGGACACGTTCGAGCCCTCCAGCATTCCCTGGTGGAAGGTCGCCGTTTCGGCGGGCAGCGTGTCGCCGTCGACGGCGAAGAGCGTGTCCCCGACGCGGCGGAGCGTTCCGGTTTCCGCCGGCAGCGTCGCACCCAATTGCGCCAGCGGCCGACCATCGGCGCTGAGGGTGCCGTCCGTGGCCAGGGCAAGGTTGGTGGTGCCGGGCGGCACCGTGATCTCGGCCCCGCCGAGGTCCAGCAGCGGATCGCCAGCAGGCGTCACGATCCGGCCGTCAGGGCCAAGCGAGAAGGACCCCGCGCGGGTCAGGTGGACCGCGCCGCCCCGCCCGATCTGGAAGTATCCGGGTCCCTCGAGGGCGAAGTCGAGTTCGGCGCCGGTCGGTTGCAGCACGGCCTGGTCCTCGACGATCCGCCGGGCTGTCGGGCGAACCATCGAGATGGAGTCGTGATCCGGTCCGGTCCGCTTCAGGTACTCGGCGAAGATCACCTCCTCGCGGCGGAAGCCGGTCGTACTGAGGTTGGCGATGTTGTTGGCCACCGCATCGAGGTCGCGCTGCAGCCCGACCTGGCGGCTCAGCGCGGTATAGATCGCGTTATCCATCTGCGGCCCCCGTCACGGCGCGGCCACCAGCGGCAGGACACCGCGCTGGAAGAAGCCGACCAGCATGTCGGTCATGAAGGTCATCGACACCCAGAACGCGGCCAGCATCGCGGCCACCTTGGGCACGAAGGTCAGGGTCATCTCCTGTACCGAGGTCAGTGCCTGCACGAGGCCGATCCCGAGGCCGACGATTAGGGCCACCGCCAGCATCGGCGTCGAGATCATCACCGAAACCCACAGGCCCTGCCGAAGGATGTCGTAGAGGATCGCGTCGCCCATCGTCACACCGGCATCCTGAGGATTTCCTGATAGGCCTCGACCACCTTGTCGCGCACGGTGACTGCCGTCTCGACCGCCAGTTCCGTCTGGGCGAGGGCCTGCACCAGTGCCGTGGGGTCGGCCTTGCCGGTCAGCGCGTCGCGGGCGGTCGTCTCGCCCTGGCGCAGCGTCTCGACGAACCCGGCGACGCCCTGCTGGACGGCCCCGGCGGCGTCCGGCTGCACCTTCTGGCGCATCCCGGCATAGAGGCTTGCGGCGGCTGAGGCTCGGATGTCCATCGCTCAATCCCCCTAGCGGCGGAGCAGGTCGAGCAGCGACCGCGTCATCTGCCGCGCATTGTCGAAGCTGCGCAGGTTGGCCTCGTAGCTGCGTTGCGCCTCGCGGGCGTCGGCCATCTCGATCGTCAGGCTGACGTTCGAGCCGAGCACGTAGCCCGCGTCATCTGCCATCGGGTGACCGGGCCGGAACTCCCTTGGCAACTCGCGCCGGTCAAGCCCTGCCCGGACCAGCCGTACGCCGGTTTCGCCCGGACCGAGCGTCGTGGCCTCGAACGCCGTCAGCTTGCGGCGGTAGCCCGGGGTTTCGGCGTTGGCGATGTTCTGCGCGATCAGGTTCAACCGGCCCGCCTGTGCGGTCAGGCCGGTGGCCACGACGGAGAGGGCGCTCTTCAGATCGGACATGCCCGTGTCCCTCAGGCCCGCCGGCCAAGGCCGGTGCGCAGGATGTCGAGCGCACTGCGATAGACCCCGAGGGCCAGGTCGTGATCCTGCCGGATGTCCGCCAGCCGCAGCATCTCGGTTTCGAGGGAGACGGCGTTGCCGTTCGGCGAGACCGGCACCGACCGGTCGATCTGCGCCCGCAGCGATCCCGTACCGAGCCGCGCGACAACCTCGTCGAAGTCAGGCAGGTCGCGGGCGCGGTACCCGGGCGTATCGGCATTGGCGATGTTTTCGGCCGCGATCTGCTGGCGGGCCGCCGCGTGGCGGGCAAGCGCCCCCGACAGGCGCAGAAGGTCAGGCAACTCGGGTGTCATGGGGGTCCCCCCTGCGGCTTCTCCGCGACTTCAACCCACGCTTAACCCTGATTCCCTAAGAGCCGGTTAGCACCGCCCGATGCGTCACCCCCAACCGGATCCGCCCGCGATGACTCCTGCCGATTTCCGCCCGCTCGCCGCCCGGGTTGCCGCCGTTCCGGTCCACCGGGTCTCGGGGCACCTCACGGCCGTGCAGGGCAACCTCCTCCACGCGGTCGGGCTCGACCGGGTGGCGGTCCTTGGCGACCGGGTCCGTCTGAAACGGCGGGACGGGCGGGCGCTCGGGGCGGAGGTCGTGCGCCTCGACGGCGCGCTCGTGACCCTCCTGCCGGAAGACGGCGGGACCGGCCTCGCGCTCGGCGACCCGGCCGAGCATCTCGGGGCGCCCGCCCTCCGTCCGTCGCCGGGCTGGATCGGCCATGTGCTCGACGCCTTCGGGGCACCGGTGGATGGCAGCGACCTCGACCCCGGCGGGTTTGTTCCGCACTGCCTTCCGCATCAGCGCCGGGGGTGGGGTGACCGGCTCGACACCGGGTTGTCGGTTTTCGACACCTTTCTTCCCCTCGTGCGGGGACAGCGCATCGGGCTCTTCGCCGGGTCGGGGGTCGGCAAGACGACGCTCCTCGGCAACCTCGCCCGCCACCTGTCCTGTGACGTGGTTGTCGTCGCCTTGATCGGTGAGCGCGGCCGCGAGGTGCGCGACATGGTGGACCGCGTGCTGGGACCGGCGGGCATGCGCCGCAGCGTCGTCTTCTCCGCCACGTCGGACCAGAGTCCCCTGCTCCGGCGTAGGGCCGCCCTCAGCGCCATGCACTGCGCCGAGCATTACCGGGCGCAGGGGTTCCAGGTGCTCTTCCTGCTCGATTCGCTCACCCGTCTCGCCGAGGCCCAGCGCGAGATCGCCGTTGCCGTCGGTGAACCGGTCGCCCTGCGCGGCTTTCCCGCTTCCGTCGTGCCGCTGCTGACCGGCCTGTGCGAGCGGGCCGGTCCCGGCGGTCCCGGCGAAGGGGACATGACCGCGATCTTCAGCGTGCTGGTTGCCGGGTCCGACATGGATGAACCGGTCGCGGATCTCGTGCGCGGGATCGTCGACGGGCACGTCGTTCTCGACCGCTCCATCGCCGAGCGCGGGCGGTTCCCGGCGGTCGATGTTCTCGCGTCCGTGTCGCGCAGTCTCGAGCACGCCACCAGCGTTGATGAGCGCGCGATCCTCGCCGACGCCCGCGCGTGCCTCGCGCAGCTCGCCGAGGTGCGGCTTCTTCTGCAATCCGGCCTCTACGCCTCCGGCTCGGATCCCGCCCTTGATCGGGCGGTCCGGCTGGGACCTGCCCTCGACCGGTTCTTGGCCGCGCCTGCACGGGGCGGCGCAGGTGAAAGCTTCACCCGGCTCGCGGCGATCCTGGAGGGGGAGGAGGGCCTTGACGGGCGCTAGTCTGCGCCGGGCGTTGCTTTTCGTTGCCTTCGCTGATCCCCGGACCCCCGGTGGCGTGCGGATCGGGCGGGCACAGAGGGGCGCCGGTGGCAAACCTCGGGCGCGGGATCATGGAACGTCCTGTCGTGCGCGCCCGTTTCTTTGCCGCGCCCGAACAGGAATTCGTTATCTCGGGCTTCGTAGGGTTTGCGGGAAGCATGACAGGGGACAAGGACGTTGGTGGGTCATCGCCTCTGGAAAGCGCGGCAGATCCCCGCGCATCTTTCCGCCTCATCCGCCGCCTAGCAGACGCAGCGCGATTGCTGCACGGCTGGTTCGGGCTGTGCCGGTCTCCGGACCGGCTCGCGCGAGATACCGGCGCAGGATTGGTTCGAGCCGATCAGGTTGCGCAAGCTCTTGCAGCTGATCGGTTCCAAAGGCCCAGCGGCTTGCCTCCCGGAAGAGGCCGATCTGTCGGTCGAGGTCCAGCCCGGCAACGCTGGCCGGCAAGCCGAGCGCCTCTTCAATGACTTTGCGCACGGGAGGCGTCGCGAGCACTTCGTACCACAGTGTTGTCGCGGACGAACCGGTGCGGTCGGCAAAGCCCGACAACTCACGCTCGGCGTTCAGAGCAAGGCGCAGAGACTCATCGACCCTGCCGACCTCGGCTTCAAAGCGCCGCGCCACATAGGCGCTGGCAATCCTGTCGACGAAATCCGATCGCAGCCTTCCGGGCATCTCGTACGGGCCGAAACCGAACGCCTCGGACAGAGCGCGATACCTGCGGTCCGCGAGGCGATTGGACAGGGCGTCCCTGCCGACCGTCCCGTCCGAGAGGACGCGTTCCACAAGCGCCCGGCTGCGCATGTCGTCCTCCAGCCCGAAGGCGGTCAGGGCCACGCGCAGGACCTGCCGATCCTGCACGAGGTCCGTTGCGGATGCCATTTGCCCGATGCGATTCTTGAAGGCCTGCAGGTCCCGGGCGTCGGTTGGCGACGCCGCGAGACGGGCTTCCTGTTGCTGCCGCGTTTCCCGGAGAAAGCGCCACCCCGCAAACCCCGTCAGCGGTATGGCGACCCCGACCACGATCAGGCCTGCGTTGCCATCAGCCGGGTTTCCCTGGGCAAGAGCGCACGCAAGGCCTTGAGCGCCTGGAACGTCTGTCCAGCGCGCCCCGCCTCGGTTGCCGCCGCCAGCAGGCTGCGGCTGTCGCTGTCCCTGAAGACCTGACTGAGCTGCTCGATACCCCGCATCAACTGGGCTGGCCCATCCACCGGATCGGCGTCGCCGGAAAGGATCAGCTGTGCAACATAGCAGACCCGGGCGACCGGCGTAGTCGCGTTTTCCGGGTGCAGCGCATCTTTCAGTCGCAGGACATGGGCATTCGGCGTCACGATGTTCAGGCGGCAGCGTTTGTCGCCGTTCTCGATGACGGCGCCGTTCAGCAACAGCCGTTCGTGCGGCGCGAGCTTCAGGACGAGGCCGCTCATGCCGCCCCCGGATGTCCGGCAAGCCCGGACAGGACGGCGGCGTTTATGTCGAGCAGGACTGTGGCTTCAGCCTCGTCCCGCAGCACCTTGCGCGAATGGGCGTCACAAAACCGCGCGAGATAGAAGACGCGGGCCCGCAACTCGGGCGACAGGGCATTGCCCGGATCGGCCACGTCGGCCGCCAGGGCGGTCAAGATGCGTCGATTGGCATGGATTGCGGCCGCCAGTTCGGGGTGGTCGGTGTCGGCATTCGCGACGGCGCGCCGCAGGCGGCGGCTGATGTCCGACAACAGGTCGAATTCGGTGGCACGCGGCGACCGGGTTGCGGACTCGGAGTAGGCGTGACGGGCCCTCAGGGCGGCGGCTGTCATGGGAGCGGAACTTTCGACTGGGACTGGGCGTCAGGCGAGCCGGGCGGCCCAGGTCGGGCCGCCCTTGGTGTCTTTACCGGAAGAGCGCGAGAACGCTCTGCGGGGCCTGGTTGGCAATCGACAGGGACTGGATGCCCAGTTGCTGCTGCACCTGAAGCGCCTGAAGACGCGCAGAGGCCTCTTCCATGTCCGCATCGACAAGGTTTCCGATCCCGGACTTCAAGGCGTCGCTCAGGTCGCTGATGAAGTTCGACTGGATCGAGATCCGGGCTTCGGACGAGCCGAATGCGGCCGAGGCATCGATGGCGGTCTGGATCATGGTCTCGATATCGCTCAGCGCGGTTGCCGCGTCTCCGGCCGTCGCCACCGAGAGGGTCGAGAGGTTTGCAAGACCGCCGGACCCGCGCGTTGCGGTGGTCGAAACGGCAACGCCGGCGTTGGTCTTGTTGCTGATCTTCAGCTCGGCGGCCGTCGAGATGTCCATGGTGAAATCGTCGGACGACAGACCCGCTTCGGACAGCGCGTTCTTCAGTCCCGCCACGAGCGCTTCGGCCGTATCGCCCTCCTTCACGATGTAGCGGCCGGTCACGGTTCCGACGGTCATGGCCACCTGGTCGCCGACCATCAGTCCCCCCGTGGCCGCGGTATCGACACCGGGAGTGCTCGACTTCAGCGCGACCGAGCCCGTGGCGCCGCCGGAATTGTCGAGGAATTTGAAGGCATCGAGCTTCACGAAGTCGGCCGTACCCCCGTCGTACTTGTCGATGACATCGGCGGTTCCGCCATCGGTCCCGACATCGAACGCGGCGGCCGCCAGCGCGGTGCCGCCGGTCCGCGACAGGTTCTTGGCGTCCACGCCGATCTGGGTGGCCGAGACATTGCCGGACGAGTCGCGGTTCAGCGAGGCAAGCACGTTGACGCCGATCTGGCCGTTCGCATTGGTCGAGGACACGGTGCCGTTGATCAGGTTGAGACCGTTGAACTGGGCCGCATCGACGACCGACTTGATCTGGTCGCTCAGCGCGGTGATCTCGGTCTGTATCTTCGTCCGGTCCACGTTGTCTTCCTGCGCCGCGACGACTTTCCCCTTGATCTCGGTCAGTAGCGACGTGACCGTTTCCGCGGCCTTGCGCGCCACGGAGACCGTCGACTCGCCCAGTGACAGGCTTTCCGAGATGGAGGTGAAACCCTTCACATCGGCTTCCATGACCTTCGAGATCGCCCAGATCGCGGAGCTGTCCCGGGCGGAGCCGATCGACTTGCCGGTGGCGATTTCAGATTGGGTCTTCTCGAGATTCGTGTTGATCGACTTCAGGGTCTGCAGCGCGACCATCGCGCTGTTGTTGGTCAAAATGCTGGACATATGTCAGCTACCTTCGCTCGGCACCGCTTTGCGGTGCAGTTCACCCATGACAGGCCGGACAGGTCTGTCGCCCGCCGTGCTGGCGATCGTCCGAGGGATGTCGGGCGCGGCTCCATTCGGGAGTTGGCACCACCCTGCCGCCGAGTTGCTAACTGCCCACTAACCGCCGACCGCCAAATGCGGACAATTGGAGGGATCCGGTCACGCGCGCGTCGACCGGAGGTTGCCCGGGGCGAGGGCGCGCAGGGCTCCGCGGGCCGAGTAGACCGAGGTTTGCGGGGCACCCGACGCCGTGTGGCGGGCGGCGGCGCGGAAGCCGTCGAGGCTGGCCTCCAGCAACCGGGCCGCCTGTTGCGCGCGCTCCCGCAGTAGCCCGAGACGGGCTGGATCGGTGGCCGCACCGCGCCGGACCAGGGACGCGAGATCGCCGTCGGTCACCCCGCTGGCCGCGGCCTCCGCGAATCGGCCGGCCCGCAGCAGCCCGCATTGTCGGTCCAGTCGCGCGATCAGAAGCTCGATGGGGTCACTCACGCGCGTCATGGCGGCGCGTCCGCCGCCAGCAGCGCGGCCTGGATCTGTGCCGCAAGTCCCAATCCCCCCGCTTTCACGATCTCTGTCGCCTGCGCATCGCGCAGGAACGAGGCGAACTGCATCTCCCCGGCGCCGCCCTGCCACGCGCCCGATGTCTCGTGCAGCCCGGCGGCGGCGAGCATGGTCGACAAGACATGCGCTTCGAGCCGTCGCGACAGGGCAAGAAGTTGATCCGGAGGGGGCGGCGGAAGGATGTCGGACATAGTGGGGACAGAAGGTTGCTTTCGACTCATTTGGGGGCAGGCGGGTAAAGAAGTCGTAAGCATTCGGTCACAGGACTGTCGTCATGACCCTCGGCCTTTCCTTTTTCCCCGGACCTGAAGTCCCTGCGATCGTGGCGCCTGCCGTCAGCGAGAATCGCGACCGCCTGCCTGGACAGGTCGGAGGGGTTTTCGGCCTCGGCCCTGAAGGGGTGCCGGATCCGGCGCAGGCGCCACGGCTCGGGCCGGATGTCGCCGATGCCGTACCTTTTCCCGTTCGGCTCAGACCGCGGGCCGAAGGGCAGGATGAGTTTGATCTTCTGGAGGTTTTACCGGCGCTTCCCGGGGGCTTCCCGATTGTCCATTTTGATGCGCCCGGTGAGTTCCGTTCTGCTGCCACCTTTCTGCCGGGTCCCGGTGAAGCGGACCCGGAATCCGCCGATGCTTTGATGTCGGACAGCCCTGACCGGCTGAGTCGCACGGATGTCGTGGGTGGCGCAGGTGACGTCGCCCTGACCTTTGGGCGACCGTTCGGGACAGAAGGGCCAAGCCCCTCCGATCTCGGGAACGCCGCCTCGCCCGCAGGGACTGGGACGGGGCGGTCTAGTCTTGAGAGTCCGCTAATGTCAGGCGATCTGTCCAAGGGGACCGGCGAGTCTTTGGTCGCGCCCG
Organism: Alphaproteobacteria bacterium; assembly: GCA_030425185.1. Taxonomy (GTDB): domain Bacteria; phylum Pseudomonadota; class Alphaproteobacteria; order Rhodobacterales; family Rhodobacteraceae; genus Dinoroseobacter. The sequence goes on from JAUIAU010000006.1 coordinate 18,845, forward strand.
AGGGTCCCAACCCGGTCCGGGACTTCGCACCTCCGCTTAAGGCAGTGGTGGCGCCGCGGGATGGTTCAGGCTTGCCCGTGCCGTTAAGGCCTGCTGCGCCTCTGGAGGCGCTCCCGGTCACGGCCACCGGGGTCAACACGACCCCCCCGATAACCGGTCAGCGTGAAACCTCGTATCTCAAGTGGACAGAGCGCGGCTTACAGGGCGTCGGCGCAGTTCCGTCTGGTCAGGGTCATCCGACAGGCAAACCTCAGACGCCCCAACTGATCGTCCAACAGGGAGCGGGTCTTGGTCCCCAACCCGTGCTGGCCCCGGGTCGGCCAGAAGCCGCGGATATGGCAGCGGACGGGTTCCCGGTCGCCAGGGCGGCGACTGACACGCAGCCAAGTCCCTCTCCTTCCACCGCACGGGGTCCTCTCGAGCAATTGTCGAATCCACCGCCGGTCAGGACCGACCTGTCTGCCGCTCTGCGGGCGGGAGGCCGGACCGACGCAACCGCGGCACCGGTCGTGGGCGCACAAATCTCGCCCGAGCCCGACCCGCGTCTGAGCCCGAACCCGGACGGCCCGCAGCCGCGGACCAGGGGCGCGGACCTTGCCGGGCGCGTATCCGTCCCCTCCGCCCCCGAGCCTGCCGCACTCCTGCAGCCCGGACCCGCGCCGCCGGACCTCCCGACCCGGGTCACCCGGACCGATGCGCCGATCCCCCTGCCGCGCGATGCGACACCCGCCACGCCGTCGATTCACGCGCGGCTCCAGTCCCAGGTCCGGGAGGCCCTGTCAGCCGGCCCGCTGCCGGTCGAGGTCGTGCTCGACCCGCCCGAGCTCGGTCGTCTGCGCCTGCGGCTGGGCGGGGCGGAACAGCCCCAGCATGTCGTCGTGACGGTCGATCGTCCCGAAACCCTCGACCTGATGCGGCGGCATGGCGACCAGTTCCTTCGGGACCTGCGGGATGCGGGATGGAGCGGGCTGTCCCTCGCGCTCGACAGCGGGGCGTCCGGATCGCGGCAGGGCCATGCCTACCTCGCGAGGGGGGATCTGCCCCAGGGTCCGGCGCCGGGCCAGGCCCCACCCGAGCCGGACCCGTCCCTCCTTCCCACGCCCCCTGTACCGACCCAGACCAGCATCACGGGTCGGGTCGACCGACGTCTCTGACCCCGGAGCAGATCATGGAGCCCGTTGCCGCCAGCCCATTCAGCCCATCCCCGTCGCCGCGGTCTTCGACGACCGGCGGGGTCCTGCCCTCGTCGGACTTCGAGACCTTCCTGAGGATGCTCACCGCGCAGCTTCGCAATCAGGATCCGCTCAATCCGCTCGATTCGAACGATTTCGCCGTGCAGCTCGCGACGTTTTCCGGGGTCGAGCAGCAGGTGCGCACCAACGATCTGCTGACGACCCTGTCCGATCGCCTGGGGGTCATGGGCCTGACCGACCTGGCCGGATGGGTGGGCATGGAGGCCCGGACTCCGGGTCAGGGCGGCTTCGAAGGGGTACCGTTGGCCCTCGACATCGACCTTCCGCACGGGACGTTATCGGCGGACCTGATCGTGACCGATGCGGGCGGTGCGGAGGTTCAGCGACTCGCCCTCGACCCGGACGCCGACAGCCTGACGTGGGCCGGGGTGCGCGCGGACGGAAGCCCGCTTCCGCCGGGGGTGTACGGATTCCGGACCGAGGCGCGCGGCCTCGACGGCAGTCTGCCCTCCGGGGGCGTCGGCGTCTGGGGGTCCGTACGGGAGGTCCGGACCGGACCCGACGGTGCCGAGCTCGTTCTGTCCGGACAGCGGGTCACGACCCCGGCTGGGATCACAGCCCTGCGCCGACCCTAGGTGGCACGACGGTCTGGCGACGGCGCGGCGGCTGGGGGAATGTCCCCTCGGGGTGCCCGCAATCTTGCCGAAGCGAAAACCGTCTGTGGCATCGCCAATCTGGCGCAACGGCGAACCGGGCGGTGCGGCGGACCGAAGCCAGCCACCGCCCGAACAACCAGGGACGCCTCGCGACGCAAACCCTTGCCAGAGCGCCCGCGCCCCTTACAGCAACGTCCCGACCAGGACGCCCGCGATTGCGGCCGCTGCCCCGGCCAGGGCCCAGACCGCGCCGGGAACGCGGCGCGGTGGCGGGGCCGGGGGTTGCATCGCGCGGACCAGCAGGGACTCGGTCAGGACCGGCAGCTTCGGCCCGAACCGGCCCAGCACGCGCGCGGTGGCGATCAGGTCCCGCGCCAGCGCGGCGGGGCCCACATTGCTGCGGATGTAGCTCTCGACGACGGGCTTCGCGACTTCCCAGATGTTGATGCGCGGGTTCAGCGACCGTGCGACGCCCTCCACCACCACCATGGTGCGCTGCAGCAGGATCAGTTCGGTCCGGGTTTCCATGCCGAACCGCTCGGTCACCTCGAAGAGGTAGGCCAGCAGGCGCGCCATCGAGATCCGCGTCGCGTCCATCCCGAAGATCGGTTCGCCGACCGACCTGAGGGCCTGCGCAAAGGCATCGATGTCGCGGTCCGGCGGCACGTATCCCGCTTCGAAATGCACCTCGGCCACGCGGCGGTAGTCCTTGCGGATGAAGCCGATAAGGATTTCCGCGTAGACCCGGCGCGTATACTCGTCGATCCGCCCCATGATCCCGAAATCGAGGGCGAGGATTTCCCCCGAGCGGCCGACCTTGAGGTTGCCCTGGTGCATGTCGGCGTGGAAATAGCCGTCGCGCAGCGCGTGGTTCAGGAACAGTTGCAGCACCCGGTTGCCCAGCATGACGCGGTCGTGCCCCGCCGCGTCGATCGCGGCGACATCGCCGAGCGAAATGCCCTCGACCCAGCCCAGTGTCATCACCCGCCGCGCCGACAGGTCCCATTGTACCACGGGAACGCCGAATCCCTCGTCGCGCGCGGTGTTGGCGGCAAACTCCCCGGCGGCGGAGGCTTCCAGCCGCAGGTCCAGCTCGCCGAGCACGACGCCCTCGAAATGCGCGATCACGTCCATCGGCCGGAGCCGACGCGCGCCGGGGGACAGAAGCTCGACCATCCGGGCCGCGAAATAGAAGGCGTCGATGTCCTTGCGGAACGCACGCTCGATGCCCGGGCGCAGCACCTTGACCGCGACGGCTTCGCCGGTGCTGGCCAGCCGGGCCTTGTGGACCTGCGCGATCGAGGCGGCCGCGACCGGCGGCGAGAACTCGGAAAAGAGCGTATCGCAGGGATACCCCAGCTCCCGCTCGACGGCGGCCTTTGCCTCGGCCACCGGGAAGGGCGGCAGCTTGTCCTGCAGGACGCGCAATTGCGTTGCCAGCTCGTCGCCGACCACGTCCGGGCGGGTGGACATGATCTGTCCGAACTTGATGTAGGCGGGGCCCAGTGCCGTCAGCGCCCGCGTCACCGGCGGCATCGACTCGTCACCACGGATGCCCAGCCATTGGAACGGCCAGCCGAGGACGCGAGCCGCGACGCGCAGGGCGGGCGGGGCGTCCATCGCCTCCAGCGCCACGCGCATGGCGCCGGCGCGTTCGAAGGTCGCGCCGGTCCGGATCAGGCGCCAGATATTGTGCGGCCCGCGCACCTCAGATCTTCCAGCCCGAGTGCAGCGCCGCGACACCGAAGGTCAGGTTCCGGTATTTCACCTGTGCGAAGCCCGCCTGCCGGATCATCGTGGCGAAGCGCTCCTGGTCCGGGAACTTGCGGATCGATTCGACGAGATACTGGTAGCTGGCGCTGTCCCCCGCGATCACCTGGCCCATCCGCGGGATCACGTTGAACGAGTAGCGATCATAGGCCCATTGCATCGCCGGGTTCGGCAGCTGGCTGAACTCCAGCACCATCAGCCGCCCGCCGGGCCGCAGCACGCGGAAGGCTTCGCCCAGCGCGTCCTCGATCCGCGTGACGTTCCGGATTCCGAAGCTGATCGTGTAGACATCGAAGCTGTTGTCCTCGAAGGGCAGGGCCATCGCGTCGCCGACGATCCAGTCCAGCCGGTCCGACATCGCCTCGGCCTCGGCGCGCTTCCGGCCTTCGATCAGCATCGACTCGGTCATGTCGAGCACCACCGCGCTCGCTGCCGGGGCACGCTTCAGGAAGCGGAAGGCGACGTCCCCGGTGCCCCCGGCCACGTCGAGCAGGCGCTGCCCGTCGCGCGGGGCCAGCCAGTCCATCATCGCATCCTTCCAGACCCGGTGAACGCCCACGCTCATCACGTCGTTCATCACGTCGTATTTCGAGGCGACCGAGGTGAAGACGCCATGCACCCGTCCGGCCTTCTCCGCCTCCGGCACCGTCTCGAAGCCGAAATGCGTGGTTTTTTCCGTGTCCTGGGTCATGGGGTCTTGCCGTTCCTCTGCATGCTCCCCTCCTTATAGGCCGCACCCCGAGCGCTGCAACGCGCCGCGACACCACAGCCCGGCGGAGGTCCGATGCCAGAACTGCCCGAGGTCGAGACGGTCCGCCGCGGTCTCGAACCCGTCCTGACCGGCCGCGTGATTGCCCGGGCCGATGTCCGTCGCCCGGATCTGCGCTGGCCCTTTCCGCCGCGCATGGCCGAACGGCTTACCGGGGTGCGGGTCACGGCCCTGCGACGGCGCTCGAAATACATCCTCGCCGATCTCGACAGCGGCGAGACGCTGTTGCTGCACCTGGGCATGTCGGGGCGCATCCTGATCCATGCGGCCGACGCCGGTCGGGCGATGCTCGGCGAATACGTCCATGCCCATCCCGCGCCCGAGACGCATGATCACGTCGTGCTCGATCTCGATGACGGAACCCGGATCGTGTTCAACGATCCGCGCCGGTTCGGGGCGATGGACCTGATGCCGACCGCGACCGCGGAGCAGCACAAGCTGCTCGCGGGCCTCGGACCCGAGCCGCTCGGGAACGCTTTCGATGCGCCGTATCTGGCAGGGCGCCTGGCGGGGCGGCGCACCCCGATGAAGGCCGCGCTGCTCGACCAGGGCATCGTGGCGGGTCTCGGCAACATCTATGTCTGCGAGGCGCTCTTCCGCTCCGGCATCTCACCGCGACGGCTGGCGGGCAACCTCTCCCGTGCCCGGATCGACCGCCTTGTCCCGGTGATCCGCGATGTCCTGTCCGATGCGATTGCCGCCGGCGGATCCAGCCTGCGCGACTATCGCCAGACCGATGGAGAGCTGGGATATTTCCAGCACAGCTTCCGCGTGTACGGCCGCGAGGGCGCACCCTGTATCACCGAGGGATGCGGCGGAACCGTGGCGCGGATCGTGCAGTCCGGGCGGTCCAGCTTCTACTGCCCGCACTGTCAAAGATAACTTGAACCTGCGGGACCAGTTGTTAACCCTGCGCCGCGGAACAGCGCGCAAAGGGGAGTGCGAGCCATGGCCTACAACACCATTCTGGTCGAGCAGGAGGGATACGTCTGTGTCATCCGTCTCAACCGGCCCGACGCCCTCAACGCGCTGAGCCAGGAGTTGCTTGGCGAGCTTCTTGCCGCGCTGGAGAAGGCCGACGCCAACGAGAAGGTGCGCGTGATCGTGCTGACCGGCTCGGAAAAGGCCTTCGCCGCCGGTGCCGACATCAAGGAGATGTCGAAGAAATCCTTCGTCGAGGTCTACACGGAAGATCTGTTCGGCCCCGTCGCCGAGCGGTTCCAGCGCATCCGCAAGCCGATCATCGCCGCCGTTGCCGGCTACGCGCTGGGCGGCGGCTGCGAGTTGGCGATGATGTGCGATTTCATCATCGCGGCGGATACCGCGAAGTTCGGCCAGCCCGAGATCAACCTGGGCGTGATCGCCGGTCTTGGCGGCACGCAGCGTCTGACGCGGCTCGTCGGCAAGTCCAAGGCGATGGACATGAACCTGACCGGCCGGTTCATGGCCGCCGACGAGGCGGAGCGCGTGGGTCTCGTCAGCCGCGTCGTGCCCGCGAAGAAACTGATGGACGAAACCATGAGCGCCGCCGCCAAGATCGCAGAGAAATCCATGCTGACCGCCCGCGCGGTCAAGGAAGCGGTGAACCGCGCCGAGGAAACCTCGCTGCGCGAAGGGCTTCTGTTCGAGCGCCGCCTGTTCCACGCGATGTTCGCCACCGAGGATCAGAGCGAGGGGATGGAAGCCTTCCTCGAAAAGCGCGAAGCGCAGTTCCGGGACCGCTGACGGGGCAAATCCCGAATCGCGCTTGCAATTCCCGCCAGTTCGTCTAGACCCCGGCGCCAGACATGCGCGTGAGGCCCGCTCTGGCCAGAGTCGCCCCGGGACGCGTCCCGCGGCATCGGGTCGTCCCGTGCATCATCCTGTGACACGATCCGATAGACGAAAGAGAGACTCGCATGGCGAATTCGCCCCAAGCCAAGAAGCGCGCCCGCCAGGCCGAGCGCCGCACCGCCGTGAACAAGGCCCGCCGCTCGCGCATCCGCACCTTCCTGCGCAAGGTCGAGGAAGCGATCGCCTCCGGTGACGCCGCCAAGGCCGCCGAAGCGCTGAAGTCGGCACAGCCGGAAGTGATGCGTGGTGTGACCAAAGGCGTGCTGCACAAGAACACGGCATCCCGGAAAATCTCGCGCCTCTCGAGCCGGGTCAAAGCACTCAACGCTTGAGATTGACAGAATCGCAACAGTTGAAGCGCTCCCTCTGGGGGCGCTTTTTCGTTTTTCACGGCATTTCAGTTATGTAACAAATCGGCGACACCCCTCAACCTGAAGTTGAAGTGGGATTCGTTTCGGTTAACACCGAGTCAACATCATTGTTGCCGTTGGCGAGTCCGGAACCGCTTGCTACCCACTATGCAGCGAGTCTGATCACGGTAGTGCGAGGGTCAGTGGTCCGACGCCGGCGAGGGCGTCCGGGGAGGTCATACCGACGTTAAGAACGGCAATGCTGCTGCCGCCGTCGTTCGTCGGATCGGGCACATGGGGATGTGTCCAGCCGTCCTCCCGGTTGAAGCGTGTGCCTGTTTTGGCGCGCGTCCGGTCCGCTGTTCCACAACCTGCACGTGTATCACGGCCCAGGCACCTGCCGCCCGGGCCTTGGTCACGTGTCGTCTCCGACTGCGGAGGCGCTGCTCGGAGTCGCCAAGACCAAAGGGACAGGCTCCGAACGGGAGCACCGGCCGCTCCGCGGGGTCGGGGACAGACAAAAGGGCGCAAGAGCGAATGACACAGGACACCTGGGGGCGTGTGCAGTCGGATCTGGAACGGGAAATCGGGACCAACAATTTCGCAACATGGATTGAACCGCTGAAATTCGACAGCGTCGACAACGGTGTTGCACGGTTCGAGGCTCCGACGAGCTTCGTCGGGACCTGGGTCCGCCAGAACTACGGCGACCGGATTCTCCGCCACCTGCTGCGGAACGGAGTGGACGTGAACCGGATCGAGTTTGACATCGCAGCACCGCTGCCGCGCAGCGTGCGCGCGGTCGAGCCGGAGGTCCACAAGGACGCCGATCCGTTTTCCGCCGGCTCGTCGCTCGATTCGCGGCTGACCTTCGACAGCTTCGTCGTCGGCAAGCCCAACGAACTGGCCCACGCCGCGGCCCGCCGCGTTGCCGAGGGCGGCCCGGTGTCGTTCAACCCGCTCTTCCTCTACGGCGGCGTGGGGCTCGGCAAGACGCACCTGATGCACGCCATCGCCTGGGAGGCGCAGGCCCGGAATCCCGGCCTGAAGGTGCTGTATCTCTCTGCCGAGCAGTTCATGTACCGCTTCGTGAAGGCCCTGCGCGACCGCGACACCATGAGCTTCAAGGAGCTCTTCCGCTCGGTCGACATCCTGATGGTCGACGACGTGCAGTTCATCGCGGGCAAGGACAGCACGCAGGATGAATTCTTCCACACCTTCAACGCGCTGATCGACCAGCAGAAGCAGATCATCCTGTCCGGCGATCGGGCCCCGGTCGATATCGACGGACTGGAAGAGCGGATTCGCTCGCGCCTCCAGCGCGGGCTGGTGGTGGACCTGCACCCGACCGACTACGAACTGCGGCTGGGCATCCTGCAGCAGAAACTCGACGAGCATCTTGCGATGGGCGAGCAGATCGTGATCGCCGACGGCGTGCTGGAATTCCTCGCCATGCGGATCACCTCGAATGTGCGGGTGCTGGAAGGCGCCCTGACCCGGCTCTTCGCCTTCGGCTCGCTGGTGCGGCGCGAGATCACGCTGGAGGCGGCGCAGGAATGTCTCGCCGACATCCTCCGGGCGTCCGAGCGCAAGGTGACCGTCGACGAGATCATGCGGAAGGTGTCCGAGCACTACAACGTTCGGATCGCCGACCTGCTGGGCCCGAAACGGACGCGCACCATCGCCCGTCCGCGTCAGGTGGCGATGTACCTGGCCAAGACGATGACCCAGCGGTCGCTGCCCGAGATCGGCCGCCGCTTCGGCGGGCGCGATCACACCACGGTCATCCATGCCGTGCGCAAGATCACCTCGCTGCAGGATACCGACCAGCGGATTGCGGAGGATGTGACCATCCTGCGCCGTGCCCTGGAAGGCTGACGCAGCACGCCGCGACACTGGACCGGGGCCTTGACGGCCCCGCCAAACCCATGAACAGTCCCGATAAACTCTTGTGGTTACCGCAGGTTCGGATACCCTGTCGGACCCGGGTCCAGGAGGTGAGGGCATGAAACTCAGCATAGAGCGCGCGGATCTGCTCAAGGCCGTCGGACAGGCGCAGTCCGTCGTCGAGCGCCGCAACACGATCCCGATCCTCGGCAACGTCCTGATCGAGGCTGAGGGCAACACCGCCAGCTTCCGTGCCACCGATCTCGACATCGAAGTGGTCGACCGCGCCCCCGCGATGGTCGAGCGCGCCGGGGCCACCACCGTGCCCGCCGTCACCCTGCACGAGATCGTCCGCAAGCTGCCCGATGGTGCGATGGTCCAGCTCAGCGAGGACGGCGTGAAGGGCCGCCTCGAGGTGCGCGCAGGCAAGTCCACCTTCTCGCTGGCCACGCTGCCCCGCGACGGGTTCCCGGTCATGGCCTCGTCCGAGTACGCCTCGAACTTCTCCGCCCCCGCCCCGATGCTGCGCCGCCTCTTCGACAAGGCGAAGTTCGCCATCTCCACCGAAGAGACCCGCTATTACCTCAACGGCGTCTTCATGCATGTCGCCGAGGGCGAGGACGGTGCCGTCCTGCGCTGCGTCGCCACCGACGGTCACCGGCTGGCCCGGATCGAGGCCCCGCTGCCCGACGGCGCCGAGGGCATGCCTGGCGTCATCGTCCCGCGCAAGACCGTGGGCGAGCTGCGCAAGCTGCTCGACGACGACGACATGCAGATCGCGGTCTCGGTCAGCGACACCAAGGTGCGCTTCGCGACGCCGAACATCACGCTCACCTCGAAGGTGATCGACGGGACCTTCCCGGACTACACCCGCGTCATCCCGGTCGGGAACCGCCGCAAGCTGGAAGTGGATGCGTCCGACTTCGCCCGGGCCGTGGACCGCGTCGCGACGGTATCGTCCGAACGCTCGAAGGCCGTGAAACTGACGCTCGAAGAGGATCGCCTGATTCTGGCGGTGAACAACCCCGACAGCGGTGCGGCCGAGGAAGAACTGGGCGTCGCCTATGCCGACGAACGGCTCGAGATCGGCTTCAACGCCAAGTACCTGCTGGAGATCGCCAGCCAGGTGGACCGCGAGAACGCGGTGTTCCTGTTCAACTCCTCGGGCGATCCCGCGCTGATGCGCGAAGGCGGCGACACGTCCGCGATCTACGTCGTCATGCCGATGCGTGTCTGACCCGGCCCCGGCCGCGGTCGTGTCCGGGCTGACTGTCAGCGCGCTGCGGCTCACGCAGTTCCGGTCCCACCGGCGGCTGGAGCTGTCCTTCGATGCCCGCCCGGTGGCGATCTTCGGACCCAACGGCGCGGGCAAGACCAACATCCTCGAAGCCCTGTCCTTCCTGTCGCCCGGGCGCGGACTGCGGCGTGCGGCGATGGAGGACATCGCCCGCCGCCCGGACGCGGTCGGATGGAAGCTGGCCGCCACCCTCGAAAGCCTTGGCACCCTGCACGAGATCGAGACCGCCTCCCACGGCGGCGCGGCGCGCACGGTGCAGATCGATGGCAAGACCGCCCCGCAACTGGCCCTTGCCCGGCTCGCGCGGGTCGTCTGGCTGGTGCCGGTCATGGACCGGCTCTGGGTCGAGGCCGCGGAGGGCCGCCGCCGCTTCCTCGACCGGCTGACCATGGGCTTCCTGCCGGACCACGGCGATGCGTCGCTCGCCTATGAAAAGGCCATGCGCGAACGCAACCGCCTGCTGAAGGATGGCGTCGCCGATGCCCGCTGGTACGGGGCGCTCGAGGTGCAGATGGCCGAGGCCGCCGCGCAGATCGACGCCAACCGCCGCACCGCGCTGGCCCGGCTCGACCGCGCGCTGACGGAGGGCGGTGACCGGTTCCCGCAGGCGGCGCTGTCCCTCGCCGGTCCCGACGGGCCGGATGAGGCGCCATTCGACGCCGACAGCCTCGCGCGCCTCTGGACCGACACCCGCCACCGGGACCTCGCCGCAGGGCGCACGCTGGTCGGTCCGCATCGCAGCGACCTCGACGCCGTCTACACCGCCAAGGCCCTGCCCGCGCGCGACTGTTCCACGGGCGAACAGAAGGCGCTGCTGCTGTCGCTCGTGCTCGCCAATGCCCGCGCGCTGCGCGAGGACTTCGGCGCCCCGCCGCTCCTCCTGCTGGACGAGGTGGCTGCCCATCTCGATGCCGACCGCCGCGCTGCGCTTTATGACGAGATTACCGCGCTCGGGGCACAGGCCTGGATGACCGGCACCGGGCCGGACCTGTTCGAGGCGCTCGGATCCCGCGCCCAGCGCCTGACCGTCACCGACGATGCCGGCACCTCGGTCGTGACGCCCGCCTGACCGGCGCGCGCCCCGTCTCTTCTTCTTGGCAGAAATACTCACGGCCCGACGATGCCGCCGGGCGCCGCGTCTCAGAAATCGAGGTTGGCCACCGACAGGGCGTTCTGCTGGATGAACTCGCGGCGCGGTTCGACCACGTCGCCCATCAGCTTGGTGAAGATATCGTCGGCATCCGCGGTATCCTCGATCCGCACCTGCAACAGCGTGCGCGCCTCGGGGTCGAGGGTCGTTTCCCACAACTGGTCCGGGTTCATCTCGCCGAGACCCTTGTAGCGTTGCAGCGTCAGGCCGCGCTCGCCCTCGTCCAGCACCGCCTTCAGTAGGTCGAGCGGGCCGTAGATCGGCAGACCCTTGTCCTTGCGCACCAGCATCGCGGGCTCGGTGTAGATCTCGCGCAGGGCCGCGGTGAAACCGCCCAGCCGCCGCGCCTCGCCCGAGCGCAGGACCGGCCCGTCCAGCGTCCGCACCTCGTCCACGCCGCGCACCATCCGGGTGAAGCGCAGACCATGGTCCTGCGTCAGCCGCCCGATCCAGCCGCGCTCGTACTCCACCGCGATCAGGTCCAGCCGCGTCGCGACCCGGTCGGCCGTGCCCTGCAGGTCGTCGTCCAGCTGTCCCGGCGCGAAGGCCCCGGCAATCGCGGCCTGCTCGAGGATGTGCATCGGGTAATGCGTCGGGAAGGCCTGCAGGATGCGCCGCACCTGCCGCGCCTCCTCGACCACCCGCGCGAGGTCCGCTCCCGCGATTTCCGCCCCGGACCCGAGGCGCAGCACCGCGCCGTCGATCCCCTGCTGGATCAGGTAGTCCTCCAGCGCGGTCTGGTCCTTCAGGTAGACCTCGGACTTGCCGCGCGCGACCTTGTAGAGCGGCGGCTGCGCGATGTAGAGGTAGCCGCCCTCGATCAGCTCCGGCATCTGCCGGAAGAAGAACGTCAGCAACAGCGTCCGGATATGGGCGCCGTCCACGTCGGCGTCCGTCATGATGACGATCTTGTGGTACCGCAGCTTCCTGATGTCGAACTCGTCGCGGCCGATGCCGGTCCCGAGCGCGGTGATCAGCGTGCCGATCTCCTGGCTCGACAGCATCCGGTCGAAGCGCGCGCGCTCGACGTTCAGGATCTTGCCCCGCAGCGGCAGAACGGCCTGGTTGCTGCGCGAGCGGCCCTGCTTGGCCGAGCCGCCGGCCGAGTCGCCCTCGACGAGGAACAGTTCCGACTTCGCGGGATCCTTCTCCTGGCAGTCGGCCAGCTTGCCGGGCAGGCTGGCGACATCCATCGCCGTCTTGCGCCGGGTCAGTTCGCGTGCCTTGCGGGCGGCCTCGCGGGCCAGCGCGGCCTCGATGATCTTTCCGACCACCTGCCGCGCGATGGCCGGGTTCTCCTCGAACCACTCCGCGAGCTTCTCGTTGACCAGCCCCTCGACCGCCGGGCGCACCTCGGACGAGACCAGCTTGTCCTTGGTCTGGCTCGAGAATTTAGGGTCCGGCACCTTGACCGACAGGACGCAGGTCAGGCCTTCGCGGGCGTCGTCGCCGGTGAAGGTGACCTTCTCCTTCTTCGCGATGCCGCTCGACTGGGCATAGGCGTTGATCGTCCGCGTCAGCGCCCCCCGGAAGCCCGCGAGATGCGTGCCGCCGTCGCGCTGCGGGATGTTGTTGGTAAAGGGCAGCACCGTCTCGTGGTAGCTGTCGTTCCACCACATGGCGATTTCCACGCCGATGCCGTCCTTCTCGCCGGTCATGAAGATCGGCTCCGGCATCACCGCCGTCTTCGAGCGGTCCAGATACCGCACGAACTCGCGCACGCCACCCTCGTAGAACAGCTCGGACTTCAGCGCCTCGGCGGGGCGCTCGTCCTCCAGCATGATCCGGACGCCCGAGTTCAGGAACGCGAGCTCCCGCAGCCGGGTCTCCAGCGTCTTGAAGCTGTAGTCGAGATTGCTGAACGTGGTGGTCGAGGCCATGAAGCGCACCTCGGTGCCCTTCTTGCCGTCGGCGTCACCCACGACGCGCAGGTGCTCGACCGTGTCGCCGCGCTCGAAGCGGGCATAGTGCTCCTTGCCGTCGCGCCAGATCCGCAGCTCCAGCCAGTCCGACAGCGCGTTCACGACCGAGACGCCGACGCCGTGCAGACCGCCCGACACCTTGTAGCTGTTCTGGTCGAATTTCCCGCCCGCGTGCAGCTGGGTCATGATGACCTCGGCCGCGCTGACGCCTTCTTCCTTGTGGATCGCCACCGGGATTCCGCGCCCGTTGTCGAACACCGAAACGCTGGAATCCGCGTGGATCTTCACGCGCACCACGTCGGCATGACCGGCCAGCGCCTCGTCGATGCCGTTGTCCACGACCTCGTAGACCATGTGGTGCAGGCCCGAGCCGTCGTCGGTGTCCCCGATATACATGCCGGGACGTTTGCGAACGGCCTCCAGGCCCTTGAGAACCTTGATGGAATCGGCACCGTATTCCTCAGGTGCCTGGGCGGGTTCTGCCATGCGTGATTGTCCTTGCTCGTGCTCGCCATTTTATAGAGGGTCACCCGGGCAATGTCACGGGAAAGACACAAGATTTAGGGTCTGTCGTGGCCCGCGCCGCCGCCGTTCAACAGCCTGTGGACACCTGCCGGTCCCGGGCGCAGTCTCCGCGCCGACCCGCCCCGCCCGGACCTGCCTTGGACCCGCTTTCCGCCCTCGTCCCGATCGTGACTGCCAACGTGCTCGCCTGGGCGGTGCCCGGGCCGAACATGCTCGCGGTGATGAGTGCCTCGGTCAGCCGGGGCTGGCGCGCCGGGATGGCAACGGCGATGGGCGTGGCGCTCGCGGTCACCGTCTGGGCGGTGCTCGCGATGCTGGGCGTCGCCCTCGTCTTCCGCCACATGCCGCAGGCCATGCTCGTGATCCGTGGCCTCGGCGCGCTCTGGCTGGTCTGGCTCGGGGTTCGGGCGCTGCTGAGCGTGCGCGCCGGGGCAGGCGGCAGCCTGGCCCGCCTGCCGCAAAGCCGGGGCGCCGCCTTCGGCACGGGGTTCGTGACCTGCATCACCAATCCGAAGGCGGCGCTCTTCTTCGGTTCGGTCCTGACCGCCTTCGTGCCGCCCGACGCGGATCAGGGCTTCCTCGTCCTTGTCGCGGTCGTCTGCTCGGGGATGTCGGTGATCCTGCAGGGCACCACCGCGACCGTTTTCGCGACCCGCCCGGCGCGTGCCCTCTTCGCCCGGGCCGAACGCGGTTTCACTGTACTCTTCGGGCTCGTCTTCACCGGTCTCGGCCTCGGCGTTGCGGTCGAGGTCGCGCAGGCCCTGCTCAGGTGAACGGGATCACGCATCCGACGAGGATCAGCAGGCCCCCGGCCACCAAGTTCACCCGCCGCAGCGCGTCCGGCGAGGCCAGCAGCAGCCGCATCCGGTCCACGAAGAGCGCGAAGAACAGGTTGCCGATCAGCGGCACCACCGCCGAGATCGAGACAATGGCCGCGATGTCGGGCCAGCCCAGCCCGCCGAGATCGAAGAAGCCCGGAAGCACGCCCATGTAGAACAGGATCGCCTTCGGGTTCGACAGGATCACCGCGACGCCCGCAGCGAACCCGGCCCAGTGCCCCGGCCGGGTCAGGCGGCCGTCCTTCGACACCGGCTTGCCGGCGTTGCGGATCAGGCCCCAGCCCATCCAGAAGAAGATGCCGGTCGCCACCCAGCGCAGCACCGCCATCGCGCCGTCGACCGTGCCGACCACCCAGGCCATGCCCATCACCGCAAGCAGCGGCCAGACCATGTCGCCCACCACCACGCCCACCGCCAGCGGCCAGGCCGAGGCGAACCCGCCCGCCAGCGTGCGTGCGATCAGCGCCACCCAGACCGGGCCGGGCGTCAGGAACAGGATGAACAGGGCCCCCGCGTAGAGCGCCAGGTCGGAAGCGGAGATCGTCATGGAAGGTCTCGGGCAACAGGACAGCCCGTCCTAGGGCCAATTCGCCGCGCTCGCAACCGGCGCGGCGCCGCCTAGGTTGCCGGACGGACGACGGACGAGGACCCGATGCTTGTTGCCCTGACCGGGGTCGAGAAGACCTATGCCTCCGCAGATGGCCCGCAGCGCGTGCTGCAGGGGGTGGACCTGACGCTTGACGCCGGGCGGTCGCTGGCGCTGACCGGCGAAAGCGGCTCGGGCAAGTCCACCCTGCTGCACCTCGTCGGCGGCCTCGACGTGCCGGACGCGGGGCGCGTGATGGTCGGCGGACAGGACCTGTCCCGGCTCGACGATGCCGGCCGCGCGCGCCACCGGCGCGAAGGCGTCGGCATCGTCTTCCAGCAGTTCAACCTGATCCCGTCGCTGGACGTGGCCGCCAACCTGTCGTTCCAGGCCCGGCTCGCCGGGCGGCACGACCCGGCCTGGAGCGCGCGCCTGCTCGACCGTCTCGGCCTGACCGGGCTCGCGGGCCGCTATCCCGAGCAGCTTTCGGGCGGCCAGCAGCAGCGCGTGGCCATCGGGCGGGCGCTGGCGGCCCGGCCGCCGCTGATCCTTGCCGACGAACCCACCGGGAACCTCGACGAGGCGACCGGCGACGCGGTGCTGGACCTTCTTCTGGACCTCGTGCGCGACACCGGGACCGCCCTGCTGATGGTCACCCATTCCACCCGCCTCGCGGCCCGCCTCGACGCCCGCGCGCATCTCAGCCGGGGGCGGCTCGCGTGACGGGCGCCGCGCTCTCGGCGCTCTGGGGACACTGGCGCCGCCATCCGGGCCAGTCGCTGACGCTGGTGCTGGGCCTTGCGCTGGCGACGGCGCTCTGGTCCGGGGTGCAGGCGATCAATGCCGAGGCGCGCGCCAGCTACGACAGGGCCGCTGCCGCGCTGGGACAGAACGACCTCGACACGCTTGGCGCCTCCGACGGACGGCTCTTCGACCAGTCGGCGTATGTCGATCTGCGGCGGGCAGGGTGGCTGGTGTCCCCCGCGCTCGAGGGCCGCCTGCGCGTCGGCGAGCGCAGCGTGACCCTGCGCGGCCTCGATCCGCTGACCGCCCCTCTGGCCGCGAACCCGGTGGACCTGAGCGACCCGGGCGACCTTGCGCCCTTCCTGCGCGGCGAGGTCGGCTATTTGCACCCCGAGACGCTGGCGACCCTCGACCCGACGCTGCTTCCCCTGCGGGTCGCGCCTGCGCTGCGCCTGCCGCTGGGTGTGCTGATCGTCGACATCGGCGCAGCACAGCGCCTCCTCGACCAGCCCGGCCGCGTGTCGCACCTGCTCGTCTGGCCGAACCAGCCGCGCGGTCTGCCCGCCCTCGATGCCGTCGCCCCCGACCTTGTCCGCCGCGCGCCGCAGGCCCGCGCCGATGTCGCCAGCCTGACCGACAGCTTCCACCTGAACCTCACCGCCTTCGGCTTCCTCGCCTTCGCGGTCGGCCTGTTCATCGTCCATTCCGCCATCGGACTGGCGTTCGAGCAGCGGCGCACGACCTTCCGGACCCTGCGCGCGCTTGGTCTGCCGGCCGGGCGTCTGGTCGGGCTGCTGGCGGCGGAGGTCACGCTTCTGGCGCTTCTGGCCGGGGGGATCGGCCTCGGCCTCGGCGCGCTGGTGGCCGCGCTCCTGCTGCCGGACGTCGCCGCCACGCTGCGCGGGCTCTACGGGGCCGAGGTGACGGGCGCGCTGACGCTCCGCCCCGCGTGGGCGCTCGCGGGGCTTGGCCTCGCCCTTGCCGGGGCATTCGCTGCCGCGGCCCAGGGTCTGTGGCGGGTGCTGCGCCTGCCGGTCCTCGCCCCCGCGCAACCGCGCGCGTGGCTGCGCGCCTCGGACCGCGGGCTGGTCGTGCAGGCCGCAATGGCCGCGCTGCTGCTGATCCTCGCCGGGATCATTGCCCTCACCGCCACCGGCCTGATCGCGGCCTTTGTCCTGCTCGCCTGCCTGCTGCTGGGCGCCGCCCTTGCCCTGCCGCCGCTCCTTTCCGGGCTGCTCGCGCTGGCCGCCCGGCGGACGCGCAGCGTGCTGGGCCAGTGGGTGCTGGCGGACACGCGGCAGCAGGTGCCCGGTCTCGGCCTCGCGCTGATGGCGCTGATGCTGGCGCTGGCGGCCAACATCGGTGTCGGCACGATGGTCTCCAGCTTCCGGATGACCTTCACCGGCTGGCTCGACCAGCGCCTCGCGTCCGAGTTCTACGTCACCGGCCGCACGCAGGACGAGGCCGACGCGATCCGCGCCCTGCTGGCGCCGCAGGCGCTGGCGGTCCTGCCGATCTGGCGCGCGGCGCAACCGCTCGCCGGGGCCCCGGGCGAGGTCTATGCCGTGGCCGATCACCCGACCTATCGCGACAACTGGCCCCTTCTGCGGGCCGGTCCGCAGGTCTGGGACCGCGTCGCCGACGGCACCGGCCTGCTGATCAACGAGCAGCTCTGGCGCCGCTCCGGGCTGCAGCTCGGTGACCGTCTCGACCTGCCCGGCTGGTCCGCGCCGGTGGTGGGCGTCTACTCCGACTACGGCAATCCCAAGGGACAGGTGATGCTGTCGCCCGACCGCTTCACCGCGCTTTACCCCGATGCGCCCCGCCTCGGCATGGCGGTCCGCATTGCGCCCGAGGCGATCCCCGCGCTGCGGGCCGCGATCTCGGATCGGTTCGGGCTGCCCGACGCGCTCATGATCGATCAGGCGGCGGTCAAGCGCTTCTCGCTGGGCGTGTTCGAACGCACCTTCGCCGTCTCGGGCGCGCTGAACGTGCTGACCCTCGGGGTTGCGGGATTCGCGCTGCTGACCAGTTTCCTGACGCTGGCGGCCATGCGCCTGCCGCAGCTTGCCCCGATCTGGGCGCTGGGGCTGACGCGGGCGCGGCTCGCCCGGATCGAACTGGCGCGCGCGGCGATCCTCGCGGCGCTGACGGCGCTCTACGCGCTGCCGGTCGGCCTCGCCATGGCATGGACCTTGCTCGCGGTCGTGAATGTCGAGGCCTTCGGCTGGCGCCTGCCGATGTTCCTCTTCCCCGGCCAATGGGCGGTGCTGGGCGCGCTGGCGCTGGGCGCGGCCCTGCTGGCGGCGGTCTGGCCGGTGCGCCGCCTTGCCCGCACGCCCCCGGCCGACCTGCTGAAGGTATTCGCCCATGATCGCTAGAGCGCTCGCCCTCGTCCTGTCGCTCGTCCTTCTCGCGCCGGTCGCCTCGGCGCAGGGCTTCGCGGGGCTCGGCACCGACGCGGGCGAAGGGTTCACCCGCCCCGAGCGCGGGCAGCCGCTGGTCTTTCCCCGCGACCACGGTCCGCACCCCGACTACCGGATCGAGTGGTGGTACCTGACCGCGACCCTGACTGGCGAGGACGGGCGCGCCTACGGCATCCAGTGGACACTCTTCCGCTCGGCGCTGGAACCGCGCCGCACGACGGGATGGGACAGTCCGCAAATCTGGATGGGCCACGCGGCGCTGACAACGCCGGGCCGGCACTTCGTGGCCGAGCGCCTCGCCCGCGACGGGATCGGGCAGGCCGGGGTGACGGCGGAGCCGTTCAAGGCATGGATCGACGACTGGCGGATGACCGGGACATCGGGGACCGCCGATGCGCTCGACCGGGTCCGGCTGACCGCGCGGGGGGTCGAGTTTTCCTATGACCTCGACCTCGCGGCGGAGGGACCCCTCGTGGCGCAGGGCGACGAGGGGTACTCGGTCAAGTCCGCCAGCGGACAGGCAAGCTGGTACTATTCGCAGCCGTTCTACCGCGTCAGCGGGACGCTGGAGCTTCCGGACGGACCGGTGCGGGTCACCGGGCAGGCATGGCTCGACCGGGAATGGTCCAGCCAGCCGCTCGATCCGGACCAGACCGGCTGGGACTGGATCTCGCTCGTGTTCGACGACGGCGCCCGGCTGATGGGCTTCCGGCTGCGCGACCGAAGCGGCGGGGGCTACACCAGCGGCACCTGGATCGCCCCAGACGGCACGCCCACGCCGCTCGCGCCGAACGCGCTGCGCTTCACGCCGCTGCGCATTGCGCGCGTGGCCGGCCGGGACGTGCCGGTGGACTGGCGGATCGAACTGCCCGGGCGGGCGCTCGACGTGACCCTGACCGCGCTCAACGACGCCGCGTGGATGGCGACGCTGACGCCCTACTGGGAAGGACCCGTTGCGATCACCGGCAGCCATGCCGGGCGCGGCTACCTGGAGATGACCGGCTATGACCCCTGATCCCTTCCACAGCCTCGACGGCACGCTCGACCAGGTCTGGCAGCGCCTCGCGCGCGGGGTGGCCGACCGCCGCGCCGCCGCCCGGCACCCGACCCTGGCGACCGTCGGCCCCGACGGGCCGGACCTGCGGACGGTTGTCCTGAGGGCGGCGCGCCGGTCTGACGCGCAACTGGAAGTGCATACGGATCTCCGCAGCGCCAAGGTGTTGCACATCGGGCGCGAACCCCGGATCGCGATGCACGTATGGGATGCAAAAGCTGATTGTCAGATACGCATTAACGCACTAGCGTCCTGTCTCAGCGGGGAGGACGGGCGCGGGCGTTTCGCTCAAGTCCCGGAACCCGCCCGCCGGGTCTATGCCGGATTCCCGCCTCCGGGAAAGGTGCTTGCAGTCCCGGAGGAGCACGGGGAAACGGAAGACCCGGCGGACCACTTCTGCGTCCTCGTCCTCGACGTGGTCCGGATCGAGACGCTGCACCTCGGTCCGGACCGCCACCGCCGCGCGGTGTTCACCGCCGCCGGGGGCTGGTCGGGCAGCTGGATCGCGCCCTAGACGCTGGCGAACATCGGGAAGGTGACGCCCAGCGCCCACGCGAGGATGAGGCCCAGCGCGACGCCCGTCGCCCCGGCCGACCCGGTGCGTCGCCCTACCCAGCCGCCCATGCTGCCGAAGATCGCGAAGAACAGCAGGATCACCGGCACGATGAACAGCAGGAACATCAGCCGCTCGAAGTCGAGCGCCACCGCCAGCCCGAGCGAGCCGAGGAACAGTCCCCGCGCCGCCAGCCGCCGCCCGAGCGGCGCGTTCCCGGCCTCCAGCAACCGGGCCTCGCCCAGCATGTAGGGGACCGCGCCCAGCGCGATCGCCATGATGATCAGCGGTCGCGGCCCGGCGGGCATGAAGCTGGCGACATAGGTGTCGAGGAACCCGCCGAACACCGCGATGCCGTAGATCACTAGGAACGCCAGCGCCGCGCCGTCATATCGCCCGACGCGATAGCCCAGCCCCCGGAGCGAGATCAGCGTGAGCGCCCCGTAGATCAGCAGGTGCAGGGTCAGGTAATCCGCGACGAGAACCGGCAGGATCGTGGTCTTGACCGAGGTCGCGATCAGCAGGGCCACCACCGGCGGAACCAGCGCCGCCAGCCAGAACTCGCCGGGGGCTAGGCTGCGCGGCGGCTTTCCGGCAGGCAGGAATCCGGACAGCGGCCACGCCAGCAGCACGAGCCCCGCGAGGGTCAGCAGGATCCATCCGCCGGTCTGCGCCACGGGTCCGGTCGCGGTGCGGTCGAAGGCGGCATTCAGCCAGGCGCGCGCCTCGCGCATCCCGGTGCCGGAGTAGAGGATGCCCACATGCTCGACCCCCGGCGCCACGACGGCGCGGCGCACGACATCGCCCGCCTGCACCGTCTCGCCCTCCTCTGCGGCGGGATCGACCTGCCGCAGCATCTTCACGGCCTCGGCGCGCAGCCAGCCCTCCCACGCGCCGCTGACCGCCAGCAGGCGCTTCGGGGCCTCCGGCGTCACCGCGCCCGAGAACATCGACAGCATCACCAGCGGCATCACCTGCCTCTCGCGCAGGGCCTGCCGGACCAGAACGTCGGTCGCCATCGAATGCCCGAGGAGCGCGATCCGTCCGTCCGCCCCGGGAACCGTCCGGGCATACGCGATGACCTCGGCGGTCTGGTCCATCAGCAGTTGCGTGGTGCCCTCGACCGCGGTCAGGTCGCCCCGCATCGGGTCGGGGTGCCGCCCGTGACCGAGGAAGTCGAAACTGACGACCACGTACCCGGCCTGTGCCAGCGTCAGCGCATAGGCCTCCATCAGCTGGCGCGAGCCCGCGAACCCGTGGGCGACGACCACCGCGGGCGCGGGCGGCAGGCTGCCCGCCAGCCGGTAGACCGAGACCGGCGTTGCGCCGACCTGGTCGCTGCGGATCTCGACCGGCCCGCGCGCGCCCTGCAACTGCCCGAGGCCCGTCACCAGCAGAATCACGGCGACAACGAGGGCGATCCAGCGGCGGGATGACATCTGCGCGAGGCTCCGGTGTGCAACCCTGCCGGACTCGTCAAGCGGCGGCCGGGGGGGTAGGAGGGCTAGATCCTCCACTTAGCGGAGCCCGCCGCGATGCACAGCCCCCTGCCACTCACCCGCGACCTGGTTTTCGTCGGCGGCGGGCATTCCCATGCCCTGGTCCTGCGCCGCTGGGCCATGAAACCGCTGCCCGGCGTGCGGCTGACGCTGATCAATCCCGGCCCGACCGCGGCCTACTCCGGGATGCTGCCGGGCTTCGTCGCCGGACATTACCCGCGTGAGGCGCTCGAGATGGACCTCGTCCGTCTCGCCCGGGCCGCGGGTGCGCGCCTGATCCTCGACCGGGCGGTGGGCATCGACCGCGATGCCCGGCGCATCCATCTCGCGGGTCGCCCGCCGGTCGCCTACGACATCGCCGCGCTCGACGTCGGCATCACGTCCGAGATGCCGCAGCTTCCGGGCTTCGCCGCGCACGCCGTTCCCGCCAAGCCGCTGAACGCCTTCGCCGACCGCTGGACCCGCTTCGTCGCCGCCGTCGAGGCGGGCGAGGCGCGGCCGCGTGTCCTCGTGCTGGGGGCCGGGGTCGCGGGCGCGGAACTGGCGATGGCCTGCGCGCACCGGCTGGGGCCGGGGGCCGAGGTCACGCTGCTCGACCGCTCCGCCGCGTTGCCGGGCCTGCCGCCGGGGACCCGCGTGGCGCTGAAGGACGCGCTGCGGGAGGCGGGCGTGACCCTGCGCGAACAGGCCGAGGTGACCCGGATCGAGGCCGGGGCCGCGCTCTTGGCCGACGGCACGCGCGCGACCGCTGATCTGATCATCGGTGCGGCGGGGGCGCTGGCACAGGGCTGGCTGGCCTCGACCGGGCTCGACCTGCACGAGGGGTTCGTGACCGTCGATCCGTTCCTGCGGTCCTCTGACCCGGCGATCTACGCCGCCGGCGACTGCGCCCACCTCGGCTTCGCCCCCCGCCCCAAGGCCGGGGTCTTCGCGGTGCGCGAGGCGCCGATCCTGTTTCACAATCTCCGCGCCGACCTGACCGGGGCGCAGCGCCGCGCCTACCGGCCGCAGAAGGATTACCTCAAGCTGATCTCGCTCGGCGGCCAGCGCGCGCTTGCCGACAAGGCGGGTCTGCGCACCGCCGGGCACTGGCTCTGGCGCTGGAAGGACCGGATCGACCGCGCCTTCATGGAGAAGTTCCACGATCTGCCGAAGATGGAGCCGCCCGCCCTGCCGCGGGACCTTGCCGCGGGTGTCCGCGCCGAACTGGGCGACAAGCCGCTCTGCGGCGGCTGCGGGGCCAAGGTCGGGTCCGACGATCTCGAGGCAGCCCTGTCGGTGCTGCCCGCGCCCGAGCGCCCCGACGTGCTCAGCCGCGCGGGCGACGATGCTGCCATCCTGACCCACGGCGCGGGCGTCCAGGTGATCTCGACCGACCACCTGCGCGGCTTCACCAAGGACCCCTGGCAACTGGCCCGTCTCGCCGCGATCCACGCGCTGGGCGACATCTGGGCGATGGGCGCTGCGCCGCAGGTCGTGCTCTCGACGGTGATCCTGCCGCGCATGTCGGCGCGGATGCAGGCAGAGACCCTGCGCGAGATCACCTCGGCCGCCGCTGCCGTCTTCCGCGCGGCGGGTGCCGACCTGGTCGGCGGGCACACCACGCTCGGCGCGGAACTGACGGTCGGCTTCACGATCACCGGTCTCGCCCCGCGCGCTATCGAACAGGGCGGCGGTCAGCCGGATGACCTGCTCGTGCTGACCAAGCCCCTGGGCACCGGCGTTCTGCTGGCCGCCGAGATGCAGGGCCGCGCCCCCGGGGACCGCATCGCGGCGCTCTACACGGCCATGGCCGAGCCGTTGTCCGAGGCCGCCCGGGTCCTGTCACCCCATGCCCACGCGATGACCGACGTGACCGGGTTCGGGCTGGCCGGGCACCTGTCGCGGCTCTGCGCGGCGTCCGGCACCGGGGCAGAGATCGACCTCGACGCGGTCCCGTTCCATCCCGGGGCGCTGGGTCTCGCGTCGCAGGGCATCGGCTCGACACTCTATCCCGCGAACCGCGCCGCCGTGCCGGACCTGCCCGACACCGACCCGCGTGCGCGTCTCCTGTTCGATCCGCAGACCTGCGGGGGCCTGTTGGCCGCGGTTCCGCGCGACGCGTGGCCCGCGATCGAGGCGGCGCTGCCCCAGGCCCGGGTGATCGGGCGGCTCAGCCGCGCGCCGGGGCTTCGCCTGCGCTGAGCCGCGCCTCGATCCGGGCCGCCAGCGCATCGACCGCCTCGGGCGTCAGGCTGTCGGTGTCCAGCACCTCGCCCCCCGCGTCGCCGCGCTGTTTGCCGTAGCGCGGGTCGTAATGGCGGGCCATCAGCGCCGCCGCCAGCCCCTCGTAGGCCCCGGCTTCGGCCAGCGCGGTCCACTCCGCGATCACCTCGGCCCCGTGCAGGGGCCGCAGCGCCGCGATCCGCTCCAGCAGGGCGGCGCGATCTTCCAGCAGGTCGGCATAGGCGCGTGTCAGGTAGGCGGCGCGCGCCTCCAGCGGGGCACGGATGCGCAGGCGCGGCGCCTCCTTCATAGCGGCCCACAGCGTCGGCGGCACGATCAGGTTCCCGACCTTGCTGCTCTCGGCCTCGACCACCACCGGCCGCGCCGGGTCGATCCGCGCCATCGCGCGCGCCAGCACGCCCTCGAACCACTTCTGGCTCGGCTGTCCCCCCGCCCGCGCGCCGAAGACCGAGCCCCGGTGATTGGCCGCGCCTTCGAGGTCCAGCACCTGCACGCCCCGGCGCGCAAGCGCGGCCAGGATGTCGGTCTTGGCGGTGCCGGTGTTGCCGTCCAGGAGCACGACGCGCCCCGGGAACGGCGTCTCGTGGCAGGCGGTCGCCACCAACTTGCGATAGGCCTTGTAGCCGCCCGCCACCGTGTCGGTCCGCCAGCCGATCTGGCCGAGGATCGTCGAGACCGAGCCCGACCGCTGCCCCCCGCGCCAGCAATAGACCAGCGGCCGCCACCCGCCGTCGCGGTCCGCCAGCATCCCGTCGAGCGCGTTGGCAACGTTCCGCGCCACCATCGCCGCCCCGATCCGCCGGGCCCGGAACCGGCTCTCCTGCACGTAGATGGTGCCGACGATCGCGCGTTCCTCGTTCGACAGCGCGGGCAGGTTCAGCGCGCCGGGCACGTGATCCTCGGCGAACTCCGCCGGGCTGCGCACGTCCAGCACCTCGTCGAAGGGCAGGCGGTCCAGATCGGCGAGCGAGGTCAGGGTGACCGGCATCTCAGCCCTCTTGCCCGGCCAGGTGCCCGGTGCCCCGTAAGGCCGCCAGCTTCACCTGGCGGTGGCGTTCGCGAAACCGCGCCCGGTCGGCGTCGGTGTATTCGTCCGTACAGTTGTGGCAGGCCGCGCCTTCCTCGTACTCGGGCCGCGCCAGGTCTTCCGGGGCCAGCGGACGACGGCAGGCGCGGCACAGCACATGCGGCCCTTCCGCCAGCCCGTGCCCGACGCTGACCCGCTCGTCGAAGACGAAACAGGCGCCCTCCCACAGGCTGTCCGTGGCGGGCACCTCCTCGAGGTACTTCAGGATGCCGCCCTTCAGGTGATAGACCTCGTCCACCCCCTGCGCCTTCAGGTAGGCGGTCGACTTCTCGCAGCGGATTCCGCCGGTGCAGAACATCGCGACCCGCTTGTTGTGGAACCGGTGCGCGTTCGCATCCCACCAGGCCGGGAAGTCCCGGAAGCTGGCGGTCTCGGGGTTCACCGCGCCCCGGAAGCTGCCGATGGCCACCTCGTAGTCGTTGCGTGTGTCGATCACCGCCACGTCCGGCGCGGCGATCAGGGCGTTCCAGTCTGCCGGGTCGACATGCGTCCCGGCGCCGCCCACCGGGTCGAGGCCCGGCTGGCCCATGGTCACGATCTCGCGTTTCAGGCGCACCTTCATCCGCCCGAAGGGCATCTCGGCGGCCGTCGATTCCTTCCACTCCAGCCCGGCACAGCCCGGCAGCGCGCGGACATGGGCCAGCACCCCGTCGATCCCGGCGCGCGGACCGGCGATGGTCCCGTTGATCCCCTCCCCGGCGATCAGCAGCGACCCGCGCACGCCGCCCGCCTCGGCCACCGCCTTCAGCGGCGCGATCAGCGCGGCGGGGTCGTCGAACCGGGTGAAATGATAGAGCGCGGCAACGGTCAGCATGCGCGCCTCATAGGCCCCCGGGCCCGAGGCCACAAGCCGACGTCCCGTCGCGCACCGCGCCGGTCCGGACACCGGTCACTTTCCCCGCCCGGCCTGCTGTGGCAGACACAGGGACACGCCAGAAGGAGGTGACCCATGCCCGAAGCACTCCTCGTCATCGACGTGCAGAACGACTTCTGCCCCGGCGGCGCGCTCGCCGTGCCGGACGGCGACGCGATCGTGCCCGGCATCAACGCGCTGATGGCCGGGTTTCCCGTCGTGATCCTGACGCAGGACTGGCACCCGGCGGGGCACTCCAGCTTCGCCAGCCAGCATCCCGGCAAGGCCCCGATGGAGCTGACCGAGATGCCCTACGGCCCGCAGGTGCTCTGGCCGGATCACTGTGTGCAGGGCTCACCCGGGGCGGGTTTCCACCCCGACCTGACCATCGACCGGGCCGACCTGATCCTCCGCAAGGGCTTCAACCCGGCGATCGACAGCTATTCCGCTTTCTTCGAGAACGACCGCACCACGCCCACCGGTCTCGAGGGCTACCTCCGCACGCGGGGGATCGACCGTCTGACCTTGGTCGGCCTCGCCACCGATTTCTGCGTGAACTATTCGGCCGTGGATGCCGCCCGGCTCGGGTTCGCCACGACGGTCCGGACCGATCTCTGCCGGGCCATCGACTTCGGCGGGTCCCTCGCGGCCGCGCAGACCGCCATGCAGGACGCCGGGGTGCAGCTGGCCGCGTGACGCCCGGCGCGCGCCCGCCTTCTTCTTGGCAAAAATACTCCGGCCCGCCGCCGGGGCCGGGGGCCCCGCCCGGGACCTGCCGCGCCGCGATGCCGCTTGCCCATCGCCCCCGGTCTTTGCTCTAACCGGCCCGATGGAAGGAGAACGCATGGTTGACATCGCCACCCGGGTCTACAGCCACAAGTGGAAGATCGACCCGATCGTCCGCTCGCTGATCGACACCGACTTCTACAAGCTGCTGATGTGCCAGTCGGTGTTCCGCAACCGGCCCGACACGCAGGTGCGTTTCTCGCTCATCAACCGGACCACGCGGATTCCGCTGGCGCACCTGATCGACGAGGGCGAGTTGCGCGAGCAGCTGAACCACATCCGGGGCCTGCGCCTGAGCCGGGGCGAGTCGACCTGGATGCGCGGCAACACCTTCTACGGCAAGCGCCAGATGTTCCGGTCGGACTTCATGGACTGGTTCGAGGCGCTGCAGCTGCCGCCCTATCACCTCGAACGGAAGGGCGACCAGTACGAGCTGACCTTCGAGGGCAGCTGGCCCGAGGTCATGCTTTGGGAGATTCCGGCGCTGGCCGTGCTGATGGAGCTGCGCGGCCGCGCCGTGCTGGAGCACATGGGCCGGTTCGAGCTGCAGGTCCTCTATGCCCGCGCGATGACCCGGCTCTGGGAGAAGGTCGAGCGCCTGCGCGACATCGACGGGTTGCGCATCGCAGACTTCGGCACCCGGCGGCGGCACTCGTTCCTGTGGCAGGACTGGTGCGTGCAGGCGATGCAGGAGGGTCTCGGGTCCAAATTCGTCGGCACCTCCAACTGCCTGATCGCCATGCGCCGCGAGCTCGAGGCGATCGGCACCAACGCCCACGAGCTGCCGATGGTCTATGCCGCGCTGGCCGAGACCGACGCCGAGCTGGCCGACGCCCCCTACAAGGTGCTGGCCGACTGGCACGAAGAGCATGACGGCAACCTGCGCATCATCCTGCCGGACACCTACGGCACCGCGCAGTTCCTCGCCAAGGCACCGGACTGGCTGGCGAAATGGACCGGCATCCGGATCGATTCCGGCGATCCTGCCGAAGGCGCGGAAACCGCGATCCGCTGGTGGCAGGAGCGCGGCGAGGACCCGCGCGAGAAACTGGTGATCTTCTCGGACGGTCTCGACGTGGACGTGATCGCCGACCTGCACGCCCGCTTCACCGGGCGGGTGCGGGTCAGCTTCGGCTGGGGCACGCTCCTGACCAACGACTTCCGCGGCCTCGTGCCCGGCGACGGCCTCGCGCCCTTCTCGCTGGTCTGCAAGGCCGTCAGCGCGAACGGCCGCCCGACCGTCAAGCTGTCCGACAACCCGGAAAAGGCGATGGGCCCCGGCCTCGAAATCGAGCGCTACAAGCGGGTGTTCGGTGTCGGCTCGCAGACGCGGATGGAGGTCGTCGTCTAGGAACGGCCGCCCCGCGGGCCCCTTCTCACATCCGCGCCAGAAGCGCCGCGTGGACGTCGGGCTCGGCGGCGAGCACGCCCGCCACCATGCCGCGTTCGGAGTTGAAGCGCAGCGGGCCGCCGCGGGCCTCGGTCACGGTGGCACCGGCCTCGGCGCACAGCAGGACGCCCGCCGCGATGTCCCATTCCCAGCTGTCGCGGAAGGTCAGCATTCCGTCGAAGCGGCCCTCGGCCACCAGCGCCATCCGGTAGGCCAGCGAGGGGCGGAAGTGGCGCTGCATCTCGGGCACGCCGCCGGGCCAGTAGACCGGTTCGACATTGGGGCGCGTCGTCAGCATCCGGGGCACGTCGGTCCCCTCCGCCACCACCCCGATCGGGGCGCCGTTCAGGGTCGCGCCCTGTCCCCGCGAGGCGGCATAGAGCCGGTCCTTCGCGGGCAGGTAGACGACGCCCGCGACCGGCACGCCGTCCTCGACCACCGCAAGGGAATGGGCAAAGGCGGTCTCGCCCTTCACGAAGGCCCGGGTCCCATCGATCGGGTCGACGACGAAGACGCGGCGGCGCGACAGGCGCTCGGCCCCGTCCTCGGTCTCTTCCGACAGCCAGCCGTAATCGGGGCGCGCGGCGCGCAGGGTTTCGCGCAGATGACGGTCCACGGCATAGTCGGCCTCGGTCACCGGGCCGGCATCGCCCGCCTTTTCCCAGACCTTCGGATCGGCCCGGAAGTAGTGCATCGCGATCTCGCCTGCCTCCCGCGCCGCATTGGTCAGCAGGTCGAGGTCGGTGTCAGGCCCCGGCAAGGGTCAGCCCCTCCACCAGCAGCGAGGGCACCTTGCGGCTGGCATGCGGGCGCGCGTCGTTGGCCGGGCGGATCGTGCGCAGCATCTCGCGCAGGTTGCCCGCGATGGTGCATTCGTTGACCGCGTAGGCGATCTCGCCGTTCTCCACCCACAGACCGCTCGCCCCGCGCGAATAGTCGCCCGTCGTCGCGTTGACTGACGAGCCCATCAGCGAGGTGACCAGCAGGCCGGTCCCCATCTCGCGGATCATCTCGTCACGGCTCTGGCGGCCTTGTGTCAGTGTCACGTTGGTCACGCTGGGCGAGGGCGGGGCCGAGGGGCCGCGCGCGGCGTTGCCGGTGCTCTCCAGCCCCAGCTTGCGCGCGGTCGCGAGGTCCAGCACCCAGCCGGTCAGCACGCCGCCCTGCACGAGGCCGCGCATCTGGGTCGGCAGGCCCTCGGCGTCGAACGGGCGCGAGGCGGTGACGCGCGGGCGGTGCGGTTCTTCCAGCAGCGACAGGTCGTCGGGCAGCACCGGCTCGCCCAGCGCATCGCGCAGCCAGGACGCGCCGCGCGCGATGGCGGTGCCGTTGATCGCCGCAAGCAGGTGCCCGATCAGGCTGGAGGCCACACGCTCGTCATAGAGCACCGGGTAGGCGCCGGTCCTCGGCTGGCGCGGCGCGCGGCGCAGCAGGGCGCGCTCGGCAGCGAGGCGACCGATCTCCTCGGGGGCGGGGAGGTCGGCCTGAAAGACGCGGGATTCGCCGCAGTAGTCCCGCTCCATCCCGGCGCCGGTGCCGGTGATGGCCACCACCGACAGACCCCGGTCGGTGCGGGCATAGCCTGCCGTGAAGCCGTTCGATGCCGCCATCTGGATCCGCCGCGCCGAGTAGCCGGCCGAGGCGCTCTGGGTCTGGCTGATCCCCTCGACGGCGAGCGCGGCCGCTTCGGCGCGGGCGGCATCCTCCTGCAACTCCGCGGGGTCGGGCTCGGGCGCCGGATCGGACAGTTCAAGGGTTGCGATATCCCAGTCCCGCGCCAGCTGGTCGGGGTCGGCCAGCCCGGCATAGGGGTCCTCGGGGGCCTCCTTCGCCATGGCCACGGCCCGCTCGGCCATGTCCGCGATGGTCCGGTCCGAGGTGTCCGAGGCCGAGACGCAAGCCTGCCGCCGTCCGACCAGCACCCGCAGCCCGAGGTCGGTGCCCTCCGAGCGCTCGGCCTCCTCCAGCGCGCCCTTGCGCACGCCGATCTGGACCGAGCTTCCGGCAACGGCCAGCGCGTCGGCCGCCTCCGCGCCGGCCTTGCGGGCGGCGGCGAGCAGCGCATCGGTCAGGGCGGCGAGGTCCTGGGGCATCGGGCATCTCCTGTCATCGCGGGGTTGGATCGGACCTAATCCCGCGCTGCCCGTTTGCCAAGCGTCGCCGCGCCCGCCGTGCGGTTACTGCAATTGCAGCCCGTTCGCGATCAGCCCGCCCTGCGGGGTCAGTTCGATTCTCGACACCAGGCTGTCCGGCGTCGGCCCGGGCCGCGCCATCATGCCCATCATCATGCGGGCCCCCATCACGTCTTCGGGAGTCAGGATGCCGATGGCCGTCAGGTTCTGCAGCAGCGCATCGGCCCCGCTGAGCGCGAGGTCGAGCACGCCGACCAGCTTGGGCGCGTCCGGAATGAACCCGGTCGCCCCGTTGTCCACCGTGAACGTGCCGCTGCCGGTCAGTTCCGCCCCCAGCGCCGAGAGCGTCAGCGCGTCGATCGAGACCTCGGTGAACTCGCCCGGCACGTCGTTGCCCATCGCCTGTTCGTCGTAGAGGTCGGCGAAGAGGCGCAGCTTGCCCGACAGGTCCACGAGCAGCGTCGCCGGTTCGCGCGGCAGGATCTCGCCGGGATCGAACATGTTCCAGACCCCGTTCGAGACGGTCAGCGCCGTCGCCTCGACCCGCAGGCGGGCGTCGCCGGGCACGTCGGAAGCGGTCATCGGCATCGTCAGGTCGAAGCCCAGCGCATCGGCCGACGTTTCCAGCGGGAAGGGCAGGTCGGGCACAAGTGCCCGCAGATCCTGCCCGAGCACCCGCATCGAGTAGGTCAGACCCCCCGGCCCGATCCCGACCGACAGCAGGCCGCCGGTTGTCGAGCCATCGATCTGCACCGTCTCGCCCGGCTCGGTCACCGTCATCGAGTAGGCGCTGCCGCCGTGGGTGATCTCGGCCAGCGAGGCGACGGACGATTCGAACAGCACGGCCGGGTCGTCCATCTGGGCATAGACGCCGGACGGGCCGAGGCTTTCGCTTTCGAGGCCGGACACCTGGTAGCTCAGGTCGAAGGCGGTCTCGTCGTCGGTTCCGCGCAGGAGCATCTCGATCGCGTCCACCGACGAGACCGAGCGCGCGGTGCCCCCGGCGGCGTCGAAGACGTAGCGGGACGAGATGCCGTTGGCCGTCAGGCTGACCTCGGGCAGGGTGTCGGGAGCATCGCGGACGTCGAGTGCGTCGAGCACCATCGTCATCCGGTCCGCGTCGTAGTCATAGCTGCGTGTCTCGGGTGTGCCGCCCGCGATCAGCGCCAGCCCCTCGTGGCTGACGAGGAAACCGACCGACTCGCCGTCGCCGGTGTTGTCGATCCGCACGACGATGTCGCGGCCGAAGGCGATGTCCACCGTGCCATCGGCCAGGCCGGTCAGCCGCGTTTCGGGACTGACGGCGCGGATCTTGCCCTCGGGAAACTTGATCGACAGGGCGAGGTCGCGCAGCACCAGCGTGTCGCCGTCCTGCGACCGGCCGGCAAAGGTCAGGGTCTGGCCCTGCGTGCTGGCCGTCTCGCGCCATTCGGCGAGCAGCTCGTCCGGGGTGGTGGCGAGCGCCTGCAGGGCCGGGAGGGTCAGCAGGGCCCCGAGCGCGGTCGCGGTCAGCGGCAGGCGGGCGGCATGGGGCAGGGGCATGGGAACCTCGGATGACGGGAAAATTCCCTTCGACTGTCCCGCGCCCCCGGCCTAGGGTCAAGGAAAACACGGAGCGGGAGAGGTCAGGATGGCAGCACTTGACGGACAGACGGTTCTCATCACGGGGGCGAGCCGGGGCATCGGCGCGGCCGCGGCCCGGAGCTTCGCGGCGGCCGGGGCGCAGGTGGCGCTGGTGGCCCGCAGCGGCACCGAGATCGGCGCCCTCGCGGACGAGATCGGCCCGGCGGCCCGCGCCTATGCCTGCGATGTCTCGGACTTCGCGGCCCTCGCGGCGGCGGTGCAGCAGGCCGAAAGCGATCTCGGCCCGGTCGGCGTCCTGGTCAACAACGCGGGGGTCATCAGCCCGATCGGCCGGATCGCCGAGATCGACCCGGCGGCCTGGGCGCGGGTCATCGACATCAACCTGACCGGCGTCTTCAACGGGATGCGCGCGGTGCTGCCCGGCATGGTGGCGCGCGGCGGCGGCACGATCCTGACGGTGTCGTCCGGCGCGGCGCACAACCCGCTGGAGGGCTGGTCGCATTACTGCGCGTCCAAGGCCGGGGCGGCGATGCTGACCCGCACCCTCGACCTCGAATACCGGGCTGCCGGGATCCGGGCGATGGGCCTCAGTCCGGGCACGGTCGCCACCGAGATGCAGGTCGAGATCAAGGCAAGCGGCCTGAACCCGGTCAGCCAGCTCGACTTCTCGGTCCACATTCCCGCCGACTGGCCCGCCCGGGCGCTGGTCTGGATGTGCTCCGAGGACGCCGCCGAATTCACCGGCACCGAGATCTCGCTGCGCGACGAGGCGATCCGCCGCCGCGTCGGCCTGATCTGAGCCGCGCCGATGCTGGAGGTCACCCGGGGCGCCCGGCGCTGGACCCTGACGCTGAACCGGCCCGACAAGGCGAATGCCCTGACCCGCGACATGCTGGCGGCGGTGGCCGAGACCGTGGAGGCGGCGCGGGCCGACGGCGTTCCGGTGCTGGTGCTGACCGGCGCGGGCAAGGTCTTCAGTGCCGGGGCCGATCTGGACGCCGCCCGCGCCGGTCTGGCCACCGACCCGGTGTGGGAGCGTGTTTCGGGCAGCATCGCCGCCTACCCGGGCCTGACGATCTGCGCGCTGAACGGCACCTGCGCGGGCGGGGCGCTGGGCATGATGCTGGCCTGCGACCTGCGGGTCGCGGTGGCCTCGGCCAAGGTGTTCTACCCGGTTGTGAAGAACGGCTTCCTGCCGCAGCCGTCGGACCCCGCGCGCCTCGCGGCGCTGGCGGGGCTGAGCCGGGCCAAGCTGATCCTGCTAGGCGGCGCGCGGATCGACGCCGAGACCGCGCTGAGCTGGGGTCTTTTCGACCGGCTGGTGCCGGACGCCGAGGCACTGGGGCCGGAGCTGGATGCGCTGGCGGCCGAGGCCGAGGCGGCCAGCCCGGAGCTGCTGGGCGCGATCAAGGCGTTGTGCGGGGCAACGGGAAAGGGTTAACAACCCGTTGATTTTAAAGTCAGAACGCCTGACGCATTGTTTCGCGCGCGAAACATCGGGTCAGGCTACCTGACCTTTTCAACCTACCGCCGTCCCCCGCGCCGCCCCGGGACTTTCGACTCGAAACCGGGGGGCCGTCTCGCCACCTAGGCTGCGAACTTCGCCAGCCGGGGGTGCGCGCGCAGCGCCTCGGGCGTGTTCCAGGTGCGGGCCAGATCCGCCTCGGACAGCGTGGCGTGAACCTCCTTGTGGCAGATGTGATGCATCAGCACGGTCGGCCCGCCCTTGCCCCCGCGCAGTTTCGGGATCAGGTGATGCAGGCTCTGCGGCACGCCCTCCGGGATCGGGCGCAGGCACAGCGGGCAGATCGGGTCGTTCTCGGTCATGGTCCGCGCTAAGGGTGACGCGACGGGCGCACAGGGCAAGGGGCTGCGATGACCGAGATGCAACCGCAGGCGCTGGTGGTGGGGGCCGGGCCCGCCGGGCTGATGGCCGCCGAGCGGCTGGCGGCAGCGGGCCTGTCGGTGCTGGTGGCCGAAGCGAAGCCCAGTGCCGGGCGCAAGTTCCTGATGGCCGGGAAGTCCGGGCTGAACCTGACCAAGGCCGAGCCGCTGCCGGATTTCGTCGCCGCGTACCCCGAGGGGGCCGACTGGCTGGCGCCGATGCTGACGGCTTTCGGACCGCAGGCGGTGCAGGACTGGGCGCGCGACCTCGGGCAGCCGGTGTTCACCGGCACCTCGGGCCGGGTGTTTCCCGAGGCGATGAAGGCCTCGCCGCTGCTGCGGGCGTGGCTGGCGCGGCTGGCGGGGCAGGGAGTGCGGCTGGTGACCCGCTGGCGGCTGACCGGGCTGGACGGCACCACGGCCCGGTTCGACACGCCTGAAGGCCCGCAGGACGTTGCGCCGCGCGTCACGGTGCTGGCGCTGGGCGGGGCAAGCTGGGCGCGCCTCGGCTCGGACGGGGCATGGGCCGGATGGCTGGGCGGACCGCTGACGCCGTTCCGGCCGTCGAATGTCGGGCTGCGCGTGGCGTGGTCCCCGCACATGAACCCGCTGTTCGGGGCCCCGGTGAAGGGTGCGGCGCTGTCGGCGGGCGCGATCACCACGCGGGGCGAGTTCGTCGTGTCGCGCCACGGGCTGGAAGGCAGCGGCATCTACAGCGTGATCCCTGCGGTCCGCGACGGCGCGCCGCTGCTGCTGGACCTGTTCCCCGATCTCGACACCGCCGCGCTGGTGCAGCGGCTGGCCCGGCCGCGCGGCAAGGCCTCGCTGGGCGAGCAGCTGCGCAAGACGCTGCGCCTCGACGGGGTGCGGCGGGCGCTGGCGCTGGAGATGCTGCGCCCGCTTCCCGCCGAGGCCGCCGCGCTTGCCGCGCTGCTGAAGGCGGTGCCGCTGGCCCATGACGGCCCGCGCCCGATGGACGAGGCGATTTCGACCGCGGGCGGCCTGCCGCGCGCCCGGCTCACGCCCGACCTGATGCTGACCGACCGCCCGGGCGTGTTCGCCGCGGGCGAGATGCTGGACTGGGACGCGCCGACGGGCGGCTACCTGCTGACCGCCTGTTTCGCGACGGGACGCTGGGCGGGCGACGCGGCGGCGCGCTACGCGGACGCGACCGCGCGCTGAAACGCGGGACGCGCCTTCATCCGGTCGACGTAATCGACGAGGCCCTGCGCCTCGACCGGGAAATGGGCGTTGATCGCCCAGCTCAGGCAGTGCGCGGTGACGATGTCGGCGATCGTCATCGTTTCGCCCATCAGGAAGGGCGCGTCGCCCAGCCGCTCGGCCAGCCGGGTGCAGGTGCGCGCGAACTCCCAGCGCAGGGGGCCCTTGATCTCGGGCATCCGGTGCTCTTCGGGCAGAACGAAGCTGTGGCGTGCCGCGGTCCAGAGCACCGCGTCCATCTCGTCGAGCGCGAGGTGGGTCAGCCCGTCCTGCCGGGCGCGGTCGAGGGTGCCCGCGGGGAAGGTCAGCTTGCCGTGCTTGTCCGCGAGATAGGTCAGGATCGCGGTCGAATCCGTAATCGCCACGCCGTCGGCAACCAGGACGGGGATCTTGCCCGACGGGTTCAGCGCCAGCGCTTCCGGGCTGCGGGGACCGGCCTTGACGTGCTCGTAGGGCTCGCCGATTTCCTCCAGCATCCACAACACGCGCAGCGCGCGGCTGCGGACCGACCCGATCACCTGATAGCCCATGCCGACCTCCCTCAGCCCCGGCTGCGGGGCATCATCGCCAGACGCACCAGCGTCCGTTCCATCAGCGCCATCTCTGGCGCGCGGGCGGCGGAACGCAAGGTCAGATCGGTCTCGGTCAGCATCCCCAGCGCGGTCGCCAGCCGCTCGGCGCCCCAGGCCTGGGCCTGCCGGGCCATCCGGTCGCGCGCCTTCCAGAACACCGGCGGGCGCTGGTTGGCGATGCCCTGCTGGATGCCGCGCGGATCGCTGGCGGCGGTGTAGAGCTGGCGGAAATGCCGGGTCGCGGCGATGCACAGGGTCACCGCGCCAACGCCCTGTGCGGCCAGCCGGGCCATGACCGGGGCAATGGCATCGGCCCGCGCCTCGGCGACGGCATGGATCATGTCGTCCACCGCCGCTTCGGTCGAGGCCGGGGCAAGCGCCGCGATCTCGGACGAGGTCAGCGGCGCGGGGTCGTTCAGCTTGTAGAGGCCGATCTTCTCGACCAGTTGGCGGAAGTCGCCGGGGTCGAGCTGGGTCGCGAGCGCCGTCAGGTCGTCCATCGCCTCGCGCGGGATCTGGGCGAGGCCACCCTTGCGCAGGCTCTCCTCGATCTCGGCACGGTCGGGCGGGTCGTCGTAGATCGCGGCGGCATAGGCATTGGGATGGCTCTCGAACGCCTTGCGCAGTTTCGAGGTCTTGCCGAGCGCGCCCGCCGTCACGACGAGGGTCGCGTCGCCTGGCCGCCAGTCGGTCAGCGCCAGCGTCAGCGCCTCGGCCGCAGCATCGCCTGCCTCCTCGACGAAGACGGCGCAGGGACCGGGGAAGAAGCCGCGCGCCTTGAGCGCGTCGATCACCGGGGCGGCGGACTTCCGAAGGTCCCCCGCGCCCATCCGGGTCAGGCGCATCTCCTCGTCGGCCTTGGGGCCGACCAGCGCCTTGAGCAGGTCCTGCCGCTTCAGCGCCACCCGCATCGCGTCGTCGCCATAGAGCAGCAGGCCCGCGCGGTCCGGCTCGGGCCGGGCGATGAATCGGGTCAGGTCCCGGCCCGAGAGCTTCATGTGCCGGGGACGGTGTCGGTCTCGGGCAGGGTCAGCAGGATGTCGGTCACGATCAGGTCGGCCAGCGCGATCGACAGCCGCCGCCGGGCATCCCGCTCGGCCGAGGCCGTGGCGACCGTGGACGCGGTCGCGGAATACGAGGTGAAGGTGTTCACCGAACCTGCCGCGACGGCCTCGCCGGTCGAGAGCCGGGTCAGCACGTAGTCGGCCCGGCCCACGAGGTTGTAGCGCGTCACCGCCGCCGAGCCCTGCACCGCCAGCGCGTCGGTGCTGACGTTCTGCACGACCCGAAGGCCGTACAGCGGCTGGTCGGCCCGGCCGAGCCGGTCCTCGACCGCGCGGACGAGGTCGAACTCGGCCCGCGTCGCCGGTTCGTCGACCAGCACACCGCCGCGCAGGCTGCGGGCGGCCGTGCCCGGCGCATGCACGGGCGAGAACCCGCAGGCCGCCAGCAGCGGAAGAGTGCCCAGCAGGCCCAGGACGGTGCGACGATCAGATGACGACATTGACGATGCGTCCCGGTACCACGATCAGCTTCTTCGGCTGGCCACCGGCCAGCGCCTTGGCGACAGCTTCCTCGGCCAGCACCAGCTTTTCAACCTCTTCCTTCGGCATGTCCTTCGGCACGGTGATCTCGGTGCGGCGCTTGCCGTTGACCTGGATCGGCAGGGTCACGGTGTCCTCCACCAGCATCGCGGGGTCAGCGACCGGCCAGGGCGCGTCGGCGATCAGGCCTTCGCCGCCGAGCATCTGCCAGATTTCCTCGGCGAGGTGCGGCGTCATCGGCGACATGAGCTGCGCGAGGGTCCGCATGGCGGAGCGCTTCGCGTCCGCCCCGGCGGCCGATTTTGCCAGCGTGGTGGTGAAGGCGTAGAGCTTGGCGATGGCGGCGTTGAAACCGAACGAGTCGATGCCGCCGGTGACGTCGAAGATCGTCTTGTGCATCTCGCGCAGGAGCGTCGCGTCGGCCTCGGTCGGCCCGCCCTCCAGCGCGGCGATATCGCCGGCCAGTCGCCAGACCCGGTTAAGGTGCTTGTTGGCGGCTTCGGCCCCGGCCTCGGTCCATTCGACGTCCCGGTCGGGCGGCGAATCGGACAGCACGAACCAGCGCGCGGTATCTGCCCCGAAGTCGCGGATGATCCGCACCGGGTCGACCACGTTCTTCTTCGACTTCGACATCTTGGCCGAGGGGATGATTTTTATCGGGTTCTCGCGATCACTTGCCCAGAACTTTGCTAGGTTTTCCGAGTCCGT
Organism: Alphaproteobacteria bacterium; assembly: GCA_030425185.1. Classification (GTDB taxonomy): domain Bacteria; phylum Pseudomonadota; class Alphaproteobacteria; order Rhodobacterales; family Rhodobacteraceae; genus Dinoroseobacter. The sequence goes on from JAUIAU010000006.1 coordinate 55,885, forward strand.
TTCACTTAACCCCGCCGCAAGATAGCTGCTTCTGTGAACAGCCTTCTGCACTCCCTGATCAGCGAACACGATGACTTCTTCAGGGAAGTAGAACCGCCGTACTTTCTGGACCTGAGCTGCAAGTGCCACGTCCGCGTCTTCACCTTTGCCAAAGACGGGGGGTAGCCTTTGTTCATCGGTCTGGAAGATCGCGTGGGTAACCATGCCCTGGGTGAACAGGGCATTGAACGGCTCGGTCGCGGTTTCCGGCAGGTGGCCGGTCAGGTGCATCGCCCGGGCGAAGAAGCGCGAATAGAGCAGGTGGAGAATCGCGTGCTCGATGCCGCCGATGTACTGGTCGACGTTCATCCAGTAGCGCACTTCCTCCGGATCGGTCGGCGTGGTGGCGCGCGGCGCGGTGAAGCGCGCGAAGTACCACGACGAATCGACGAAGGTGTCCATCGTGTCGGTTTCGCGTTTCGCGGGCTTGCCGCAGGACGGGCAGGCGCAGTCGCGCCAGGTCGGGTGACGGTCGAGCGGGTTGCCGGGCACGTCGAAGCTGACGTCGTCGGGCAACTCGATCGGGAGATTCTCTTTCTTCTCCGGCACCACGCCGCAGTCGGCGCAGTGCACAACGGGAATCGGGCAGCCCCAGTAGCGCTGGCGGCTGAGACCCCAGTCGCGCAGGCGGTACTTGGTGACCCCGGTGCCGAGGCCCAGACGCTCCATGTGGTCGATGGTGGCGTCGATCGCCTCTTCGCCTGTGGCCACGTCGAGCCCGGCGAAATGGTTCAGCCACTTCACCTTCTCGGTCTTCGGCGGCACGAAGGCGGTCTTGCCCACCGGCTGCGGATCGTCGAGCGCCACGAAGGTGTCGGTCACCGGCAGGTCGTACTTGCGGCAGAAATCGAGGTCGCGCTGGTCATGGGCCGGGCAGGCGAAGATCGCGCCGGTGCCGTAGTCCATCAGGATGAAGTTCGCGACCCAGACCGGGAGCTCCCAGTCCGGGTTCAGCGGGTGCCGCACCTTCAGACCGGTGTCGAAGCCCAGCTTCTCGGCCTTCTCCAGTGCTTCCTCGGTGGTGCCGCCCTTGCGCATCTGCGCGACTGCGGCGGCGAGATCGGGATTGTCGGCTTCCAGTGCGCGGGTCAGCGGATGATCCGGCGAAATCCCGAGGAACGAGGCCCCCATCAGCGTGTCGGGGCGGGTGGTATAGACCTCGATCTGGTCGTGGCCGTGAACCGGTGCGGTCAATTCCCACGCGAATTGCAGCCCGCGCGAGCGCCCGATCCAGTTCGCCTGCATCAGCTTGACCTTGGCCGGCCAGTCGTCGAGCCCGTCGAGCGCGTCGAGCAGGTCGCCCGCCATGTCCGAGATCTTGAAGAACCACTGGGTCAGCTCGCGGCGCTCGACCTCGGCGCCCGAGCGCCAGCCCTTGCCGTCGATCACCTGTTCGTTCGCGAGCACGGTCATGTCGACCGGGTCCCAGTTCACCACCGCGTTCTTGCGGTAGACGAGGCCCTTGTCGAGCATGTCGAGGAACAGCGCCTGCTGCTGGCCATAGTATTCCGGGTCGCAGGTGGCGAACTCGCGGCTCCAGTCGATCGACAGGCCCAGCGGTTTCATCTGGTCGCGCATCACCGCGATGTTGCCGTAGGTCCAGTCCTTCGGGTGTCCGCCCTGCTCCATCGCAGCGTTCTCGGCGGGCATCCCGAAGGCGTCCCAGCCCATCGGGTGCAGGACCGCGTGACCGGCCGACCGCTTGTAGCGCGCGACCACGTCCCCCATCGTGTAGTTCCGGACATGGCCGATGTGGATTCGGCCCGACGGGTACGGGAACATCTCCAGCACGTAGTATTTCGGTTTGGCGGGGTCCGCGACGGCGGTGAAGGTCCCGGCGTTCTGCCACGCCTCCTGCCATTTCTTTTCGACCGCCTGGGGCTCGTAGCGGGACATGCGCGACCTCTCGCTCAGCAAAGAAAAACGCCGGACCGACTGGCCCGGCGCGGGTTTAGCTGGGGGCGGCGGTCAGGTCCAGACCGCGCCGCCGGACGGACCTCAGAGGCCGCGGTCCTGGATGCGAAGCTGCCGCGCGCGGGTCAGGATCGCGTCCTCGATCGCGCGCGCGGTGGCCCGCGGAACCGGGCCGCCGCGATTCGCCAGCGCGACGCGGATCGACCGGGCTTCCAGCGCCGGGTCCTGCACGTAGACGGTCGCCCGGTAGGCCGTGCCGCCGCCGGGCGGGGTGCCGTAGCCGTAGACGATGACGCCGGTGAACGGGTCGACCGCCTCGATCGGCATGAAGTCGAGAATGTCCTGCGCCGCTACCCAGAGGTACTTGTTGACCTCGACGGTGGTGTTCGGGTTGTCGGTCGGGTTGAACAGGTCCCAGATCGTCTCGCGCTGCGGCTGCTCCTGACCGATACGTGCGAGGCGCTGCTCGTCTTCCTGCGTTCTCACGCCTGCGGGGCGCAGCATGCCACTGCCGCAGGCGGTCAGCGTCAGGACGAGGCCGATCAGGACCGGGATTCGAAGGAGTCTGGTGCTCATGAGGTCGCCTCGGGCAACTGCCTGTTTTTCCGTGTCCTACCCGAGGGGACCCCTCGGAACAAGCGTTTTCCCGTACCTCTATAACGGCGTTGCTGCGGGGCGCTGTGGATCACTGTGTCATGTTTGCACCAACACGACCCCCTCGGACTGCACGCCCCCGGGGTCGGCTTGCATTCAAGGGGCGAAAGCATGACACAAGGGCATTCCCAGCCGGTCCACGTGCTGGGGTGCACCTTGAAACACACGTGACACACACGAGGGAAAATCGATGAAAAAGCTTCTCATCGCTTCGACCGCTCTGGTGGCCTCGGCCGGCTTCGCCGCTGCTGACGTTACCCTCGGCGGCTCCGCCAACATGGGCGTGAAGTACAGCTCGGCTGGTCTGCCGAGCGGCAACAATACCGCACTGCACTACGAAATCGACTTCGACATCAAAGGCTCGGGTACCACTGACGGTGGGCTGACCTTCGGTGCGTCGGTCGATATCGACCAGCAGATCACTGCGGCAAGCGGTAACGAGACCGCCGCTCAGGGCATCACCGACCCGGAAGTGTTTATCTCGTCGGAGTTCGGCACTCTGACGGTTGGTTCCGTTGACCCGGCAACTGACGGTTTTGGCATCGCCGATGTCGGCTTTGACGGCGTTGGTGTCGACGACGATGCTGAATCGATTAAGAATGCGAACACCACGGCAAACGTTCACTACACTGTGACGTTTGACGCGTTCACTCTTGCTGCCGCAATGCACACCGTGTCGAACGATTACTCGGCGATGCTTAAGTACGATTTCGGTGATTTCGACGCAGCAATCGGTTACGCCCGCGACAACTCGACCGGTGACTCTGCAGCCACGCTGGACGTGAACAGCACCTTCGGGGATATTTCGGTTGGTGGCTTCTACACCGATGGCACCGGAACCCTCGCCAACGGCTACGGCGTTGACTTCACCTACACCATGGGCGCGACCAAGATCATCGTCGCCTACGGCGACACCGATGCAGCCGGCGACGACGCCGACTACGGCATCGGCGCTGAGTACAACCTCGGCGGCGGCGCAGTGCTCGCCGGCGGTGTTGGCTCGGTCGACTCGAACACCGTTGCCGACTTCGGCATCAACCTGACCTTCTAATCCCTCACGGGATCAGATCGGGAAGAGCGGGCCTTGTGCCCGCTCTTTTCATTTCCGGGGGTCTCTGGCAGAGCGATGCCATGAGCGTGTCCGACATCACCGCCCGCGTCCGTGCCGAAGAAACCCGCTGTGGTCGTCCCGAAGGGTCGGTCACGCTGATCGCCGTGTCGAAGGTCCAGCCGCTCGACCGGGTCGAGGCCGTGCTGGAAGCCGGGCACCGCGTCTTCGGCGAGAACAAGGTGCAGGAGGCGCAGGGCAAATGGCCTGAATTCCGCGCCCGCTTTCCCGGCACCGAGCTTCACCTTCTGGGCCCGCTCCAGACCAACAAGGCCCGCGCCGCGGTCGAGCTGTTCGACGTGATCCATTCGGTGGACCGGGAGAAGCTGGCCCGCAAGCTGGCCGATCTCGCGCAGGAGCGAGGTACCTCGCCGAACCTTTTCCTGCAGGTGAACACCGGGAAGGAGCCGCAAAAGGCCGGGATCCTTCCCGAGGAAACCGACGCCTTCGTCGACACCTGCCGCGCGCTCGACCTGCCGGTGCTGGGCCTGATGTGCATTCCGCCCGTCGACGAGGAGCCCAGTCTCCACTTCGCCCTGCTTGCGAAGCTGGCGGCGCGCAACGGACTCGCCGGGCTGTCGATGGGGATGTCCGCCGATTTCGAGAGCGCGATTGCCCAGGGCGCGACCCACGTCCGGGTCGGCAGCGCGATCTTCGGTGAACGCGACTACGGCTGAGGCACGATCAGCCGCGTCCGGTAGGTCAGGCGCGGCGCGATCCAGGTGAGGTCGCGCGGGTTGAGGCCTATGCATCCCGCTGTCGGCACCCCCGGCGCCCGCCAGCGGTGCAGGAAGATCGCCGACCCGGCGCCCTTTTCCGCCGAGGGCCAGTTGTAGCCGGTCAGGATCACCAGGTCGTAGAGCCGGTCCGCCCGCCGCAGCCGCTCGGCGGAATAGCCGTGCGGCGCGGTGACCGTCAGGTTGTAGTCCGGGTCGCGCGGATCGTCGGACCACAGGTCGCGCGGCCGGATCGGAATCGCCCAGCGGGCCGGGCGTGCCATCCGGTCGGGCCGGTAGAGCATCCCGATCAGCCGGTGTATCCCCGCGGGGGTGGCCCCGTCTCCCTCGCGCTTGCGGCGGACGATGCCGCCGCGCCCGATCGTGCAGGGGAAACGACGCCCCATGAAACGCAGACCGGTCGGCGTCACGACCAGGTCGAGCGGATGCGCGTGGATCACAGGAGATGTCCCGACTTCTTTGCCTTGGTTGCCAGATATGCGGCGTTCTGCGGCGTCTCGCCAAGGATCAGCGGCACCCGCTCGACCACCGCAACGCCTTGCGCCTGCATCATCGCCAGCTTTGCCGGATTGTTGGTCATCAGCCGGACGGCGCTGAATCCCATCCGCTTGAGAATGTCCGAGCCGAGGCGGAAATCCCGCTCGTCATCCTCGAATCCCAGTCGGTGGTTCGCTTCGACCGTGTCGAAGCCCTGATCCTGCAAGGCGTAAGCCCGCATCTTGTTGGCGAGACCGATTCCGCGCCCTTCCTGGTTGAGGTAGAGCAGCACGCCCGCGCCCTCCGCCCCCATCTGCGCCAGCGCGCCGCGCAACTGCGGGCCGCAGTCGCACTTCAGGCTGCCGAGCAGGTCGCCGGTGAAGCAGGCCGAGTGCAGGCGGGCCAGAACCGGTTGGTCGCGCGGCGGATCGCCGATCTCGACCGCATAATGCTCTTCGCCGCCGTCGTCGGGGCGGAAGACATGCACCCGGCCCGCCTCGGACGCGGCGAGGGGCGCCCGCGCCGACACCACCGGGCGCAGCGGCGCGCCGTGACCCAGCAGCCGGGTCAGGTCCACGAGGTCCAGCGTCGTCAGCCCGGCGATGGACAGTCCGAAGGGCATGTCCCGGGTCAGCACCGCCGGCAGAAGCCGCGCGTCCTTGGCGATCTGCACCGCCGCGCGTTCGAGGTCCGCCGCGCCGTCGCGCCGACACCGGAACGGCCCTTTCATGGGGGTGGACAGGTCACTGCCCGGGTCCGCCACGGCCCTCACCCAGCCGGGTGCGGCATCGTCGGGCACGGCGATCCGTGCGAGGTCGCCGTCATAGGCGCGGGCCTTCAGGGTTTCGGCGCGGCGCGCGGTGATCGCCAGCGTCAACCCGCCTCCCAGCGCCTGGAGCGCGGCAAACCGGGTCGGCTGCACCGTCTCGGCGGCCAGCGCCATGATCCGGCGCCCCTCGCCGGCCAGAACGACCGGCAGGCCCATGCGCAGGTCGCTCCGCGCCCGGGCGAGGAGTTCGGCTGCATCTGGTGAAAGGTCGCTCATCCGCCCGTCCGGCCTGATCTTTTCCGCTACATAGGGCCAAGGGCCCGGAATTGAAACAAAACGCGTGCCTGCGACACAGGCGCGTGAGGTATTTTTCCGATCACTTGCCCTTCCGTCCCGGGCACAACATCTCCGGAACGTGACTGAGACGGAGGCACACATGGCCCAGCTGCGCAAGATTCTGCTCGTGGACGACGACGACGACCTGCGCGAGGCGCTCAGCGAGCAGCTCGTGATGACCGAGGACTTCGACGTGTTCGAGGCGGGGTCGGGCAGTGCCGCGCTCGCCCGGGCCAAGGAAGGTCTCTACGATCTCGTCATCCTCGACGTCGGCCTGCCCGACACCGACGGCCGCGAACTGTGCCGGGTGATGCGCAAGCAGGGGGTAAAGTGTCCCATCCTGATGCTGACCGGGCACGACTCGGACGCCGACACGATTCTCGGCCTCGATGCGGGCGCGAACGATTACGTCACCAAGCCCTTCAAGTTCCCGGTGCTCCTGGCACGGATCCGGGCGCAGCTGCGCCAGCATGAGCAGTCCGAGGACGCGGTGTTCCAGGTCGGCCCCTACACCTTCCGGCCCTCGATGAAGATGCTGATCACAGAGGACGAGAAGAAGATCCGCCTGACCGAGAAAGAAACGAACATTCTCAAGTTCTTGTACCGCAAGACTGATGGCGTGGTGCCGCGCGACGTGCTCCTGCACGAGGTCTGGGGCTACAACGCCGGTGTCACAACGCACACACTCGAGACTCATATTTACCGGCTGCGACAGAAAATCGAACCGGATCCGGCAAACGCGCGTATTCTGGTAACCGAAAGTGGCGGGTATCGCCTCGTCGCCTGAGCATGAATCCCTCCCGTGTCGGGGTCATGACACGGACCTCCCTGTTGGACTGGCCCGGCTTCACGCCGGGTCTTTTCTTTTGGGAGACGCCCGGTCAGGACCCGCTGACAAGGTCGATCAGGACGGTGGGAATCAGCGAGGCGAGGCCCATCATCGCCAGCCCGGCCACCACGAAGAGACCGTCGCGCACCACCAGCCCCGCCGCGAAGAACACGACCGCCAGTCCGAGGATCGAGCTGGAGAACGGGACCAGTTCCAGGAACGGCATGGACAGGCCGGACAGGATCGCGCCGACCTGCGGAACCAGTGCCAGCGGCGGCACGGTCAGCGCCGTGAACCGGTGCCGGGCATGCCGGTCCAGCCAGTTGCCCAGCCGGTCGAGCCAGACGACCGCCCGGCCCAGCCGTTCGCCGCGCACCTGCCGCCGCATCAGCGGTCCCGGCAGCCACAGGCCGGGCCGCCCGACCACCAGTTGCAGCCCGATCAACGCGATGAGCAGGCCGCAGACCGTGGGCAGCAGCGGGATGCCCGACAGCGGCGAGACGACGATCAGCGCGGGCGCGACCAGCGCGGCTGCCACCGACTGACCGCCGGTGGCGGCCATGATCTCGCCCAGCGACGCCTTCTCCCGCCCGGCCAGCTCTTCGAGCCGGTCGAGAATGTCTGCGATGGCATGTCCTGACACTCGGTCCTCCTGCACGTTCCCGCCAAGGTCGGGCTTCCCGTGCGGGCCCGCAAGGGGCAGAGTTCGACGAAACTCCCCGCCGTGGTGTCTTCCGATGAAACGACGTCCCCTGATTCTCGGTGCGCTCGCCGCGCCGGTCCTGTTGCGTGTCCCCCTCGCCCGCGCCCAGCCCGCGCCCGACGTGCTGGTGATCGGGGCCGGGATCGCGGGGCTTGGGGCCGCCCGGCGGCTGGCGGATGCCGGGCTGCGGGTGACGGTGCTGGAAGTGCGCGACCGGATCGGCGGGCGGATCGCCACGGACCGCAGCCTCGGCGTGCCGATCGAGCGCGGCGCGGGCTGGATCCACGGGCCGCGCGGCAATCCCTTGAGCGCGCTGGCGCGGACGGTCGGGGCCGAAACCTTCGTGACCGATGACGACTCGCTTGACCTGCGCCGGGCTGACGGACGCCCGGTGCCCGAAGATGCGATCTGGGCGGCGTGGGACCGCCATTCGGCGGCGCTGGACGCGGCCGGGGAGGCCGCACCGGGCGTCTCGCTGGCCGAGGCGCTGGACGCCGCCCTGCCGGGGGTCGACCCGGTGACCGACTGGATGCGGGCGGCCTTCACGGCCTTCGACCTCGGCGCGCCGCCTGCCCGGATCGAGGCGCGGCACCATGACGAGGACGAGGCGTTCGAGGGCGCCGACGTGGTGCTGCCCGGCGGTTATGACCGGCTGCTCGGCCCGCTGGCGGAGGGGCTCGATATCCGCCTCGCGACGCCCGTGACCGCGCTGACCCGGCGCGCGGACGGGGTAACCGCGATGACGCCCGGGGGACCGCTGACCGCCCGGTTCGCGGTGCTCGCGGTGCCGCTGGGGGTCCTTCAACGGGGCACGCCGGTCCTCGACCCGCCGCTGTCGTCCCGCCAGCGCGCCGCGCTGGATCGGCTGGTGATGGGCGCCGTCACCAAGCTGTCCCTGCGCTTTCCCGGGATCGCCTGGCCGGAGGACGTGCAATACCTCGGGATGATGGACGCCGAGCCGGGCCGCTGGCCGCTGGCGCTGAACCATGCCACCTGGACCGGGGAGCCGGTCCTGACGATGGTCGCCACCGCCGAGGCCGCGCAACGACTGGACCGGCTGCCGGAGGCCGCGCTGGTCGCCGACGCGCTGGAGGTGCTGCGCGCGGCCTTCGGACCTAGCCTGCCCGACCCTGTGGGGGCCGTGGCCTCGCGCTGGTCGACCGATCCGCTGAGCCTTGGCGCGTATTCCTTCCCGGCGCTCGGTGCCCGGCTCGATGATCCGGACGCGCTGACAGAAAGCGACGATGGCCGGGTCTATCTCGCGGGCGAGCATTGCACCGCCCGCTGGCGCGGCACGGCGCATGGCGCGTTGCTGACCGGGCGCGCGGCGGCGGAGGCGATCCTCGACACGCTCTGACCGGGACGGAACGGCTTGAGGCCCGCGCCGCCCCCGCCTAGGGTCGCGCCGACCCCAGCACCGGAGCCGCCATGTCCTTCACCGTCGCCACCTGGAACATCAACTCGGTGCGCCTGCGCGCGGGCCTCGTGGCGAAACTGCTGCGCGAGGAGCGTCCGGACGTCCTGTGCCTGCAGGAGTGCAAGTCGCCGGTCGAGAAGATCCCGCTGCATACCTTCAAGGAGATCGGCTACCGCCACATCGTGGCCCGTGGCCAGAAGGGCTATAACGGCGTCGCGATCCTGTCGAAGCTGCCGATGGAGGATGCCGGGCACCGCGACTTCGTTGGCAAGGGTGATGCCCGCCACGTGGCCGGACGGCTGGAGAACGGCGTCACCGTTCACAACTTCTACGTCCCCGCCGGGGGCGACGTGCCCGACCGCGAGGTGAACGACAAGTTCGGCCACAAGCTCGATTTCCTTTCCGAGATGCGCGACTGGTTCGGGGCCGAGGCCCCGGAGAAGTCCATCCTCGTGGGCGATCTGAACATCGCCCCGCGCGAGGATGATGTCTGGGACCACAAGGCGCTGCTGAAGGTCGTCAGCCATACCCCGGTCGAGGTCGACGCGCTGGCCGAGGTGCAGGAGGCCGGACGCTGGACCGACGTCACCCGCGCCGACATTCCCGACGGGCGGCTCTACTCGTGGTGGTCCTACCGCGCGCGGGACTGGGACGCGGCCGACAAGGGCCGCCGCCTCGACCATGTCTGGGCCACGCCGGACATCTCCGGCGCCGCTCACGGCAGCCGCATCCTGCGCGCCGCGCGGGGCTGGGAGCAACCCAGCGACCACGCCCCGGTGTTTGCGAGCTTCGACCTGTAAAACTTGACTTCCGCCAGAGTGACCGCCATTTTGCACGGTGGGCTTCGGCAAATGGCGGACGCCGGGCATATGCGTCCGTTGGCTCCGCGACTGCGGGAAGGATGATCTCATGGCCGATTTGCTGCAGCGTGCGGCGGCACCCGACGCGGGACTGGGCATACTTCCGATGACTTATGCCGAGGTGAAGAACGGTATCTCGGCCTCCGTCATCAAGTCGCTCATCAAGTCGTCCGTCCTGACGAAGGAGGACGTAACCATGATCATTTCGCCACGAACCCTCGAGCGGCGCACCCAACATGACGATGTCCTCAAGACCGAAGAGGTCGACGGCATCATCCGCTTGCTCAGGGTCAGGGCCCACGCCGTGCGGTTGTTCGAGGACACCGGGCTTGCGGATGAGTGGCTGAGAACGCCCAATCCCGCCCTAGGGGGCGAGTGTCCGATCGAAATGGCCCGGATGGATATCGGGGCCCGCGAGGTCGAGGACGTCCTGACCCGGCTTGAACATGGAATCCATGGCTGAACGCGTCCGCGCGTTTCGACTGGTCAAGGCGCAGTATGCCCCTGGTCTCGACGGCGAGGGCGCGAAGAAATCTCCCGGACGCTGGAACGCCGCAGGAACGCCAATGGTCTACTGCGCCTCAAGCGCGTCCCTTGCTGTGCTGGAGACCTTCGTTCACCTCCCGCCGGCCATGCGGCGGGCAGACAAGTTTCCGCCCCTCGTGCTGGTGACCCTCGATGTCGTCGCGGCGGGCTTGACCGAACTTTCGGTGACGGACCCGTACGACCTCGCCCAAACCCGCAGAGCCGGAACCGACTGGCTGACCTCGATGTCCGGCGTCGGGGCGTGGGTGCCCTCACAGGTCGTCCCGGCGGACCGGAACCTTCTGCTCAATCCGCAGCATCCCGACTTCGGGTCCCGTGTCACCGTGGTCGAGGCGGCCCCTTTTACCTACGATCCGCGCATGGCGACCTGATCCCCCCGCGCCCGCCCTTGGCAGCGCGCGGGCGAAGCGCCATATACGGCGAAACGCAAGAGAACCTGGGGGACCGACCATATGCTCGGCTTCGGAGAGACCACTGCCGCCCCCGCCGCGGGCGGCGACCTGATCAAGGAAACCACCGACGCGACCTTCATGGCCGACGTCGTCGAGGCCAGCCGCGAGACGCCCGTCATCGTCGACTTCTGGGCGCCGTGGTGCGGACCGTGCCGGACCCTCGGCCCGGCGCTCGAAGCTGCCGTTACCGCCGCGAAGGGCGCGGTGAAGATGGTCAAGATCAACGTCGACGAGAACCAGGGTTACGCCGGGCAACTGCGCGTCCAGTCGATCCCGACCGTCTATGCCTTCTGGCAGGGCCAGCCGGTCGACGGGTTCCAGGGCGCGATCCAGCAGAGCGAGATCAAGAAGTTCGTCGAGAAGCTGGCCGCGCTGGCCGGGCAGAGCGCCGATGGCGGGCTGTCCGAAGCGCTGGAGGCCGCCGAGGCGATGCTGGCCGAAGGGGTCGCGGCCGATGCCGCGCAGGTGTTCGCCGCGGTCGTCGCCGAGGATCCGCAGAACGCGGCCGCCTACGGCGGTCTGGCCCGGGCCCATGTCGCCCTCGGCGAACTGGACCAGGCCGAAGCCCTGCTGAACAACGTTCCGAAGGAGCTGCAGACCGCGTCCGAGATCGAAGCGGCGCGCGCCCAGCTTGCCCTCGCGCGGCAGGCCGACAGCGCGGGCCCGGTGGCCGATCTGCGCGCCGCGGTCGAGGCCGATCCGTCGAACCTTCAGGCCCGCTATGACCTCGCGCTGGCGCTGCATGCCTCCGGGCAGGTGCAGGAGGCGGTGGACATGCTCCTCGACCTGTTCCGCCGGGACCGCGAGTGGAACGACGGTGCCGCGAAGACGCAGCTCTTCACCATCTTCGACGCGCTGAAGCCGCAGGACCCGATCGTGCTGGCCGGCAGGCGGAAGTTGTCGTCGATGATCTTTGCCTGATCCGGGCCCGGCGCTATCTCCCCGTCCATGCTCTCCGCCGCCGACCTCCCCGATACCATCCCGGTCTTCCCGCTGCCGGGGGCGCTGCTCCTGCCGCGCGCCCGGTTGCCGCTGCACCTGTTCGAGCCGCGCTACCTCGCGATGTTCGAGGACACGCTGAAGACCTCGCACCGGTTGATCGGCATGGTCCAGACCCGCGAGGTGCCGGGTGGCGGTGAGCGCCGCCTGCAGTCCATCGGCTGCGCGGGCCGCGTGACCGCCTTCTCGGAAACCGAGGACGGCCGCTACATGATCACGCTGTCGGGCATCTCGCGCTACCGCATCACCCGCGAGATTTCCGGCTTCACGCCCTACCTGAAGGCGGATGTCTCGTGGGACGGCTTCGCGCGCGACCTGGGGCCGACCGAGACCGACAAGGGCTTCGATCGCACTGCGTTCCTGAAGCTGCTCGCCCGGTTCTTCGCCGCCCGCGAGTTGCAGACCGACTGGGAAAGTCTGGAACAGGCCGAGGACGAGTTGCTGATCAACTCGCTCTCGATGCTGTGCCCGTTCGACCCGTCCGACAAGCAGGCCCTGCTCGAAGCCCCGTCGCTGGCCACCCGGCGCGAGACCCTCGTGACCCTGATCGAGTTCGCCCTGCGCGGCGGCCAGACGGACGAAATTCTGCAATGAGCGACTCTGCCGCGCCGCCGTCCGAAGGGCCGGGCATCGACCGCCACATGCTGGAGGCACTGGTGTGCCCGTTGACCCGCGCGCCGCTCAAGTACGATCCCGAGCGGCAGGAACTGGTCAGCCGAGCGGCGCATCTGGCCTACCCGATCCGCAACGGCATTCCGGTGATGATCGAGGACGAGGCGCGCAAGCTCGACTGACCCGCGCTTCCGGTTGGCTTGACCGCCCCTGCCGGATGACTAGGGTGCGCGCAACTCCCCGCCGCGCTGGAAGGTTGTGCATGGCCCTGCTCCCGTCTCCCGTTGTTGCCGACCGCCGGTCCGCGGCGATCCGTCCCCGGAGCTGAGGCGCGCCATGAAGTCCTCCGTCTCGCCGGGCCTCGCGCTCTATCTCGCCCTGTCCGAACGCTGGGCCCCGCTGGTCGAGCGCTATCTCGCCAAGCGCCTCGCGCGCGGCAAGGAAGACCCCGAGCGCCCGGGCGAGCGGCGCGGCATCGCCGGACGGCCCAGGCCCGATGGCCCGCTGATCTGGTTTCACGCCGCCAGCGTGGGCGAGTCGCTCTCGACCCTCGAACTGATCCGCCGGGTGGGCGAGCGCCGTCCCGACATCAACGTGATGGTGACCACGGGCACCCGCACCTCGGCCGCGCTGATGGGCGTGCGCATGTCGAAGAACGCCTTTCACCAGTACGTCCCGGTGGATGTGCGGCCCTACATCCGCAAGTTCCTCGATCACTGGAAGCCGGACATGGCCGTCTGGACCGAAAGCGAGCTGTGGCCCGCGCTGGTCCACGAAACCTCGCGCACCGGTATCCCGATGATGTTGCTGAACGCGCGGATGTCCTATGCCAGCCATGACCGCTGGCGCTGGTTCCCGGGCATGGCCCGGTCCGTTCTCGGCGCCTTCGATCACGCGCTGGCGCAGGATGAGGACAGCGCAAGACACCTGCGCCTGCTCGGCTATCCGCGCGACCGGATCGAGGTGACGGGCTTCCTGAAGGAAGGCGCGCAAGTCCTGCCGCATGACGAGTCCGAGCGCGCCCGCATCGCTGCCTGCATCGGCACGCGACCCACGTGGTTCGCGGCCTCGACCCATGCCGGCGAGGATGAAATCGTGCTGGCCGCGCACAAGCTCGCGCTGCGCCGGACGCACCGGCTGATGCTGATCCTCGCGCCGCGCCATCCCGAGCGGTTCGACGATGTCGCCGCTTTGATCGAGGCACAGGGTCTTCGGATGGCGCGCCGCTCGAAGGGCGAATACCCGGATCAGGACACAGACGTCTATCTCGCCGACTCGATGGGCGAGATGGGGCTGTGGTACCGGCTGGCACCGGTGTCGATCGTCTGCGGCTCGCTGCGCGACCGGATCGGCGGGCACAACCCGTTCGAGCCTGCCGCGCTCGGGTCGGCCATCCTCCACGGGCCCTACATGTTCAACTTCTCGGACATCTATGCCCGGCTGGCCGAGGCGAAGGCAGCGATCGAGGTCACGACGGCCGAGGATCTGGCCCGGAACGTCCAGGAGCTGCTCGCGCCCGACCGGGCCGCAGAACTGGCGAAGGCGGCGTGGGAGGTCTCGTCGCGCGGCGCCGAGGTGACCGAGTGCGCCGTGACGACCCTGCTCGAGATTTTCGACAACCGGGGCGCGTGATGCGCGCGCCGGGCTTTTGGGACCGCGACCCGGCCCGGCCCGGCCTGCGCGCCCGTCTGCTGTCGCCGCTGGGCGCGCTCTACGCGATGGGCACGGCCCGGCGTCTGGCCCGGGGGGGCGGTATCGATCCGGGCGTGCCGGTCATCTGCGTCGGCAACCTGAACGCCGGGGGCACCGGCAAGACCCCGACCGTGATCGCGCTGGCCGAGCGCCTGAGCGCGCGCGGCCAGGCCGTGCACGTGGTCACGCGCGGCTATGGCGGGGACCTGACCGGTCCGGTCCGGGTCGATCCGCTGACCCATACCGCGGACCAGACCGGCGACGAGCCGCTGCTGATCGCGGCGTTCTGCCCGGTCTGGGTGGCGAAGGACCGGGTTGCCGGGGCGCGGGCGGCGGTGGCCGCTGGGGCCGGTGTGATCCTGCTCGACGACGGGTTCCAGGACCCCTCCCTGGCAAAAGCGCTGTCGCTGGTCGTGGTCGATGCCCGCACCGGCTTCGGCAACGGGCGCTGCCTGCCCGCCGGTCCGCTGCGCGAGCCTGTCGCGATGGGCCTGCGGCGCGCCAACATGGTGCTGTCGATCGGCGATCCGGCGGCGCAGGGCGCGTTCCGGGCCCGCTGGGGCGCGGCGCTGGGCACGCTGCCGCACCTGACGGGCGCACTCGCCCCGTTGCCGACCGGGATGCCGTGGCGCGGGATGCGGGTGCTGGCCTTCGCCGGGATCGGGCATCCGGAGAAGTTCTTTGCCAGCCTGCGCGCCGTCGGGGCAGAGGTGGTGCGGGGCGAGGCGCTGGAGGATCACCAGCCGCTGACGCCGAAGCTCATGCAGCGGCTGACGGCGGAGGCAAAGCTGACCGGCGCACAACTGGTGACGACCGAGAAGGACGCGGTGCGTCTGCCGCCGCAGTTACGCTGGCAGGTCCTGCCATTCCCGGTCCGGCTGGCGCTGGACGATCCCGGCCCGCTCGACGCAGGCTTCAGCGCGCTTTCGCTCTGAGCGGACCCAGCACCGCCTCGGTATCCGCGCCGAGGGCGGGCGACGGCCGGTCGAGCTTCAGCGCCGCGTCCGAGAACCGGAAGGGCGAGCGCACCGAGGGCACCCCGTCGAGGTCGAGCGCCATGCCGCGCGCCTGCACCTGCGGGTCGGCAAAGACCTCGGCCAGGTCGTTGATCGGTCCTGCGGGAATGCCCCGTTCCTCGCAGGCGGCCAGAAGGTCGGCCTTGGCCCAGGTCAGGGTCCGCTCCGTCAGCCGCCGGGTCAGCGTATCGCGGTGCGCGATGCGGTCCGCGTTGGTCCGGTAGTCCGGGTCGTCCTTCATGTCGCCGAGGTCCAGCACGTCGCACAGCCGCTGGTACTGCGCATCGTTGCCGGTGGCGATGATGATCCAGCCGTCGGCGCAGTCGAAGACCTGGTAGGGCGTCAGGTTCTGGTGCGCGTTGCCGATCCGCCGGGGCGCCTCGCCTGTGGTCAGGTAGTTCATCGCCTGGTTCGCCATGATCGACGTGGCGACGTCGAGCAGGCTCATGTCGATGTGCTGGCCCTGTCCGGTCTGGTCGCGCTGGCGCAGCGCCGCGAGGATCGCCGACACCGAGTAGACCCCGGTCAGGATGTCGGTGACGGCAACGCCCATCTTCTGCGGCTGGCCCTCCGGTGCGCCGGTAACCGACATGATCCCGGACATGCCCTGGATGATGTAGTCATAGCCCGCCCGGTGCGCGTAGGGCCCGTCCTGCCCGAACCCGGTGATCGAGCAGATCACCAGCCGGGGAAACCGCGCCCGCAGGCTGTCGGCATCGAGGCCGTATTTCTTCAGCCCGCCAACCTTGAAGTTCTCGATCAGGACATCCGCGTCCTCGAGCAGCGCGAACAGGTCCGCGCGTCCGGCCTCGGTGCTGAAATCGACGATGACCGATCGTTTGCCCCGGTTGCAGGCGTGGAAATACGCCGCCGAGCGGTCCTCGCCGCGCTCGATGAAGGGCGGACCCCAGCGGCGGGTGTCATCGCCCTCGGGCGCTTCGACCTTGATGACGTCGGCGCCGAGATCGGACAGGGTTTGACCGGCCCAGGGGCCGGCCAGGATACGGGCGAGTTCGACGACCTTCAGGCCGGTCAGCGGGGCGGTCATGCCGGGCGCGTCAGCCGCCGAGCTTCTCGTCGAGCACCTTGCGGAAGTCGGCGTAGCTCATGTTCGAGTAGGGCTCGCCGTCGATGATGAAGGACGGCGTGGCGGTCACGTTGTCGGCCTCGGCGTTCTGCTGGTAGACGGCGACCATCGCCTGCGCCATCTCCGCGTCCTGCATGCAGGCGTCGAGGGTCTCGGCTTCGAGACCGGCCGCCAGCCCGATCTTCTTCAGCGCTGCCGCGATCTGGCCCGGCTCGCCGCCGCCCGCGCGGGCCCAGTCGGCCTGCTGGTCGAACAGCATCTCGGTCACGCCGAAATACCGCATCGGTCCGGCGCAGCGCGCGACCATCCCGGCCCAGAGGCCGAAGCGGTCGAAGTAGACCTCGCGGTAGATGAACTTGACCTTCCCGGTCTCGATGTAATCCGCCTTCAGTTGCGGGAACACGTTGGTGTGGAAGTTGGCGCAGTGCGGGCAGGTGAACGAGGCATACTCGATCACGGTCACCGGCGCGCTCTCGTCGCCCAGCACCATCTCCACCACGCGGCTGGTGTCGATCTCCTGCGCCTCCGGGTCGCTGATCGGGGCGAGGTCGGGCACGGACACCGTGCCGCCGCGCTGGGTCAGGAACCAGCCGCCGAGCGCGAGCACGACGACACCGGCGATGAGCGAAACGGAACGCAGCATGGAAACTCCTCAGGTCTGTCCCGGTCGGGATAGGATGTTTGCCCCCATGCGTTCAAGCGCGGCGCGCAGGCGGTCGTCGCCGATGTCGGCAGCCAGACCGCGCGCCGTCTCGATCACGGCGGGGGCAGGGGTGTCGGGTTCGGCCTGGTAGGCCGTCTGGGTCTCGGCGAAGCCATGCGCCGAGGTCTGGGTGATCTTCACGCGGGCGACGGCGTTGTAGCCGTAGCAGGCGTTGACTCGCTGGCGCAGCGCCTCCTTCTGCATCTCCACCAGCGGCGCGGCGGCGCCGGTGGTCAGCACGGTCAGCGTCGCACCGAGGCCCTGCCGCCCGTAGCCGACCTCGACCGGACGGCAGAGCGCGGCGATGTCGGGGCCGGCGACCTCGGCCCAGCGGGTCAGCAGCTTCGAGACCGCGAAGCCCCGGCTCTCGCCCGCCTTGCGGATACGGGCCTGCAACAGCGCGCCGGTCTGGCGGAAGCCGCGGGCGCGGGGCTGATCGGGGGCGGACATCGGGTCGGGTCGCTTTCCTTGGAACGTCTCCTACCATACGTCACGGGCGGGCAAGGGCCAGTGGGCACGGGACAAGGACACTCAAGAATGCGTGACGCCGCGGAGACCGCGCTGCCGGAGCTTCTGCTCGGCTGGTACGACCGCCACGCCCGCGTGCTGCCGTGGCGGGTGCCGCCCGGCTCGGCGCGGCGCGCCGATCCCTACCGGGTCTGGCTGTCCGAGGTGATGCTGCAGCAGACCACGGTCGCGGCGGTGAAGGACTACTTCGCCCGGTTCACCGCGCGCTGGCCGGATGTCGCGGCGCTCGCCGCCGCCGAGGATGCCGAGGTCATGGCAGCCTGGGCCGGCCTCGGCTACTACGCCCGCGCCCGCAACCTGCTGAAATGCGCGCGGGTCGTGAGTGCCGAGCACGGCGGCGTCTTTCCCGACACGGTCGAGGGCCTGCGCGCCTTGCCGGGGATCGGCCCCTACACTGCCGCCGCCATCGCCGCGATTGCCTTCGACCGCCCGGAGACCGTGGTGGACGGCAACGTCGAGCGGGTGATGAGCCGCCTCAACGCCATCGAGACGCCGCTGCCCGCCGCGAAACCGCTGCTGGTGGCCGCCGCCGATGCGCTGACGCCGCAGGCGCGGCCCGGCGACTATGCGCAGGCGGCGATGGACCTCGGCGCCACGATCTGCACCCCGAAGTCGCCCGCCTGCGGGATCTGTCCATGGCGCGACCCCTGTGCCGCGCGGGCGGCGGGGATCGCGGCCGACCTGCCCCGCAAGTCCCCGAAGAAGGCCAAGCCGGTGCGGCAGGGTCTTGTCTATCTCGCCCGCCGCACCGACGGGGCCTTCCTGCTGGAGACCCGGCCGGAAAGCGGCCTGCTCGGCGGGATGCTCGGCTGGCCCACGACCGACTGGACCGAGGCCGTGCCGCCGGACGCGCCGCCGCTGGCGGCGGACTGGCGCGACCCCGGGCTGGAGGTGCGCCACACCTTCACCCATTTCCACCTGCGGCTCGGGCTGCGGCTGGCGGATGTGGCCGCCGATGCCCGGCCGGAGCGGGGTGCGTTCGTCGACCGCCACGCCTTTCGCCCCACGGCGCTGCCGACCCTCATGCGCAAGGCGATCGACCTGGTGACCCCGTGGCCCGGCGCGTGACCCCGCGTCCGAATTGAAGGCGCATCCGGGCTTGGCTAGACTCAGGCGCAGCCCGCGCATCGGAGGAACGACCATGTCCGCCACGACGCTGAACGCCCCGTCCGAGTTTTCCAGCCTGCGGCGGGCATTGCCCTTCGCGCTGTCCTTCACCGTCGTGCCGGTCATCGTGGTGGCGGCGCTGCAGGGCGGAGTCTGGCTGCTGCTGCCGCCGCTTTACACCTGGGCGCTGTTCTCGCTGCTCGACGCGCTGCTGGGTCTGAACGAGGAGAACCCCGACACCGACACGCCGGAGGCCGATCTCTACTGGTACCGGGCGATCGTGATGGCATGGTTCCCGGTGCAGGCCCTGACCGCGCTCGCGCTGGTGGCATGGGTTCCGGGGGCCGCGCACCTGGCCGGCTGGGAGAAATTCGCCGTCTTCTTCGGGGTCGGGATCATGAACGGCACCATCGGCATCGTCTACGCGCACGAGCTGATGCACCAGAAGAACCGGCTGGAGCGCTGGCTGGGCGACCTGCTGATGACCATGGTGCTCTACGGTCATTTCCGCACCGAGCATTTGCTGGTGCACCATCGCTATGTCGGCACCCCGCGCGACGCGGTGACCGCGCGCTACAACGAGAGCTTCCACCGCTTCTTTCCCCGCGTGGTGCGCGAGGGCTTGTCGAGCGCGTGGCGGGCCGAGGCGCAGATGTTGTCCCGCAAGGGTCTGTCGAAGTGGCACCGCAGCAACCCGCACTGGCGCTACTGGGCCCTGCAGGGCGCGTGGCTGCTGCTGGCGCTGTGGATCGGCGGGGTCTGGGGTCTGGTGCTCTTCGTCTGGGCCGCGATGGTCGCGGTCTGGCAACTGGAACTCGTCAACTACGTCGAGCACTACGGACTGACCCGCAAGCATCTCGGCGAGGGCAAGTACGAGCATGTCCTGCCGCGCCATTCCTGGAATGCTGCGCAGAAGGCGTCGAACTGGCTGCTGATCAATCTGCAGCGCCATTCGGACCACCACTATAAGCCCGACCGCCGCTTTCCGCTCTTGCAGACCTATGCCGAGACCGAGGCGCCCGCGCTGCCCTACGGCTATCCGGTGATGACCACCGCCGCGCTGATCCCGCCGCTGTGGCGCCGGATCATGAACCCGCGCGTGCGCCGCTGGCGGGCGATGTTCTACCCCGAGATCGCGGACTGGTCCGACTACAACAAGGGCCGCACCCCGATGCCGAAAGGCGCGAGCTGAGGCACGAAAAAACCCCGCCCCTTGGAGGCGGGCGGGGTCAGTCGCGTGCCGTGGAGCGGCCACAGGCACGGGCGGTAACGGGTGATGCAGGCCGGGTCAGCCCCCGGCCAGCTCGGCACGCAGCTGCTGGCGCAGGAAGTCGATGGGCACCGTCTGCCCCTCGCGCCGGAAGTGCCAGTAGGTCCAG
This sequence comes from Alphaproteobacteria bacterium, assembly GCA_030425185.1. Taxonomy (GTDB): domain Bacteria; phylum Pseudomonadota; class Alphaproteobacteria; order Rhodobacterales; family Rhodobacteraceae; genus Dinoroseobacter. The sequence continues at coordinate 75,849 of JAUIAU010000006.1, forward strand.
CCGTTGCACGAGGGCGCGCCTTCCAGCGCGGCCCCGACCTGGTGGATCGAGCCCTTCGAGACGTCCGAGATCAGCGTGCCGTCGGCGCGCACGCGGGCGGTCTGGCCGCGCGGACCGGTCAGCACCTCGCCCGGCCGCAGCAGGCCGCGTTCGACCAGTTGCCCGAACGGGATGCGCGGTTCGGCCCGCTTCGAGCCGGTGACCTCCAGCGCGGCGCGGTCCAGCGGACGGATCCGCGCGATCCGGTCCTCGGCGATGCGGCGATAGCCCGCGTCGCGCTCGATCCCGATGAAACGGCGGCCCAGCATCCGCGCCACCGCCCCGGTCGTGCCCGATCCGAAGAACGGGTCCAGCACCACGTCGCCCGGGTTGGTCGAGCCGACCAGCACCCGGTGCAGCAGCGCCTGCGGCTTCTGGGTCGGGTGGGCCTTGTCGCCGTTGGCATCCTTCAGCCGCTCGCCGCCGGAGCAGATCGGCAGCACCCAGTCCGAACGCATCTGCACGCCTTCGTTCAGGGCCTTCAGCGCCTCGTAGTTGAAGGTGTATTTCGCGCCTTCCGACTTCGACGCCCAGATCATCGTCTCGTGCGCGTTGGTCAGCCGCTTGCCGCGGAAGTTCGGCATCGGGTTCGACTTGCGCCAGATCACGTCGTTCAGGATCCAGTAGCCCGCGTCCTGCAGCGCCGCGCCGACACGGAAGATGTTGTGATAGCTGCCGATCACCCAGATCGCGCCGTCCGGCTTCAGCAGGCGGCGGGCGGCGGCCAGCCACTCGCGGGTGAAGGCGTCATAGGCGGCGAAGCTGGAAAACTGGTCCCAGGCATCGTCGACGGCATCGACCTTGCTGTTGTCGGGGCGGTGCAACTCGCCCTTCAGTTGCAGGTTGTAGGGCGGATCGGCGAAGATCAGGTCGACCGACGCCTCGGGCAGCCGGTTCATTTCCTCGATGCAGTCGCCCGCAAGGATGGTGTCGAGCGGCAATGCGGCAGGCGCCGCCCGCGTGTCGGTCTTGGTCTTCATCAGGTGTGCCTCTGTCCCCTGCGCGATTGGCCGCGTCTTGGTTATCCACAAGATGAGTCAAACCTAATTCGGCGTCAATTTCTTTTTTGAATCAGAGGGTTAGAAAGCGTTCTTTAACAACATGTTGCGGACGGGACCGAAGGACCGTCTATGATGCGGCGTCACCCCCAGATGTTGTAGGGCAGCGCGGTGCTCTGCCGTGGGGTAGCCTGCGTTGCGCTCCCAGCCATAGCCGGGATGGGCCTCGGCCAGCCGTCGCATCAGCGCGTCGCGGTATTCCTTCGCCACGATCGACGCCGCTGCGACCGACAGGCAGCGCGCGTCGCCCTTCACCACGGCCTCGGCCGGGCAGGGCCAGCCCGCCGGGATGTCGCGCCCGTCGATCACCGCGGCGACCGCGCCGCCGGGCAGGCCGTCGAGGGCCCGCCGCATGGCGAGGTGCGTTGCCCCCCGGATGTTCAGCCGGTCGATCTCGGCGACGCTCGCCTCGGCGATGCTGACGTCAGCCTGCGCCGCGATCTCCAGCGTGAGGGCGGCGCGGCGGGCGGCGGTCAGCGCCTTCGAATCCGCGAGGCCGGCCGGCACCCGCGCAAAGTCCAGCACCACCGCGGCGGCCACCACCGGCCCGGCCAGCGGGCCGCGCCCGACCTCGTCGATACCGGCGACGCGCAGCAGGCCGCGGGCGTGGAAGGCGGCCTCGAAGGTCTGGTCGGGGGCAGGGCGGCGCGATGTCATCGGGATCTTGTGCCGTGCCGCCCGGCCCGGTGCAAACGCGAAACGGGGCGGAGGTTGCCCTCCGCCCCGCACTGCTCGGCCTCGGTGGGGTCCGGGGTCAGAGACGGTAGCCCGAGCGCCGCAGGCACTGCTCGGTGTAATAGGTGATGGTGCGGCCGTAGATCCGGCCGCTGCGGGCGCAGGACGCGGCGGCCTGGGTCGAGATGTTGTTACGACGCAGGCAGGGCTCGCCGTAGACCGTCGCGTAGCGTCCGCCGTGGCCCAGCTGGACCTCCCGCGCACAGGAGGCGGGAATGTAGTAGCCGCGATGGTTCCAGCGGTCGCCGTGGCGCCCGAAGTCGTCGTTGTGGTTGCGGCGGTTCGCGGTGTCGTCGTTGTTGTTCGCGTTCGCGATCCCGGCGGCGATGATGCCCAGGGCGACCGCGCCGACGAGGAACTTGCCCAGATCGTCGTTCGCTTTCGCGGGGGCCGCGGTGGCGCCCAAGGCACCCAGCGCGACGGTCAGGCTGAGGGCGAGGGCGGAAGCGGTCTTGGTCAGGGTCTTCATGGCGTGTCCTTTCGGGTACGGGGCGCCATCGGGCGCTTGGATCGTGGGGCGCTCGGGGTCGGTGCGTCCGGCCCGTCGCGGTGATGGACTGACCTTGGCCCCGAGCGCCGAAATCGCGCAATATCACCGCCCCGCTATGCGATAGCAACCGCGCAAACCCCTGCCGCTATTGAATATCGCGCGGGCGGGCGACAGGGTGGGGACACACAAGACCACAGGCAGGTCCCCCATGAAACAGGCTCTTCTCGCGCTTCCGCTCCTCGTGCTGGCCGCGCTTCCGGCGCAGGCCGCGTGCTATGCGGACTACAAGGCCAAGACCGACAATCCGCTGCGGCTGCACTACGGCGTGGCGCAGATTTCCGACGGTGCCTGCGGCAACCGCGGGGCCGCCGCCGCCGAGCTCAGCCCGCGTCTCGCCGCCGGGGGGTGGACTTTGCTCGACATCGTCTCGACATTCGGGCCGGAAGGACTGAACGAGAGACGGGCCGATGCCGGACAATTCTATCTCCGCTTCTGAAACGCTCCGGACCGGCAACCGCGTCATCCAGTTCGGCATCGCGGCGATCGTCCTGATCCTCGGGCTGGCGGCGGTCGGCCTGTTCCGGGCGCTGCCGGATGCCAACGCGTTCAACGCCCGCGTCGAGAAACTGTTCATCGAAAGCGACCTGACCTCGCCCGCCGAGATCACGCTGCTGGAGATCCTCGCGCAGTCCGGCACCGCATTCTCGGAAACGCTGATGTCCTACCGGATCGTGATCTTCGTGCTGCTGGTCTTCTCGACGGCGCTGCTGATCGCCTCGCTGGTGTTCCTTGTCACGCTGCTCGCCCTGAACCGGCGGGTCAGCCAGATCAACAAGCAGGGCATCCAGGTCGGCTCGCTGCTGATCTCGCGCGCCGAGCGCGTCGTGGTCATCAACGACATGGAGTTCAAGCTGACCGAGGCCGCGATCGAGACCCTCGCGGTGCTGGCCGAGGCGCGCATGGACGGCGACATCCTGACCGGCGCGCAGCTGGAAGCCGTGATCCAAGGCCGCAGCGAATCCGACTGCGAGGAGGCCGCCGGCGCCACCCGGATCAAGCGCCTGCGCGACTCGCTGGGCAACCAGATGGTCGCCGAGATCCTCGTGAAGAACATTTCGCGCCAGGGCTACGTGCTGGCGATCGACAAGAGCGTGATCCGCATGGTCTGAGCCGGGCGGGCCGGGTACCGACGCCGCACCGACGCGATACCGACGTTGCACCGACGTGATACCGACGTCGCTTTTTGCCCCTCCGGCCCGCCCGACTCGTGCCAGACTAGCCACGACGGAGGTGCCATGACCCATCCCTTTCTCGACCACCTGACCGCCACCCTCGCCGGGATCGAGGCCGACGGCCTGACCAAGCGCGAACGCCTGATCACCTCGCCGCAATCGGGCCGCGTGACCATCGCCGGACGCGAGGTCATCAACCTGTGCGCCAACAATTACCTGGGCCTCGCCGATCACCCGGCGCTGATCGAGGCCGCCGGGCAGGCGATGGCCGACCACGGGTTCGGCCTTGCCTCGGTCCGGTTCATCTGCGGCACGCAGGACCTGCACCGCGCGCTGGAAGAGCGCCTCGCCCGGTTCCTCGGCATGGAAGACGCGATTCTCTTCGCGGCCTGCTTCGACGCCAACGGCGGCCTCTTCGAACCCCTCCTCGGACCCGAGGATGCCGTGGTCTCGGACAGCCTGAACCACGCCTCGATCATCGATGGCATCCGGCTGTCGAAGGCGCGGCGACTCCGCTATGAAAACAGGGATCTGGACGGGCTGGAGACGGCGCTGACCGAGGCCCGCGCGGGCGGGGCGCGGCATATCCTGATCGCCACCGACGGCGTGTTCTCGATGGACGGAACGCTGGCTCCGCTGCCGGGCATCCGCGCGCTGGCGGACCGGTTCGGCGCGCTGGTGATGGTGGACGACTGCCATGCCACGGGGTTCCTGGGGCCGAAGGGGGAAGGCACGCCAGTGCATCTGGGCACCCGCGCCGACATCCTGACCGGGACGCTCGGCAAGGCGCTCGGCGGCGCGCTGGGCGGCTACGTCGCCGGACCGCAGCCGGTGATCGACCTGCTGCGCCAGCGCGCCCGGCCCTATCTCTTTTCCAACGCCCTGCCGCCCGCGATCACGGCGGCCGGTCTCGCTGCGCTCGACCTCGTCGAGGCGGGCCACGACCTGCGCGCGCGGCTCTTCGACAATGCCGCGCACTGGCGCGCGGGCCTGACGGCGGCAGGGTTCGACCTGATCCCGGGCGAGCATCCGATCATCCCGGTGATGCTGGGCGATGCCCGCCTGAGCCAGCAGATGGCCGCCCGGCTGTTCGAGAAGGGCGTCCATGTCGCGGGGTTCTTCTACCCGGTGGTGCCGCACGGCACCGCCCGCATCCGCACCCAGATGAGCGCGGCGCTGACCCGGGACGATCTCGACACTGCGTTGCAGGCCTTTGCCGAGGCCGGGCGCGAGACGGGGGTGCTGGCATGAGGAACACGATGCAGGCGCTGGTGAAACCCGCGCCGGGTCCGGAACTGGTCCTGCGGCAGGAGCCGGTGCCCGAGATCGGGGCAGAGGACGTCCTGATCCGGGTGAAGAAGACCGGCATCTGCGGCACCGACATCCATATCTGGCAATGGGACGACTGGGCCGCGCGCACCGTGCCGACGCCGCTGATCACCGGGCACGAGTTCGCGGGCGAGATCGTGGACATGGGGCGGCTGGTCGAGGGGCTGGAAATCGGGCAGCGCGTGTCGGGCGAGGGGCACCTGATCGGCAAGACCTCGCGCCAGAGCCGCGCGGGCAAGTTCCACCTCGACCCTGCCACCCGCGGCATCGGCGTGAACGAACCGGGCGCCTTCGCGGATTACCTGCGCCTGCCCGCCTTCAACGTGGTGCCGTTGCCGGACGCCATCGACGACGAGATCGGCGCGATCCTCGATCCGCTGGGCAACGCGGTGCACACCGCTCTGAGCTTCGACCTGATCGGCGAGGACGTGCTTGTGACCGGCGCCGGTCCGATCGGGATCATGGCGGCCGCCGTCGCCCGACACGTGGGCGCGCGACATGTGGTCATCACCGACGTCAACCCGGACCGGCTGGCGCTGGCCGAGCGGGTCGCGGACGTGCGGGCGGTCGATGTGCGCACGACCGAGCTGCGCGACGTGATCCATGACCTCGGCATGAAGCAGGGATTCGACGTGGGGCTCGAGATGTCGGGGAACCAGGCCGCGCTGGACCAGATGGTCGAGACGCTGACCATGGGCGGGCGGATCGCATTGCTGGGCATCCCGCCGGGAAAGAGCCCGGTGGACTGGTCCCGCATCGTGTTCAAGGCGATCACCCTCAAGGGTGTCTACGGCCGCGAGATATTCGAGACCTGGTACAAGATGATCGCGATGCTGGAGAACGGCCTCGACGTGCGCGGCGTGATCACCCATCGCTTCCCGGTGGCCGAGTATCGCGCGGGGTTCGAGGCGATGCTGTCCGGCAGCAGCGGCAAGGTCGTGCTGGACTGGACCTGAGGCCCGCGAACCCCGATTGACGGAGGTCGGGCAAGGGCAGATAGCGCTGACAACAGTCGCCCGCCCGAGGACCTCCCATGCCCATCGCCGCCATCCTGCGCTCGACCCTGTTCTGGTCGGGCTCGGTGACATTCGTGCTACTCGGACTGATCGGTGCGCTCTATGGCCCCGCGCTGCCCGCACTGGCGCGGACCCATGCGCTGGGAACCGCGGAGGCCGGGCTGATCGTGGCTGTCCACAACGGCGGGGGGCTGTTGGGACTGGTGCTCAGCGCGGCCTTCGGGGCGGTCAGTGCGCGGCAGGCGATGGCGCTGGCGCTGGTCGGGGCGGGTCTGATCGCCACGGGCCTCGGCTGGCCGATCACGCTGCTGGGCGCGCTGGTGCTGGGATCGGGCTACGCCCTGGCGGCGGCGGTGCTGAACCGGCGGTTCCTGACCGAGATGGGGCCGCGCGGTCCGGCGATGCTGGGCTTCGTCAACGCGGTCTTCGCCATCGGCGCGATGGGGGCACCGGTGCTTCTGGCAGCCCTCGGCGGGGTGCCGGCGCTGGCCTTCGCGGCTGTCGCGGTGGCGGCGTTGCTGCTGATCCCGGTGCTGGTGGGCGAGGCGGCGCAGGCCGCGGCCCCGATCGACCTGCGCGCGGCGCTGAAGCGGCCGGGGGTCATGGCGCTGGGGGCGTTGGGCGTGGGGGTCGAGACGTCGGTCGTCGGATTCGGGCCGGTCGGCCTGATCGCGCGCGGCATGGCCGAGGCCGACGCGGCGGCGCTGATCTCGGGGTTCTTCGCCTGCTTCCTTGTCGGGCGCCTGTCGCTGGTCTGGATCGCGGTGCGCGTTGCGCCTCGATACCTGCTGGGCGGCGCGTTCGGCCTGACGGGTGCGCTGCTGATCGCGGCCCAGATGGGACCGCCGCAGATCGTCTTCGCGCTGGCCGGGGCGCCGGTCGGCATCCTGTTCCCGGCGTATTTCTACGTTGCGAGCCGGCGCCTCGGCGAGGGCGGCCGCGCAGCGGCGCTGATCATGGCGGCGGTCTACGTCGGTGCGATCCTGACCCCGGTTGCCATGAGCCTCGTGATCGCGGAACTGGGCGCCGGTGCCCTCTTCCCGGCGCTGGCCGTTCTCGCGCTGGCGGGTGCTGTGGGCAGCCTGAGCCTGCGCCGCGCCGCGGTCTGAGCGCCGGGGTGGCCCTTTCCCGCCGGATCGTGTCTGATCCCGGCACCGGCGGAGGACGGACCATGGCGGCATTCGGCAGCATTCTCGGCGCCATCGGCAACACGCCGTCGGTCTGGCTGGATCGGATCGTCCGGGAGGCCGGTGTCGAGGGGCGTATCCTCGCGAAGCTCGATCACCTGAATCCCGGCTTCTCCAAGAAGGACCGCGCGGCGCTGGGCATCCTCGAACTGGCCGAGATCGCGGGGATGATCCTGCCCGGCCAGACGGTGGTGGAACTGACCAGCGGCAACATGGGCACGGGTCTCGCCATTGTCTGCGGGATCAAGGGCTATCCCTTCGTCGCGGTGATGAGCGCGGGCAACTCGCCCGAGCGGGCCGCGATGATGCGGGCGCTCGGGGCCGAGGTCGTGCTGGTGCCGCAGGCCGTGGGGGCGGTGCCGGGCGAGGTGTCGGGCGACGATCTCGCGCTGGTCGAGGCCGAGGCGCAGCGGATCACGACTGAGCGGCAGGCGTTCCGCGCCGACCAGTTCGCCCATCCCGGCAACGCGGCGGCGCATGCTTCCGGCACCGCGCGCGAGCTCTGGGCCGACAGTGGTGCAGCGCTGGACGCCTTCGCCGATTTCGTCGGTTCGGGCGGCACGCTCGCCGGGACCGCGCGCGGTCTGAAGGACCTGAACCCGGCCCTGCGCGCCTACGCGGTCGAGCCAGCGGGGGCCGCAGCGCTGTCCGGCGCGGCGGTCACCCGGCCCGGCCACCCGATCCAGGGCGGGGGCTATGCCATGGCCGCGCTCGACCAGCTGGACCCCGGCCTGATCGACGGGTTCCTGACGGTGACCGGTGACGAGGCCCGCGAAACCGCCCGCAAGCTGGCCCGGCTGGAAGGGATATTCGGCGGCTTCTCGGCGGGTGCGAACGTCGCGGCAGCGCTGAAGCTGCTGGCCGGGCCCGAGAAGGGCAACCGGATCGCCGTGGTGATTTGCGACAGCGGGCTGAAGTATCTCTCGACCGATCTCTGGGGATGAGCCCGGCGCCCATGCTGCATGTGCGACGAAGCTTTGTGTTGACATCGTTGCAATCGCAACGATATCGACGGGGCGTGACGTTCACGCTCTCGGGGGAGGCCGACCGATGAACCAGCAGACCCGCGCCCACGGCATGATCCAGGCCCCGCATTCGGCGGGCACGACGCCCGGCTACATACCCGGCTTCGCCAACGATTTCGAGACCGAGGCGCTGCCCGGCGCGCTGCCGCAGGGGATGAACAGCCCGCAGAAGTGCAACTACGGCCTCTATGGCGAACAGCTCAGCGGCACCGCCTTCACTGCCAACCCGCCCGAGCGGACCTGGACCTATCGCATCCGGCCTTCGGTCAAGCACTCGGCGCGCTACACGAAGATCGACCTGCCCTACTGGAAATCCGCGCCGAACGTGGACCCGGATGTGATCAGCCTCGGCCAGTATCGCTGGGACCCGGTCCCGATGAGCGACCAGCCCCTCACCTGGCTGACTGGCATGCGCACGATGACCACGGCAGGCGACGTGAACACGCAGGTCGGCATGGCGGCGCATGTCTACCTCGTGACCGAGTCCATGAAGGACGCCTATTTCTTCTCGGCGGACAGCGAATTGCTGGTGGTGCCGCAGCAGGGCCGCCTGCGCTTCTGCACCGAGCTGGGCATCATCGACCTCGCCCCGCAGGAAATCGCGATCCTTCCGCGCGGCCTCGTCTACCGCGTCGAGGTGCTGGAGGGTCCCTGCCGGGGTTTCGTCTGCGAAAACTACGGGCAGAAGTTCGAGCTTCCGGGCCGGGGGCCGATCGGGGCCAACTGCCTCGCCAACCCGCGCGATTTCAAGGCACCGGTCGCGGCCTTCGAGGACCGCGAGGTCCCCTCGACCCTGACCATCAAGTGGTGCGGCCAGTTCCACGAGACGACGATCGGCCAGTCGCCGCTCGACGTGGTGGCGTGGCACGGCAACTACGCACCCTACAAGTACGACCTGAGCACCTATTGCCCGGTGGGCGCGATCCTCTTCGATCACCCCGATCCGTCGATCTTCACGGTCCTGACCGCGCCCTCGGGCGTGCCGGGCACGGCGAACATCGACTTCGTTCTCTTCCGCGAGCGCTGGATGGTGGCCGAGGATACCTTCCGGCCGCCGTGGTATCACAAGAACATCATGTCCGAGCTGATGGGCAACATCTACGGGCAGTACGATGCCAAGCCGCAGGGCTTCGTCCCGGGCGGCATGAGCCTGCACAACATGATGCTGCCGCACGGGCCGGACCGGGACGCGTTCGAGGGGGCCTCGAACGCCAACCTGAAGCCGCACAAGCTCGACAACACGATGTCCTTCATGTTCGAGACCCGGTTCCCGCAGCACCTGACCGCCTTCGCGGCGACGGAGGCCCCGCTGCAGGACACCTACATCGACTGCTGGGACGGGATCGAAAAGAAATTCGACGGCACGCCGGGCCGGAAGTAGGCCCTGCGGCACGACGAGAGTACGGGAGGACGAGCGATGCCGCTCAAGCGAAGCTGGGTGGACAGCGCGAATACGCCCGAGGGGCCGTTTCCGCTGAACAACCTGCCCTACGGGGTCTTCACGACCGCCGAAGATGAGGACGAGGCGCGCTGCGGCGTGGCCATCGGGGACATGATCCTCGACATGACGGCGGTCGAAGCGGAGGGCCTCTCGCCCCTCGACGACGACGAGATGTTCGCCTGGGGCACCTGGGACCTGCTGATCGACGCCGGTCCCGCCGACTGGGCCACCCTGCGCGGCTGGCTGGAGGCCGCCCTGGCGGAGGGCAGCGACCTCGCCCAAGCGCTGGCGCCGATGCTGGTGCCGATGGCGGACGCGACACTGCACATGCCGTTCACGGTGACGGAGTACACCGACTTCTACGCCGGCAAGCACCATGCGACGAACGTCGGCACGATGTTCCGCGGGGCCGAGAACGCGCTGCCGCCGAACTGGCTGTCGATCCCGATCGGCTATAACGGGCGGGCGTCTTCGGTCGTCGTCTCGGGCACCCCCGTGCGCCGCCCCTGGGGGCAGGTAAAGGGACCGGACGAAGCACTCCCGCGCTTCGCGCCCTCGGCCCGGTTCGACATCGAGCTCGAGATGGGCGCAATCGTCGGGCGCGGCTCGGACGGTCCGGTCAGCGTGGCCGAGGCCGACGCGATGATCTTCGGCTACGTGTTGCTGAACGACTGGTCCGCGCGCGACATCCAGGCCTGGGAGTACCAGCCGCTCGGGCCGTTCCAGGCCAAGGCGACGGCGACCAGCATCAGCCCGTGGATCGTCACCCGGCCCGCGCTGGAGCCGTTCCGCACATCTACCCCGGAGCGCGAGCGCGACCTGCTGCCCTACCTGCGCGAGCCGGGTCCGATGCTTTACGACATCGACCTCGCCGTGGACCTGATCCCGGAGGGCGGGACGGCCACGACCATCGCCCGGACCAACTACCGCGAGATGTATTACTCCTCGGCGCAGCAACTGGCGCACCATGCCTCCAGCGGCTGCCCGATGCGGCCCGGCGACCTGCTCGGCTCGGGCACGATCTCGGGGCCGGACCGGGACAGCCGTGGCTCGCTGCTGGAGCTGAGCTGGGGCGGCAAGGAGCCGGTCGCGCTGGAGGGCGGAGCGACGCGCAGCTTCCTGCAGGACGGCGATACCGTGATCCTGCGCGGTCATGCGCAGGGCGACGGCTACCGGATCGGATTCGGCACATGCGAGGGCACCATCCTGCCCGCCATCGACAAGCCCGACTGGGCCTGAGGGAGACAGACAAGATGAGCAAGGCTTTCGCCAGCGCGGGCGACCTGACCGAGAAGAAGACCAGTTTCACCGAAGTCGGCGACGGGCTCTATGCCTTCACCGCCGAGGGGGACCCGAACTCGGGCGTCATCATCGGCGACGACGCGGTGATGGTGGTCGAGGCGCAGGCGACCCCGCGCCTTGGCCGCAAGGTGATCGAGCATATCCGCAGCGTCACCGACAAGCCGATCACGCACCTCGTGCTGACACATTACCATGCCGTCCGCGTGCTGGGGGCCAGCGCCTATGGCGCGCCGACGGTCATCATGTCGGACGTCGCCCGGTCGATGGTGGTCGAGCGCGGGCAGGAGGACTGGCAGAGCGAGTTCGATCGTTTCCCGCGCCTGTTCCAGGGGCACGAGGAAATCCCCGGCCTGACCTGGCCCACCACGACCTTCAGCGACGCGATGACCGTCTATCTCGGCAAGCGGCGGGTGGACATAATGCACCTCGGCCGGGCGCACACTGCCGGTGACGCGGTGGTCTGGGTGCCGGACGCCGAGGTGATGTTCACCGGCGACATCGTGGAATACCACTCGGCTTGCTACTGCGGCGACGGCCACCTGACCGAGTGGGGGCAGACGCTGGACAACATCGCGGCCTTCGACCCGGTCAGCATCGCCCCCGGACGCGGCGATGCGCTGGTGGGCCGCGACATGGTGGCGAAGGCCATCGAGAGCACCCGCGACTTCGTCGAGAGCACCTACCGCCCGGCGGCCCGGGTCGCGGCGCGCGGCGGCTCGCTGAAGGAAGCGTGGGACGCCGTCCGGGCCGAGTGCGACCCGAAGTTCAGCGACTTCGCGATCTACGAGCACTGCCTGCCGTTCAACGTCGCCCGGGCCTATGACGAGGCGCGCGGCCTCGACACGCCGCGCATCTGGACCGCCGCCCGCGACAAGGAGATGTGGGAGGCCCTGCAGGGATGACCCGCTGGGAGGTGGCCGAAACCCTGTTCGGGGCGGGGTTCCTCGCCCTGTGGCTGGTGTTCGCGGCCATTGTCCTGCGCGCGCTCCGGGCCGGTCTGCGGCGGCCGGACCTGGTGTTCAGCTTCGACCTCGGCAAACGCAGCATGGCGCTGAACGCGGTGCTGCTCGAAACCGGCGCCTGGCTGCGCAGCGGCCCGCTGGCGCGCGTGCTGAACGCGCTGGCGATCCTCGGGACTGGCCTGATGCTGGCGGCGGGCGGCGCGGCGCTGTGGGCCGTGATGGGGGACCGGGGATGAAGAAGTTCGGCCCGTCCCGTGGCGAGCTGATCTTCCGGCTGGTGTTCAGCCTCGCCGGGCTGGCGCTTATGGCGGTCGCTCTGGCCCTGCACGGGGTCGGCGGTATCGCGTGGGTCGAAGTGGTGATCATGGCCGGTGCCTTCTTCGGAGGCACGGCGATCTGGACAGGGATCAGGCTGTTCCGGCGCGACTGAGGCCGGACAGAGAGGGACGGGAGGACACCATGCCCTATGACTATCGCCCATATGCCTACGTGCCGCCTCCGGGCCTGACCGTGCCCGAGCCGCGCCACAAGGTGGTGATCGTCGGGGCCGGGCCGATCGGTCTGGCCATGGCGCTGGAACTGGCGAACCACGGCATTCCCAGCGTTGTGGTCGATGACAACAACGTCGTGTCGGTCGGCAGTCGCGCGATCTGCTGGTCCAAGCGGTCGCTGGAGATTCTCGACCGGCTGGGCGTGGCGCAGCGCGCTGTCGAGAAGGGCGTGACGTGGAAGGTCGGGCGCACCTTCCACCGCGAGGCCGAGGTGTTCAACTTCGACCTCCTGCCCGAGGACGGCCACCAGATGCCCGCCTTCATGAACCTCCAGCAATACTACGTCGAGGAATACCTGATCGAGCGCGCGTCCGCCGAGCCGCTGATCGACCTGCGCTTCCGGAACAAGGTGGTCGCGGTCTCGCAGGGCGGCGACCATGCCGTGGCCGAGATCGAGACGCCGGACGGCCCCTACCGGCTGGAGGCCGAGTACCTGACTGCCTGCGACGGCGCGCGCTCGCCGATCCGGGGGATGATGGGTCTCGACTTCGACGGGGAGCTGTTCGAGGAGCGCTTCCTGATCGCCGACATCGAGATGCAGGGCGATTTCCCCTCCGAGCGCTGGTTCTGGTTCGAGCCGACCTTCCACCCCGGCCAGTCGGCGCTGCTGCACAAGCAGCCGGACAACATCTACCGGATCGATCTGCAACTGGGCTGGGACGCCGACCCGGAGGTCGAGAAGACCCCGGAGCGGGTGATCCCGCGAATCGAGAAGGTGGTCGGGCACGGCGATTTCCGCCTCGACTGGGTGTCGGTCTATACCTTCCAGTGCCGACGGCTGCGGCGCTTCGTGCATGACCGGGTGATCTTCGTCGGCGATAGCGCCCATGTGGTCAGCCCGTTCGGTGCGCGCGGCGGCAATGGCGGATTGCAGGATGTCGATGCGCTGGGCTGGCGGCTGGCCGCGTTGCTGCAAGGGCGGGCCGGGACGCAGGTGCTCGATGATTTCAACGCCGAGCGCGTGCACGGGACGGACGAGAACATCCTGAACTCGACCCGCGCCACCCGCTTCATGACGCCCGACGACGGGGTCGAACGGCTGTTCCGCGACCAGGTGCTGGCGCTGGCGGCCAAGGCCCCCTTCGCCCGTGGCATGGTCAATTCGGGGCGGCTGTCCAAACCTTGCGTCTATCCGCTCGACGGGGCGCCCGACGACACAGGCCTGCCCGAGGTGTCGCGCCCGGGCGCGGTGGCCCCGGACGCGTCGCTGGGCAACGGCTGGCTGCTGCCGTCGCTGGCGGGCAAGGTCACGCTTCTTGCGCTGGGCTGCGAGGCCCCGACGGTGCCGGGCAGTACGCCGCTGGTCCCCGATGTGACCGAGACGCTGCGCGCCCGCTACCTTGGGTCGGCGGAGCGCGCGCTTTACCTGATCCGGCCCGACCAGGTGGTGGCCGCCCGCTGGACCGACCCCGGGGCGGCCGATGTCGCGGGCGAGATCGCCAAGCTCTGGAGGCAGGCATGACCCTGGTGACGACGCCCAACCTGACGGATGCCGATGGCTTCTACGCGGCGCTTCTCGCGGCGCACAAGGGGCGGACGGAGGCGGAAAGCCATGCGCTGAACGCGCAACTCGTGCTGATCCTCGCCAACCATATCGGCGACGCGGCGGTTCTGCGCGAGGCGCTGGAGCTGGCGCAGGCCTAGGGGAGCAGCGGCACGCGGCCGGTGTCGGTCAGCAGGAAGCAGTCCGTGCCCTCGAACACGACGGGGACAAGCGGGCGTCCGTAGCCCGCCCCGCCGTCGAGGTCAATCCGGTTTCCGAAGTGCTGCGGCGCGTCGAGCGCGGTATGCCCGTGCACCACGAGGCGGCCGTGGTCGGTGTCGTCGTCGAGAAACCCGTCCCGGATCCAGATCAGGTCGTCTTCCTCCTGCTCGGCCAGCGGCACGCCCGGCCGGATCCCGGCGTGGACGAAGATCAGATCGTCCGTCTCGTGGACCAGTGGCAGGGCTTCGAGGAAGGTCAGGTCCTCCGGCGGCACGGCCTCCGCCGCGGCCCGCAGGGCGTCGCGGGGCCGCGCCTCGTTCGCGGTCACTCCGTAGCTCGCCAGCGTGTCGACCCCGCCCAGGCGCGGATGCAGCCAGCCGATGCCGGACTTGATCCGTTCGTCGTGCACGGTGCCCGAGCGGACGAAGCGGCAGAACATCCGGTCATGGTTGCCGCGCAGGATGATCCAGTCGGGGTGCTGCGCCGCACCCTCGCGCAGGTAGCGCACCACGCCCCGGCTGTCCGGTCCGCGGTCCACGTAGTCGCCGAGGTGCACGATCCGCGCCGCGCCGGGACCCGACCCGGCATCGCGCGCGATCAGGTCATGGGCGCGCTTCAGCCCGTCGAGCTGGCCGTGGACATCGCCAAGGGCATAGAGGGTCATCGCGGGATCCTTCCGGAACGGCAGACGCCGCCCCGCGACCGGGGCGGCGTCCGTGACTTAACGGCCGGGGCCGTCTCAGGCCACCTGAAACTCCAGCGGGCGCACCGACTGGAAGAGGCCGGTGCCCTGCAGCGACGTCAGGACCGGCGCCGGGATCGGGGCGTCGACGTAGAGGAGCGCGATGGCATCCGCGCCCGGGGCCGAGCGCCCGAGGGTGAAGTTGGCGATGTTCACGCCGTTCTCGCCCATCGTCCGGCCGAGGGCGCCGATGATGCCCGGCACGTCCTTGTTGGTCGTGTAGAGCATGTGCTGCCCGATCTCGGCGTCGATGTTGATGCCCTTGATCTGGATGAAGCGCGGCTTGCCGTCCGAGAAGACCGTGCCCGCGATCGAGCGCTCGCGGTCCTTGGTCTTGACGGTCACCTTGACGTAGCCGTCGAAGACACCGGACTTGTCCTGGCTGGTCGTGCTCAGCTTGATGCCGCGATCCTTGGCGACGACCGGCGCGCTGACCATGTTGACGTCGGGGTTCGACGCTTTCAGCAGACCGGCGATGGCCGCGCAGTTCAGCGCCTGCAGGTTCATCTTCGAGACGTTGCCGTTGTATAGGATGGCGACCTCGTCGATGGCCTCCTCGGTCAGTTGCCCGGCGAAGCTGCCCAGGTGCTCGGCCAGCTTGACCCACGGGCCCATGACGGCGGCTTCCTCGGCGGTCACCGACGGCATGTTGAGCGCGTTGGTGACGGCCCCGGTCAGCAGGTAGTCAGACATCTGCTCGGCGACCTGCAGGGCGACGTTTTCCTGCGCCTCGGTGGTCGAGGCCCCGAGGTGCGGGGTGCAGACCACGTTCGGCAGGTTGAAGAGCGGGTTCTCGGTGGCCGGCTCGACCTTGAACACGTCGAAGGCCGCGCCCGCGACATGGCCGGACTTGATCAGCTCGGCCAGCGCCGCCTCGTCGACGAGGCCGCCGCGCGCGCAGTTGATGATGCGGACGCCCTTCTTTGTCTTGGCGAGGTTCTCGGCCGACAGGATACTGGCGGTCTTCTCGGTGTAGGGCACGTGCAGGGTGATGAAGTCGGCGCGGGCCAGAAGCTCGTCCAGTTCCACTTTCTGCACGCCCATCTTCTTCGCTCGCTCCTCGGACAGGAAGGGGTCATAGGCGATCACCTTCATCTTCAGCCCGAGCGCGCGGTCGCAGACGATCGATCCGATGTTGCCGGCGCCGATCACGCCCAGCGTCTTGGCGGTCAGCTCGACCCCCATGAAGGCGGATTTCTCCCACTTGCCGGCATGGGTCGAGGCGCTGGCCTCCGGGATCTGGCGCGCCACGGCGAACATCATCGCGATGGCATGCTCGGCGGTGGTGATCGAGTTGCCGAACGGCGTGTTCATCACGATCACGCCCTTCTTCGAGGCGGCAGGGATGTCGACGTTGTCGACACCGATCCCGGCGCGGCCGATCACCTTGAGATTGGTGGCGGCGGCGAGGATCTTCTCGGTGACCTTGGTGGCCGAGCGGATCGCGAGGCCGTCGTACTGGCCGATCACCTCGAGCAGCTTGTCCTTGTCCTTGCCGATCGAGGGATCGAAGGTCACGTCGATGCCGCGGTCGCGGAAGATCTGGACGGCGGTTTCGGACAGCTTGTCGGAAACGAGAACTTTGGGGGCCATGGGGCACTCCTGTCAGCGGGACGCGCGGGGTGGGGCGCGTCGGAATGTGAGTATTTCTGCCAAGAAGAAGGGGGCGGGCGGCGCCCCCTCCCGGGGTGCTGTGCGGCTCAGGCGGCCTGCGACTGGGCGGCGAGTTCGGTCTCGAAGGCCCAGGCGAGCCACGGCATCAGCGCGGCGACGTCCGACGCCTCGACCGTGGCGCCGCACCAGATCCTGAGACCGGCCGGGGCGTCGCGGTAGGCGCCGATGTCGAGCGCGACGCCCTCGGCCTCGAGCCGCTTCGCGACCGCCTTGGCGAAGGCCGCGCCGTCGGTGATCCGGGCGTCGGTGAACTTCAGGCAGACCGAGGTGGTCGAGCGCGTCGCCGGGTCTTCGGCGAGGAAATCGATCCAGGGCGTCTCCGCCACGAAGCGCGCGATCTCGGCGAAGTTGGCCTCGGTGCGGGCGATCAGGCCCTCGAGGCCGCCGACCGACTGTGCCCAGTCGAGAGCGGCGAGGTAGTCCTCGACGCAGAGCATCGAGGGGGTGTTGATCGTCTCGCCCACGAAGATGCCCTCGATCAGCTTGCCGCCCTTGGTCAGGCGGAAGATCTTCGGCAGCGGCCAGGCCGGGGTGTAGCTTTCGAGACGCTCGACCGCGCGCGGGCTGAGGATCAGGATGCCGTGCGCCGCCTCGCCGCCGAGCACCTTCTGCCAGGAGAAGGTGGTGACGTCGAGCTTGTCCCAGGGCAGGTCCATCGCGAAGGCGGCTGAGGTCGCGTCGCAGAAGGTCAGCCCGGCGCGGTCGGCGGGTATCACGTCACCCGAGGGCACGCGCACGCCGGAGGTGGTGCCATTCCAGGTGAAGACCACGTCATGGTCGTAGTTCAGCGCCGCCATGTCGACGATTTGGCCATAGTCGGCGGTGTGGGTCGTGGCCTCGATCCGCAGCTGCTTCACCGCGTCAGTGACCCAGCCTGCGCCAAAGCTTTCCCAAGCCACCAGTTCGGCCGGCCGTGCGCCGAGTATGGTCCACATCGCCATCTCGAATGCGCCGGTGTCCGAGGCGGGCACGATGCCGATGCGGTAGTCAGCAGGGACGCCGAGCACGCTGCGGGTGGTTTCGATGGCGGCCTTCAGCTTCGCCTTGCCCACGCCGGCGCGATGGCTGCGTCCGACCGGAGCGTCGGCAAGCTTGTCGAGCGACCATGTGGGGAACTTGGCGCAGGGGCCGGACGAGAACCGCGGATTGACCGGCCGCGATGCCGGTTTGGTCAGTGTCATCACTGATACCCTTCCAGATAAGCGCCCCTCGTTGGGGAGGGGTGTCCCGCCACCGCAGATACGCCCGGCCCGGACCCCGCACAACCGGCAAAACGCCGCGCGGACGACCGTTCGGGGTCAGGAAGCGACATCGGATGGAGCGGATCGGAAACAAGACGCCCGCGAGTCGTGCTAGCCTGCTCCTCGGAAACGGGAGCGCGCCCCGGGTCGTCCGGGCGCCCGGAACAGGGAGAACATTTCATGGGACCCAGGGCCTGGAGCGCGCTCGGCGTGCTCGTGCTGTCCGTGGTGTCGGCCGCGGCCGAGACGCCGGAGGAGCGCGGCGCCTATCTGGTGCAGGGACCGGCCGGTTGCGGCAACTGCCACACCCCGCTGGGACCCGAGGGACCGGTCTGGTCGATGGACCTCGGCGGGCGGCTGGTCGAGGACAGCCCGGCGTTCACCGCCTATGCGCCGAACATCACGCCGGGCGGGCCGATTGCCGACTGGAGCGACGCCGAGCTCGCGCGGGCGATCCGGGAGGGGATTCGCCCAGACGGCAGCGTGATCGGGCCGCCGATGCCCTTCTCGATGTATCGCGGCCTGTCGGACGAGGACCTCGGCGCGATCGTGGCCTACCTGCGGACCGTACCGGCGGTCGAGAACATCGTCCCCGCCTCGACCTACAACATTCCGTTGCCGCCGGCCTATGGCCCGCCGGTCGGATCCGTCAGCGCGCCGCCGCGCGCGGGGACGGCGGAGTATGGCGCCTACCTGGCCGGTCCGGTGGCGCACTGCCTCGAATGCCACACGCCGATGGGGCCGCAGGGACCGAAGATCGCTACCGATCTCGGGCGCGGCGGGCTCGAGTTCCACGGACCGTGGGGTGTCTCGGTCGCGGCGAACCTGACCAGCCACCCGGACGGCCTGGCCGGGTACAGCGATGCCGAGATCCTCGCCATGATCACCGAGGGACAGCGGCCGGACGGGTCGCCGATGCTGCCGCCGATGCCCTATGGCTATTTCGCGCGGATGACGCCCGAGGATGCGGCGGCACTGGTGCTCTACCTGCGCACCCTGCCGCCGTTGCCCGACGCGATGTGACGCGGCGGCGGGGCCGGGGCGGGGCTGGCCTTTGCGGGGCGTGCATGCTCTATGCCCCGCCAGTTCCACCCGGAGACTGCCGCCATGTTTACCGCCACGCTGATTGCCCGTCCCGGTCACCTCGACGCGGCGCTCGTCACCAGTCTGCGCAACGCGTGGGGCGGCGGCGACGCGCACTGGCTGGCCGCGGGCGAGGCGGCGGAGTTCGCCCTGCACGCGGTGCCCGCGAACCGCTGGGAGGTCTGGAGCGACCTGCAGGGCCAGGGGGTCGACCTGGCGGTGCAGCCGACGGAGGGCCGGAAGAAGGCGATGCTGCTCGCGGACATGGACTCGACCATGATCCGGCAGGAATGCATCGACGAGCTGGCGGCCGAGGCCGGGGTCGGCGCGCGCGTCAGCGAGATCACGGCGCGCGCGATGAACGGCGAGCTGGACTTCGAGGGCGCCTTGACCGCGCGGGTCGGCCTGCTGGCCGGTCTCGATGCCGCGGTGATCGGGCGGGTGCTGGAGACCCGGATCACGCTGATGCCGGGCGGTCCCGTCCTGCTGGCGACGATGAAGGCAAAGGGGGCCTATGCCGCGCTGGTGTCCGGCGGGTTCACGGCCTTCACGGCCGCTATCGCGGCGCGTCTCGGCTTTGACGAGCACCGCGCCAACACGCTCGAGGTCGCGGACGACCGCCTGACGGGGCACGTGGTGCCGCCGATTCTCGGACGGGCGGCCAAGGTCACGGCGCTGGAAGAGATCACCGCCCGGCTCGGGCTGCCGGAAAGCGCCGTGCTGGCGGTGGGGGACGGGGCGAACGACCTCGGGATGCTGGGCCGCGCGGGCATGGGTGTGGCGCTGCACGCCAAGCCCAGCGTGCAGGCCGCCTGTGATCTCAGGATCAACCACGGCGACCTGACCGCTTTGCTTTTCCTTCAGGGCTACGCCGCGTCCGAGTTCGTCGCGCCCTGACGCCGGGCCTCAGGGAAAGCCGGGGGAGAGCCGAACCTCGCCCGTGGGGATGTCGCGCCGGTTCAGGATCGGCGCGCCGAGGCGCTTCTGTGCTGCCGGGTGCTGCGGGTCGAGCGCCCCGTACCGCGCCAGCAGCGCCGTGATCGCCGCTTCGCTGGCCCGCGTGCCGCCATCGACGATCTTCAGCGCGATGCCGAGGCCCTGCTCGGGCAGAATCGCCACGAACACGGCCTCGGCCCCGGTCTTGATCGAGACCTTGCCGCCCATCGCGCGCATCAGTTCGGTGCAGGCCCGGCCCTCGCCCGCGACCAGATCGGGGTGTGCCGCCATCGCCTCGCGCAGCGCCACCATCGCGCGGGCGCGTCCGTCGCCATCCGCGCGCGCGCCTGCGAAGGCTGCCATCGCCCGGGCGAGGCCGGTGACCGAGGTGGCGAAGTTCGGGGCGGAACAGCCGTCGATGCCGTAGCCGGGCGAGGATTCGCCGGTCACCTCCTCGAAGGTCGCGCGCACCGCCATCTGCACCGGGTGGTCGGGCTCGACATACTCCGGTCCGCCGCGCAGGTGCTGCGACAGGGTAAGGAACCCGGCGTGCTTGCCTGAGCAGTTGTTGTGGATCTGGCAGGGGCTGGCGTCGGTCTTGATGAGGCCGATGGACGCGGGCCTGTCGTCGGGCCATTGCGTGCCGCAGCGCAGGTCGTCGTCGCCGAGGCCCAGATCGGCCAGCCAGCGCGACACCCGCTCGGTGTGGATCGCGGCGCCGTTGTGGCTGGCACAGGCCAGCGCCAGTTGCTCGCGGTTCAGGCTTGCGCCTGCGCCGGTCTCGAGTAGCGGCAGTGCCTGAACCATCTTGCAGGACGAGCGGGGGTAGATGATCGCGGCGGGATCGCCCCATGCCTCGCGCACCTCGCCGTCCGTTCCCATGACCACGGCATGCCCGAGATGCGCCGACTCGCATCGCCCGCCGCGCCAGACCTCGATCATCGGTTGCGCCTGTCCTGCCATCGTTCCGTTCTCCTTCAGCGGCGCCGGAGAAATCCCGCCGACGGGGTTTGCCTCTGCGCCGCAAATCGCTAGACTTTCCAACGCAGATTGGACTATCCGCGCAGGCGAACAAGGGCAAACAGGCTGCCCGGCGGACAGAAGACAAGGCTGGAGGCAGAGGCATGAACAAGCTGTTGGGCGGACTGGCTGCGGGGGTATGGATGCTCGGCGCGCAGGCAGGGCTTGCGCAGGACCAGAGCACCAACCGTGTGGCTGCCGAAACCGACTGGAGCGTCTTCGTCGAGGACAGCCCGACCGAGTGCTGGGCCGTGTCCAGCCCGAAGCAGACCGTGAACACCCGCGACGGCAACGTCGTCTCGGTGCGGCGCGGTGACATCCTGCTGTTCGTGACCTACCGGCCGGGCGCCAGCGTAGCGGGAGAGGTCAGCTTCACCGGCGGGTATCCTTTCGCGGACGGCTCGACCGTGACGCTCGAGATCTCGGGCACGACCTTCGAGCTGTTCACCGACGGCGAATGGGCGTGGCCCGCCTCGGCCGCCGAGGATGCCAAGATCACCACCGCCATGAAGCGCGGCGCCGAAGCGGTGCTGACCGCGCGCTCCAGCCGGGGCACGCAGACGCAGGACACGTTCAGCCTGCTCGGCTTCACCGCCGCCACCGAAGAGGCCGAGCGCCGCTGCGGCGGCTGAGCGGTCATCCTCGTCCTTGACCGGAGGCATGTCCGCGGATAGCGCGGATCCATGCGACAGCTTGCAGCCGATACGCTGGCGCTGCTCGTCTTCTCGACCCTTGGGGCCGGTTTCGTCGAACTGGTGCTCGTCGGGCTGACCCTGGAGCAGACGCTTCTGACCCGTGCGATGGCGGTGCCCGTGATCATCGGGACCGGCTGGCCCTACGGCCTCTACCGCGATGCGCTGATGCGCCTCGTCAGGGCCCGCACCCGGACCGCCCGGCTGATCACCGACACGCTGGCCTTCCTGACCTTCCAGATGCCGGTCTACGCGGCGATTCTCGCGTGGAACGGCGCTTCGGCCGAGCAGATCGTCACGGCGGTCGGTGCGGCGGTGGTCGTGGTGACCCTCTCGGGCGGTCCGTATGGGTTGTTCCTCGACGGGATGCGGCGGCTCTTCGGCGTGCTGCCCGCGGCGCATCCCCGCTGAGGCCTGTTTTCAAGACGCCGCCCGCGCTATATACGGCCCCATTCCAATGCGAAGAGACCGCCCATGACCGACGCGCCCATCACCCAGGACGTGCTGACCCTGCCGCGCAAGCTGCCCGAGGGCGGCAAGACCAACCTGATCGGTCTGACCCGCCCGCAGATGCAGGCGGCGCTGCTGGCTGCCGGGACGCCCGAGAAACAGGTCAAGATGCGCGTCAACCAGGTCTGGCAGTGGCTCTACCACTGGGGGGTCCGGGACTTCGACGCCATGACCAACCTCGCCAAGCCTTACCGGGCGCTGCTGGCCGAGAACTTCGTCATCGAGATTCCCGAGATGGTCTCGCGCCTCGTGTCCGAGGACGGCACGCGGAAATACCTGGTGCGGATCGCGGGCGGTCATGAGGTCGAGGTCGTTTACATCCCCGAGGAGGATCGCGGGACCCTCTGCGTGTCCAGCCAGGTGGGCTGCACGCTGACCTGTTCCTTCTGTCACACCGGCACCCAGAAGCTGGTGCGCAACCTGACCGCCGCCGAGATCGTTGGCCAGGTGATGATGGCGCGCGATGACCTGGGCGAATGGCCCGCGCCCGGCACCGGAACCGGCGAGAACGGGCCGCGCCTGCTGTCGAACATCGTGCTGATGGGCATGGGCGAGCCGCTCTACAACTTCGACAACGTCCGCGACGCCATGAAGATCGCGATGGACGGCGAGGGGATCGCGCTGTCGCGCCGCCGGATCACGCTGTCCACCTCCGGCGTCGTGCCCGAGATCGCGCGCTGCGCCGAGGAGATCGGCTGCCAGCTGGCAATCTCCTTCCATGCCACCACCGACGAAATCCGCGACAAGCTGGTGCCGATCAACAAGCGCTGGAACATCGCGACGTTGCTCGACGCGCTGCGGACCTATCCGAAGGTCTCGAACTCCGAGCGGATCACCTTCGAATACGTGATGCTGAAGGACGTCAACGACAGCGACGAGGACGCCCGCCGCCTGATCCGCCTGATCGAGGGCATCCCCGCGAAGATCAACCTGATCCCGTTCAACGAGTGGCCCGGCGCACCCTACCAGCGGTCGTCGAACAACCGCATCCGCGCCTTCGCCGACATCATCTACAAGGCGGGCTACGCCTCGCCGATCCGCACCCCGCGCGGCGAGGATATCATGGCCGCCTGCGGTCAGCTCAAGTCCGCGACCGAACGCGCCCGCAAGAGCCGCGCCCAGATCGAGGCCGAGGCGGGACTGTGACCGTCCCCCTCGCGCTGGGAACCGTCCAGTTCGGCATGGCCTATGGCGTGGCGAACGCCTCCGGCCAGCCCGATCTTGCGACCGTGCGCCGGGTCCTCGACGCGGCGCGCGCGGGGGGTATCGACCTGCTGGATACCGCCGAGCTTTACGGGACCGCCGAGACGGTCCTGGGGGAAGCCGGCATCGCGGGCTTCGGCATCGTCTCCAAGCTCGGGCCGATCGACGGGGCGGCGGAGGATCTGACGGAGACGCTTGCCGCCCGCTTCGCCGCGATCCTCGGGCGGCTGGGCACCGACCGGCTGCACGGGTTGCTTTTGCACCGGCCCGAGGTTCTGCTCGGCCCGGACGGCGACCGGGTGTGGGCCGCGATGGAGGCGCTGACCGGCACCGGGCTGCTGGGGGTCTCGACCTATACGCCCGAGGAAACCGAAGCGCTGATCGAGCGGTATCCGCTCGGCCTCGTCCAGCTTCCGCTCGCGCCCATCGACCGGCGCTGGGACGGCACGCTGGCCCGCCTGCGCGCCCGGCATGTCGAGGTGCACACGCGCTCGGCGCTGCTGCAGGGTCTGCTCGCCATGCCCGCGGCGGCCCGTCCGCCGCATTTCGCGCGCTGGCAGGGGCTGCTCGACGGGTGGGATGCCTGGGTGCGCGACCGGGGCCTGTCGCCCGCCGCCGCCGCGCTGGGTCTGGTCCGGGCGCGCAACGACATCGACCGGGTGGTCGTGGGGGTCGAGACGGCGGCACAACTGGACGAACTGCTGGCGGCGCCGCCGCTCGGCGACGATCTGCCGGACGCCCTGACCACGGACGATCCGGCGTTGCTCAACCCGGCGCTCTGGCCCTGAGTGCCGGCCAGGGGCAGAAACAGTCTGCCCCAAAATGGCCTCACCGTTGCGAAAATCCGGACCAATACCTGCGTCAGCGTGATCCTCGGAAACTGGACCACCTGACGATGGGATTGACCATGACACGGACCCAACTGACCGACCCGCACTTCGCCTCTGCCGTTCTCGGCATGGTCTGCGAGGAGCGCGCGAAATCGCTGTCCAAGCGCGAGTGGCTGCACCGCCTGAAGGGCCTCGGCCTCTATGTCGCCGAGAACCGCGTGTTCACGCTGCGCAGCGACGAGACAGTGTGCGAACTGCCGCCCTATCTCTGCGAGTAAGCGCTCAGCGGCCGGGGATCGCGCTGCGCTTTTCGCCGGCGCCTTCCCAGCCGTCCATCGCGGCCAGCGCCTCGTCCGCCGTTTCGACGAAGCGGAACAGGTTCAGGTCCTCGGCCGAGATCGTGCCCGCTTCGACCAGCGCGTCCCAGTTGACGACGCGCTGCCAGAACTCCGGGCCGAACAGCAGGACCGGGACCCGCTTCATGCGGCCGGTCTGGATCAGGGTCAGGCACTCGAACGTCTCGTCGAGGGTGCCGAAGCCGCCGGGGAACACCGCGACCGCCTCCGCGCGCATCAGGAAGTGCATCTTCCGGATCGCGAAGTAGTGGAAGTTGAAGCACAGCTCGGGTGTGACCCAGGCGTTCGGGGCCTGCTCGTGCGGCAAGACGATGTTCAGCCCGACCGAGCGCCCGCCGGCATCGGCGGCCCCCCGGTTGCCCGCCTCCATCACGCCCGGCCCGCCGCCGGTCACGATGACCCCGGTCCGCCCGCCGGCCGCCAGCGACCGCTCGGTGATGGCCCGTGCGAAGCGGCGCGCCTCGTCGTAGTAGCGGGTCAGCTCGGCCAGCATCGCCGTGCGCGCGGTTTCCTTCCGGGCCGGATCGGGAATCCGCGCCCCGCCGAACAGCACGATGGTCGAGTCCACCCCCGCCGCGTCCAGCATCATCTGCGGCTTCAGCAGTTCCAGCTGCAGCCGCACCGGCCGCAACTCGTCCCGGCACATGAAATCGTCATCCGCGAAGGCCAGCCGGTACGACGGCGAGCGGGTCTGCGCGGTGTCGGGAACGCCGTGTGCGGTCTCGCGGTCCTCGTGGGCGTCCCGGAAGGGTCCGGTCCGGTGGGTGTCGGGCATCCTGTGTCGCCTTGTGTGGCCGGGAAAGAGACCACGACCCTATCCAAACCGGCCTCCAAGGGAAAGCGATGCCGGTTGTCTCGTTCCGCGCCGCTGCCTATAGACCCCCGGAACGCCATTTCCGCAGAGGGGTCTGCCCATGTCGAATGCCCAGCTTGAAGCCGCCATCGAAGCCGCGTGGGACGCCCGCGACCAGATCACGCCCGCGACCACGGGCGAGACGCGCGACGCCATCGAGGCGACCCTGACCGCGCTGGACAGCGGCAGCCTGCGCGTCGCCGAGCGCGGCGCCGACGGCACCTGGCACGTCAACCAGTGGGCCAAGAAGGCGGTGCTGCTCGGCTTCCGTCTGAAGGACATGGAGATGCAGTCCGGCAGCCCGCAGGGCGGGTCCTGGTGGGACAAGGTCGACAGCAAGTGGAAGGACTGGGGTAACGCGGAGTGGAAATCCGCAGGCTTCCGGGCCGTGCCGAACTGCGTTGTCCGCCGGTCCGCCTACATCGCGCCGGGCGTGGTGCTGATGCCGTCCTTCGTGAACCTCGGCGCCTATGTCGACAGCGGCACCATGGTCGACACCTGGGCCACGGTCGGCTCCTGCGCGCAGATAGGCAAGAACGTGCACCTGTCGGGCGGCGTCGGCATCGGCGGCGTGCTGGAGCCGATGCAGGCCGGTCCGACGATCATCGAGGACAACTGCTTCATCGGGGCGCGCTCCGAGGTGGTCGAGGGCGTGATCGTCCGCGAGGGCTCGGTGCTGGGCATGGGCGTTTTCATCGGCCAGTCCACCAAGATCGTGGACCGCGAAACGGGCGAGGTCATGTACGGCGAAGTGCCCGCGGGTTCGGTCGTGGTCGCGGGCTCGATGCCGTCGAAGAACGGCGTCAGCCTCTACTGCGCGGTGATCGTGAAGCGCGTCGACGAGAAGACCCGCTCGAAGACCTCGATCAACGAGCTGCTGCGCGACTGACCCCGGCGCATCGGGCGCGTCTCCGACGGAACCCGCCGCGCCTCGCGTGGAACGGGGTATCGCTACGGAGGAGACGCCCCATGACCCGCCCCATTCGCCTTGTGCTTGCCGGTCTCGGCCTGATCGCCGGGACCGCGCTGTCGGCCAGCGCCCACGAGAACGACGTCGAGATCACGCGGACCGCATCACAGGTCTGCATCACGTCGAACGGCACCCCCACGCACGACATCGGCCGCTTTCCGAACAGCGGCAACCCGAACAGCTTCCGCGCCCAGACCGTCCGCGTCTGCGTGCCCGCCGAACCTCGCCTGACCGGGCGGGTCACCCGGCGCACCAGCGCCTCGGGAATCACGCTGTCGGGTATCCTGATCCGGCCCGGGACCGCGGATTTCTACGACCCGCGCAGCCCGCGCGGCTTCTCGCGCGATCCGGCCAGCGGCTGGCGTCTGGAAGGGATGGGGGCGGCGCAGGCGCTGGGCATGGACGCGGCCAACGCGCATGTCGATCACCGCGGCCTCTACCACTATCACGCCGTGTCCGCCGGTCTGCTGGAGGCGGCGCAGGGAACCGTCATCGGCTATGCGCCGGACGGGTTCGAGATCCACTACATCGGGGCAAACGCCCGGTCGTCCTGGCAACTGAAGCCGGGCACCCGCGCCACCGCGCCGGGCGGGCCGCATGACGGGACATACGAGCA
Source organism: Alphaproteobacteria bacterium (assembly GCA_030425185.1). Taxonomy (GTDB): domain Bacteria; phylum Pseudomonadota; class Alphaproteobacteria; order Rhodobacterales; family Rhodobacteraceae; genus Dinoroseobacter. The sequence goes on from JAUIAU010000006.1 coordinate 102,647, forward strand.
GGACTGGGTCCACGTGGCGGGGTCGGGCAATCTCGACGAATGCAACGGCGCGACCGTGAACGGGCGCTACGTCTACTTCGCGACCGACACCTTCCCGTTCTTCCCGCGCTGCTTCCGCGGCGAGGTCAGCCGCGATTTCCTCGGTCGCCCCTGACGGGGCGCCGGGGCAGCGGGATCGGGGGCACGCAGGCGGCGGGAAAGGAACGCGAAACCGCCGCCTGCGCAGCCTGCCTCAATTCTTCATTGGGCAGGTACGGATGCCGAACACGCTGTAGAGCGGGCAGTAGCCCACGAGGCCGGTCAGCAACGGAACAACGCCGACCCAGCCCCAGACGGTCTGCGGACCGACGAAGACGAGCGAGATCAGCACGAGGCCGAGGATGACGCGAAGCACGCGGTCGATGGTGCCTTCGTTGCGGGACATGGCGAGGTCTCCTTTTTCAGAACTTCGGGGCAGAGCATACGCCCGTCGCGCTGTTCGCACGGTGACTCTGTCACCGGACCTCTGCGACAAACCGTTCCAATCTGGCAGAGTCTGCGACCCGGGCGCCGACCTCTTGCCCGCACGTCGGCCGGAATCCGTCAGCGCCGCCCGGCCATCAGCACCGTTTGTCCCCGGCAGGCGGGGTCCTCGGCGACGAAGGCCAGCACCGTCAGGCCCAGCCGCGCGAGCGTGTCGCGGTAGTCCTTCGGCGCGAGGCTGGCGTGGTAGACCGGATCGTCGCCGACGCGCCCGATCCGTTCGCCCGCCTCCGGTCCGACCGTCAGCAGCAGCACGCCGCCGGGACGCAGGTGCCCGGAAAAAGGCGGCGAGGGCACGGCGCTGGGCGCTCGGGGTCAGATGGAAGAAGCTGTTCCAGCCGAGGATCCCGTCGAACCGCTCGGGCAGATCGAGCGCGGCCATGTCGCCTTCGCGCCAGTCCCCGTTCGGCCAGCGCGACCGGGCAAGGGCCAGCATCGGCGCACTGGCGTCGAGGCCGGTCACCCGGAACCCTTCCGCGATCAGGTGCCCGGCGATCGGCTCTCCGGCGCCGCACCCGGCATCCAGCACCCGCCCGCCCGGCGGCAGCTGTGCCGTGAACCGGTCCAGCCAGACCCGCTCCCACAGGTCGCGGGTGCGCTCGGCATCGAACCGGGCCGCGTTGACCCGGTAGACCCGCCCGACATCGGCGGCGAGGGGATGGGTGTCCTCGCTCATCCGCGCTTCCCGCTTGACAGGACACCGGGCGCGCCGCATCGCTGCCGCCCATGTCCGAGATCAGCCCGCCCCCGAAGAAACCGAAACGCGCCCAGCAGGTCTATACCCTGCTTGTCGAGATCGGCCGCGCCCCCGGCGATGGTCTGCCCGACACCGCGACCGGCGCGGCCCTGATGTGCTATGCCTCCGGCGTCGACGAGGCCGAGGCCGTGCGCGAGACCGTCGCGCTGCTGAAGCAGGCCGATCTCGCGCCGCTCGACGTCACCGGGTATGGCAGTCTTCAGGACCGCCTCGACGCCGGGGACGAGATCGATGACGAGGAACGCGCCCTGATGGAGCGCGCGCTGGCCGAGAACTCGGTCGTCGTCGCCCAGACCACGGCTTTCTACGACTGATCCGGATCAGGCCCCGAAGGCCCGGTGCGGCGTGCCCAGCACGCCCTTGCGCCGGGCTACCGCGTCGATCACCGCGCGCGCCTCGGCGGCCCGGGCCCAGGGTACCTCGCCGGGGGAGGGCAGCACCGCCCCGCGCTCGGTCAGCTCGGCAGTCCCCTGCAGCATCACGTCGATCCCGCCCAGCGGCAGCACCCGCGTTTCGTCCACGTCGAGGAAGACCATCTCGCCGGTTCCGGTCCAGTCGGGATGCACCGCCCGGCCGACGGCAATGTCGCGCAGGGCGACCAGCAGTTCGGGCTGGCCCGTCAGCGCCTCGACCTCGACCGTGGCGAGGCGCAAGCGCTGCTCGCCGTCCAGCACCACCGGCTGGGTCAGTCCGAACCACGGCGGGTTGATGACCATCGCGTCCTGACGCTGGCGGTCGGTCATCGGCTCGTGCCGCACGCCGCGCAGGAGGACCGGCCCGTCCGGGGTCTGCAGACGGTCGCCGGGCCGCAGCGTTCCGGCCGGGCACCATCCGTCCGGCGTCGGCAACGGGGTGTCCGCGGCGACCCCGTTGATGCCCCGTGCGCCCAGCGGGACGGACGCCAGCCGCAGATCGACCAACTCCGGGTCGAGATCGGTCCACCCGCCGATCAGCGGCAGGGGGCCGACAGCCTCGCAACGGCCCGAGCAGACCGCCCCGGTGACCGCGTTCTCGGCTTGCACGAGCAGGCGTCCGAGGCCGGTCCAGATCTGCACCGAGATCCGAAGCCGGTCGCCCGCCCCGCAGAAATCCGCCGGGCCCTGCCACGCCGCCGCGCCGTCCGAGGTGCGGTGCCGCAGCACCAGCGCGCCGCGCGGGTCGATCCACAGTCCGAAGACCCCGCCCGGGCGGCTCCACTGGATACCGGTGCCGATCAGGCCGGTCAGCCCCGCGGTCAGCCCGGGCACGGTGGCCCCAAGCCAGAGCGATCCGTCCCCGAGCACCTGTGCCGGAGCGGGCGCACCCGTGCGGGCGTCCGCGGCGGACCCGAAATCGGCACTGTGATGCATCTCGCGGCTCCGGGTAGTGGCGGCGGCAGCGGCGGGACGGCTTTTCCTTCCCCCCTTGCAATGCTAGCACGGGCGCGCGGAAGCGGGCCAGTCACAACCTACATCTTGTTGTGGATAACCTCGCTTTCCACCCGATGATGATGTCCCCGAGGTCCCCATGCCCACCGATCCCGTTGCCCTGACCGCCGACCTGATCCGCTGCCCCTCGGTCACGCCGGACGAGGGCGGCGCGCTGGTGCTGCTCGAGCGGCATCTCGCTGCGGCCGGGTTCGACTGCACGCGCGTCGACCGCGGCGGCATCGCCAATCTCTACGCCCGCTGGGGCCGCAAGGGGGCCAATCGCTCGTTCGGGTTCAACGGCCACACCGATGTCGTGCCGGTCGGCAATCCCGGCGACTGGAGCTTCGATCCCTTCGGCGCCGAGACCGATGGCGACTGGCTCTACGGGCGCGGCGCGACGGACATGAAGTCCGGTGTTGCCGCCTTCGTCGCCGCCGCGATCGACTTCGTGACCGAGACCCCGCCCGATGGCGCTGTCATCCTCGCGATCACCGGTGACGAGGAGGGCGACGCATTGGACGGCACGACCGCGCTGCTCGACTGGATGCGCGAGACGGGTGAGGCGATGAGCGTCTGCCTCGTCGGCGAACCGACCTGTCCCGAGACCTTCGGCGAGATGATGAAGATCGGCCGCCGGGGCTCGATGAGCGCCTTCTTCACTGCGACCGGTGTGCAGGGACATGCCGCCTATCCGCACCGCGCGAAGAACCCGGTGCCCGCGATGGCACGGCTGATGGACCGCCTCGCCCGCGCCGAACTGGACCGCGGGACCGAGCACTTCGATGCCTCGACGCTGGCCGTGACCACCATCGATACCGGCAACCCGGCCACCAACGTGATCCCGGCGACCTGCCGCGCCACGGTGAACATCCGCTTCAACGACACTCACACCTCGGCGGCGCTGACCGACTGGCTGCGCGCGCAGGCGGACGAGGTCGCGTCCGAGACCGGGATCGCCATCGCCATGAGCACCAAGGTTTCCGGCGAAAGCTTCCTGACCCCGCCCGGGCCGCTATCCGACCTCGTGGCGCAGGCGGTCGAGGCCGAGACCGGGATTGCGCCGAGCCTCTCGACGACCGGCGGCACTTCGGATGCGCGCTTCGTCAAGGACCATTGCCCGGTGGTCGAGTTCGGCCTGACCGGCAAGCGGATGCACGCTGTGGACGAGCGGGTATCTATGCAGGAGGTCCATGCCCTCAAGCGGGTCTATACCCGCATCCTGCGGGACTACTTCGCATGACCCTGGTCGTCACCGAGGCCACGTCCGAAGCTGACCTCGCGCACTGCCTCGCCCTGCGTCGCCGGGTGTTCATCGAGGAGCAGAATGTCCCCGAGGCCGACGACCTCGACGGGCGTGACGCAACGGCCATTCACCTGCTGGGGCGGCTCGACGGCACGCCCGTCGCCGCGCTGCGCCTGCGCTTGCTGCCGCCCTATGGCAAGGTTGAGCGCGTCTGCGTCCTGCCCGAGGCGCGCGGCACCGGCGCCGGTGCCGCGCTGATGGCGGCCGCGCTCGACCGCCTGCGGGCCGAACCGGGCATCGCCACCGCGAAGCTCGGCGCGCAGCTCAGCGCCGTCGGGTTCTACGATCGTCTCGGCTTCTCTCCGTTGGGCGAGGACTATCTCGACGCGGGGATCCCGCACCGGGACATGGTGCGCGCCCTCTGAACGCCCGCCACGTTCCCGCGTGACGCGCCCCTGCGCCCGTGCTAGCGGCGAAGGATGGAGCATCTTCCGACCAAAGAGCAGATCCGCGCCTGGATCGCCGAGAATCCCACCCAGACCTCGAAGCGCGACATCGCCCGTGCCTTCGGGATCAAGGGCGCGGCCCGCATCGACCTGAAACGGGTCCTGAAGGAACTGGAACAGGAAGGCCTGCTCGAAAAGCGCCGCAAGCACTTCCGCGCGCCCGGCACGCTGCCCCCGGTCACCGTGGCCGAGGTTGCCCGTGTCGATCCCGACGGCGACGTGTTCCTGCGCCCGCTCGAGTGGGACGCGGCCGACGGCGATGCCCCCGCTATCCTCTTCGTCGCCAAGCCCGACGATCCCGGGGTCGGGGCGGGCGACCGGCTCTTGGTGCGCGTGGCACAGGTCGAGGCCGACGATCACGCCTACGAGGCGCGCCTGATCCGGCGCATCGGCACCCCGCGCGGGGCCGCAAAGATCCTCGGGATCTTCCGCAAGACCGCCGAGGGCGGCCGCATCCAGCCCATCGACAAGGGCGCCGACAAGGAATGGCGCGTCCCGCCGGGCGCGATGCACGGCGCCAAGGACGGCGAACTGGTCGAGGCCGAGCAGACCGGCCCGCGCGGCCGCATGGGCCTGCCGGTGGCGCAGATCGTGGCCCGCCTGGGCGATCCGCTGGGCGCCAAGTCGGTCTCGCTGATCGCCATCCACCAGCACGGCATCCCCGACGACTTTCCCGACGCTGTGCTGGCCGAGGCCGACCGCGCCAGGCCGCAGGGCCTCGGCACCCGCGAAGACCTGCGCGAGGTGCCGCTGGTTACCATCGACCCGCCCGACGCCCGCGACCGGGACGACGCCGTCTGCGCGCTGCCGGACCCGGACCCGGCCAACCCGGGCGGACATGTCCTGTGGGTCGCCATCGCGGATGTCGCCGCTTACGTGACACCGGGTTCCGCGCTCGACCGCGAGGCCCGCCTGCGCGGCAACTCCACCTATTTCCCGGACCGCGTCGTGCCGATGTTGCCCGACCGGCTGTCGGGCGATCTGTGCTCGCTCCACGCCGACGTGCCGCGCGCCTGCGTCGCGGTGCGCATCGTGATCGACGCCGAGGGCGAGAAACGCGGCCACCGGTTCGTGCGGGGCCTGATGTCGAGCCGCGCCGCGCTCAGCTACCAGCAGGCGCAGGACGCCATCGACGGGTCCCCCGACAGCGTGACCGCGCCCCTGCTCGAGCCGGTGCTGCGGCCGCTCTGGGATGCCTATGCCGCGCTCCGCCGCGCCCGCGGCCGGCGCCAGCCGCTGGAACTGGACCTGCCCGAACGCCGGATCGAACTGGACGAGGCGGGCACCGTGACCTCGGTCGCCTTCCGGGACCGCTTCGACGCGCACAAGCTGATCGAGGAATGCATGGTGCTGGCGAATGTCTGCGCCGCCGAGACGCTGCAGGCCAAGCGTTCGCCGCTGCTCTACCGCGTCCACGAGGAGCCCGCGCCCGAGCGGATCGAGGCGCTGCGCGAGGTGGCGCAGGCGTCCGGACTGAAACTCGCCAAGGGGCAGGTGCTGCAGACCGGCACGCTGAACCGCCTTCTGGCCGACGCCGCCGGGCGCGAGGACGCCGAGCTGATCAACCTCAGCACGCTGCGCGCGATGACGCAGGCCTACTATTCGCCCGAGAACTTCGGCCATTTCGGCCTCGCGCTGGCGGCCTATGCGCATTTCACCTCGCCGATCCGCCGCTATTCCGACCTGATCGTGCACCGGGCCCTGATCCGGGCGCATGGCTGGGGCCCCGACCCGAAGAAGGACGGTCTGTCCGACGACGATATCGAGCGGCTCGACAAGACGGCGCAGGCGATTTCAGAGGCCGAGCGCCGGTCGATGGCCGCGGAGCGTGACACGATCGACCGATACCTCGCCGCCTTCCTGTCCGACCGGGTCGGCAACGAGTTCGCCGGGCGCATCTCGGGCGTCACCCGGTTCGGCATCTTCGTGAAGCTCGACGAGACCGGCGCAGACGGGCTGGTTCCGATTCGGGCGCTGGGCCGCGAGTATTTCCGCCACGATCCGGCGACCGACACCCTGACCGGCACCGAGACCGGGGTGGTCATCGGCCTTGGCCAGCGGGTGCTCGTGCGCCTGACCGAGGCCACGCCGATCACCGGCGGGCTGTCGCTGGAACTGCTGGAGATCGAGGGCGAGACCCGCAAGCCGCCGCGCCGCAAGCCGTCGCGCCCCGGCAAGGGCAAGCCCGCGTCAGTGAAGCGCGGCAAGATCCGGTCGGCAAAGCCTCGCCGCAACCGCTAGGGGCCTCCCGCAAGACGGTTGGGCACCGCGCCCGCCTGCGCTACTCTGGCAGTGAGCGCCGGATGAACCGTCGCCACGGCAGGACCAAGGGCAGGAGCACGACCCATGCGCACGGTGATCGCACGCCTCTCCGGTGTCGCCGCAGGCCTGCTGCTGGCGCTGGGCGGAGCCGCGTCGGCCTTCGCCCCCGACACCTCGGCGCGTCCGCAGGCCCGCACGCTGACGCTGGAACAGGTCGCCGACACCGCCGCCACGGTGCCGTCAGGCCTCGCCGTGACCCGCTCGCTGCGCCCGGTTGCCCGCACCGGCACCCCGCGCGCCCAGACCCCGGTGCAGGCCACCGTCCAGCCGCACCGCGCCAACCCGGCGGCCTTCAACCGCTGGGTCGCCGATTTCCGCCGCCGCGCGCTGCGCCAGGGCATCCCGGCGCAGGTCTTCGACCGCGCCTTCGCCGAGGCCGAGTACCTCTCCGTGGTGATCGAGCGCGACCGGCGGCAGAGCGAGTTCACCAAGCAGCTCTGGGAGTATCTCGACACCGCCGTCTCGGACAGCCGGGTGCGGAACGGACGGTCGAACTTCCGCGCGCAGGAGCGCACCCTGCGGCGGATCGAGGCGACCTATGGCGTGGACGCCCAGGTTGTCGCCGCGATCTGGGGGCTGGAGAGCGCCTATGGCACCTTCCGGGGCGACACCAACACGATCAGCGCGATGGCAACGCTGGCTTTCGACGGTCGGCGCAAGCGATTCTTCGAGGCGCAGCTGATGGCGGCGCTGCGCATCCTCGCCGCGGGCGATACCGACATGCGGCACATGCGCGGCAGCTGGGCCGGGGCGATGGGACACACCCAGTTCATGCCGGACAGCTTCCTCAGCTACGCCGTCGATTTCACCGGCGACGGCCGCCGCGACATCTGGGGCGACGACCCGACCGACGCGCTCGCGTCCACCGCGAACTACCTCCGCGCGCATGGCTGGCGGCGGGGCCAGCCCTGGGGCATGGAAGTGCAGTTGCCGCGCAACTTCGACTACAGCCAGACCGGCGAGCGCATCAAGAAATCGGTCGCCGCGTGGATGGCCGCCGGGGTGCGCCGGATCGACGGCAGCGCGATCCCGGACCACGGGCGCGCCTCGGTGCTGGTGCCCGCGGGCGCGCAGGGCGCGGCGTTCCTGATCTTTGACAACTTCCATGTCATCGAGCGCTACAACCCGGCCGACGCCTACGTGATCGCCGTCGGGCATCTCGGCGACCGTATCCTCGGCGGCGGCGCGATCCGCGCCGGCTGGCCCCGCGGGGACCGCGCGCTCAGCTTCGACGAGAAGGTCGAGCTGCAGCGCCTGCTGACGGCGGCCGGGCATCCGCCGGGCAAGATCGACGGGATCATCGGGCCGAATACCATCGAGGCGGTGCGCCGCTACCAGCGCGGCCAGGGCCTCATTCCGGACGGCTACGTGTCGCTCGACATCCTGCGCCGCCTGCGCTGACGCCGCGGCGCGGCAACTCCGCTCTGGCGTTTCTGTCCGGCTTCGGCTAGGGGCCGCGCAACCCATTCCAGTGAAAGCCCCTCCCATGGACCTGCGCAACATTGCGATCATCGCCCACGTGGACCACGGCAAGACCACGCTTGTGGACGAGCTTCTGAAACAGTCGGGCACCTATCGCGAGGGGCAGGCCACCACCGAGCGCGCGATGGATTCGAACGACATCGAGCGCGAACGTGGCATCACGATCCTCGCCAAGGCCACCTCCGTCGAGTGGAAAGGCACCCGGATCAACATCGTGGACACCCCCGGCCACGCCGACTTCGGCGGCGAGGTCGAGCGCATCCTCAGCATGGTGGACGGCGTCGTCCTGCTGGTCGATGCCGCCGAGGGCCCGATGCCGCAGACCAAGTTCGTGACCTCCAAGGCGCTGGCGCTGGGCCTGCGCCCGATCGTCGTGCTGAACAAGGTCGACAAGCCCGACGCCGAGCCGGACCGCGCGCTGGACGAGTGCTTCGACCTCTTCGCCGCCCTCGACGCCACCGAGGAGCAGCTCGACTTCCCCCATCTCTACGCCTCCGGCCGCTCCGGCTGGGCCGACGAGACGCTGGACGGTCCCCGCAAGGATCTCTCGGCGCTCTTCGATCTTGTCGTCCGCCACGTCGCACCGCCGAAGCAGCAGGAACAGGCCGACCAGGCCTTCTCGATGCTGGCCACCACGCTGGGCGCCGATCCGTTCATCGGCCGCCTGCTGACCGGCCGCGTCGAGACCGGCACCCTGCGCACCGGCACCACGCTGAAGGCCCTGTCGCGCAAGGGCGACGAGATCGAGCGCTTCCGCGTCACCAAGATCCTCGCCTTCCGGGGCTTGTCGCAACAGCCCATCGAGGAGGCCGTCGCGGGCGACATCGTCTCGATCGCCGGCATGACCAAGGCGACCGTCGCCGACACGCTCTGCGATCCGTCGATCACCGATGCGATCCCGGCGCAGCCCATCGACCCGCCGACGATCACCGTGACCTTCGGCATCAACGACAGCCCGCTCGCCGGGCGTGACGGCAAGAAGGTGCAGTCCCGCGTCATCCGCGAGCGTCTGCTCAAGGAAGCCGAGACCAACGTGGCGATCCGCGTCACCGACACCCCCGGCGGCGAGGCCTTCGAGGTTGCCGGGCGCGGCGAACTCCAGATGGGCGTCCTGATCGAGAACATGCGCCGCGAAGGGTTCGAGCTGTCGATCTCGCGTCCGCAGGTGCTGTTCCGTGACGAGGGCGGCCAGCGCCTCGAACCGATCGAGGAAGTCACCATCGACGTGGACGACGAATTCACCGGTGCCGTGATCGAGAAGGTCACCGGGGCCCGCAAGGGCGACCTCGTCGAGATGAAACCGGCCGGGGTCGGCAAGACCCGGATCATCGCGCATGTGCCGTCGCGCGGCCTGATCGGCTATCACGGCGAGTTTCTCACCGACACCCGCGGCACCGGCGTGCTGAACCGCGTGTTCTACGCCTGGCAGCCCTACAAGGGACCGATCCCCGGCCGCCGCGCGGGCGTCCTGATCTCGATGGAAGACGGCGAGGCCGTGGCCTATGCCCTGTGGAACCTCGAGGAGCGCGGACGCCTCTTCATCGGCCCGCAGGAGAAGGTCTACCAGGGCATGATCATCGGCGAGCACTCGCGCGACAACGATCTCGAGGTGAACCCGCTGAAGGGCAAGAAGCTGACCAACGTGCGCGCCTCGGGCACGGACGAGGCCGTGCGCCTGACGCCGCCGATCACCCTCAGCCTCGAAGCCGCGATCGCCTACATCGATGACGACGAACTGGTCGAGGTCACGCCCAACGCCATCCGGCTGCGCAAGCGGTTCCTCGATCCGCACGAGCGCAAGCGTCAGGCCCGCGCGGCGTCCTGACGGACCCTGTGGAGCAGCGGCGCGAGCAGCAGTGCGAGCGCCGCGACGATCCACAGCGACACCAGCACGTCCGACAGGTAATGCCGCCCGAGCGCGACCCGCCACGCGGCCGTGAACAGGGCATAGCCGAGAAAGACCAGCCGCAGCGGCAGCGGGCGGACGAAGACCGCCAGCACGATCGCCGCCGCCGCGGCCCCGGCCGCCTCGCCCGAGGGGAAGGAACAGTTGGCGGCGCAGGCCGTCGCGGTCCAGTCCCAGGCCCCGGTGAAGGGCGCGCTGCCGCCGAACGCCGTGATCTCGTCCGGGCGGGCGCGGCCGACCATCTCCTTGAAGCCGCCGTTCACGATCAGCCCCGCTCCGAGGACCGTCAGCGTCGCGGCATAGACGCTGCGCCGCCGCAGCGCGCCGTCGCCCCGCACCAGCGCCCAGAGGGTCACGACCAGCAGCCCGCCGGCAACCCCGTGCATCACGCCGCGCGCACCCTCGCGCAGCAGGACCGCCCAGGGGGTTGCGGCCAGCGGAAAGATCCCGGCCTCGGCGTCGAAGACCTGCGCGGACACCCACAGGTCGATCCCGGGCCAGCGCCAGAACACGAGGCCGAGCGCGGCACCCGTGATCGCCAGCACACCCCAGAGCCGCGCCTGCATCCGCGGCTCAGCCCGTGGCCCGCATGGTATCGCCGCGCTCGAGCTTCGGGGTCAGCCGGATCGTCTCCGAGGCCAGCGCCTCGCCGCCCTCGGTGGCGCGCGCCAGCACCAGCTCGGCGGCCTTGCGCCCGATCTCGATCCGCTCCGAGTTGATCGTCGCCAGCCGTCGCGGCAGGCCCTGCAGCATCTCGACCCCGTTGAAGCCCGCCAGTCCCAGCTTGCCGGGGATGTCGTAGCCCTGTTCGAGGCAGTAGAGCATCCCGCCCGCCCCGATGACGTCGTTCGAGTAATAGAGGAAATCGAGATCCGGCGCGCGGGCCAGCAGGGTCTGGGTCAGTTCGCGCCCCTTCGCCAGGCCGGACCCGCCCGCGTAGAACTCCTGGTCGGCCAGTTCGAGGCCGCGCTTGGCCAGCGCCTCGACAAACCCCTCGAACCGCTTGCGCGCGCGGTGGTCCATGCCCATCGCCGTCCCGAGGAACCCGATCCGGCGGTACCCGGCATCGACGATGGCATCGGCCATGATCCGCCCCGCGCGCCGGTGCGAGATGCCCACCGCGCAGTCGATCGGATCGCCGTCGGTGTCCATGATCTCGACGACCGGCGCCCCGGCATGGGCCAGCATCGCGCGCGCCGCGTCCGAGTGTTCCAGCCCGGCGATGATCACCCCCGACGGCCGCCAGGACAGCATCTCGTAGAGGACCTTTTCCTCCTTCTCGGGCTTGTAGTCGGTCACGCCCACCACCGGTTGCAACGCGGTGGTCTCCAGCGTCTCCGAGATGCCGCCCATCACGCCGGGAAAGACCATGTTCGACATCGACGGAATCACCACCGCCACCAGGTTCACCCGGCTCGACGCCAGTGCGCCCGCGATCTTGTTCGGCACGTAGCCGAGCCGCCGCGCCGTTTCGAGCACCCGCTCCCGGGTCGCGGCCGACACGTCGCCGCGGCCGCGCAGCACCCGGCTGACCGTCATCTCGCTCACCCCCGCCGCCTCGGACACGTCACGCAGGGTCAGCGGGCGGCGCGGCGGGATCGGGTGGGTCATCGGCGTCTCCGGTGCAGGCACAGGGCAATTCGAGGGCGCGGCCAGCGCGCTGCTCCAAGCCTTGCACGTGCGGGCCAAAAGCCGCAAGAAGCGAGCGTGGCCCCGTGGCTCAACTGGATAGAGCAATCCCCTCCTAAGGGATAGGTTGCAGGTTCAAGTCCTGCCGGGGTCACCAGAAGCCGGATCCGCCCTTGCGACTTGCCCCGCGGCCCGCTTGCCGCCGATAAAGGCGCATGGATACGCCACCTCCCTTTCGCGCCACCCGCCGCTCGCTGCCGATCGCGCTCCTCCGGGCCCGCGAGACGGTGATGGGGCCGATCCGCGAGATGCTCTCCGGTTCCGGCGTCAACGAACAGAAATGGCGGGTGCTGCGGGTGCTGGAGGAAACCGGGCCGATGGAACAGACCGCCATCGCCGCCGAGGCCTGCCTGCTGCTGTCGTCCCTGACGCGGATGCTGCAGACGATGGAGGCCGACGGCCTCGTCACCCGCGCCGCGGACCCCGCCGACCGACGCCGCAGCATCGTGACGATCGCCCCGGGCGGCCGCGACCTGATCGCGGCCCATGCCGCGCAGTCTGCCGCGATCTTCGCGCGGCTGGAGGCCGAGTACGGTCCCGACAAGCTCGAAGCCCTGCTCGACCTGCTCGAAGACTTGCGCCGCGTCCGCTTCTGACGGCGCGCCTCTCTTCTTCCTGGCGGAAATACTCCGGGGGGCGCGCGCCCGCACGGGCGCGCGGCGGGGGGCAGAGCCCCCCGGTCCGGCCTGCGGCCGGAGCGCTCCGCGCGGGAGTATTTTTCCCAAGAAGAAGGGGGGCACCGACACGATACCGACGTCATACCGACGTGATACTGACCGGGTCGGTTCGGCTCAGAACGGCGTTTTCGCGGTGAAGCGGACACCCTTGCCGCCATCGGGGTGGCGCAGCCGCAGCTCCTCGGCATGCAGCATCAGCCGGGGAAAATCCCGGGCCTGTCCGGTGGCATAGAACGGATCGCCAAGGATCGGGTGGCCGAGGCTCAGCATGTGCACCCGGAGCTGGTGCGACCGGCCCGTCCGCGGCATCAGGCGCACCCGGCTCTCGGCGTCCCCGTGCCGCAGGACCTTCCAGTCCGTGACCGCCACTTTCCCGGTTTCAAAGCATATTTTCTGCAGCGGCCGGTTCGGCCAGTCGACGATCAGCGGCGCGTCCACCGTGCCGTCGCGCGGCTCAAGGTGCCCCCAGACCCGCGCGACGTAGGTCTTCTTCACCCCCCGCCGCTCGAACTGCTGGCCGACGTGTTTCTGTGCCAGCGGCGTCAGCGCGAAGACCATCAGCCCCGAGGTGTCCCGGTCGAGCCGGTGGATCAGAAGCGCCTGCGGAAACGCCGCCTGCGCCCGGCTCAGCAGGCAGTCGGCCAGGTGCGCGCCCTTGCCCGGCACCGACAGCAGGCCGGAGGGCTTGTTCAGCACCAGCAGGTGGTCGTCGACATGCACCACGTCGAGCGGGCTGTCGGGCGGGGCGTAGACATCGTCCATGGGTCCGCATAGCGCTTTCACCGGGTAACCGGAAGCCGCGCGGGAGCAGGCATGAGTTTCGAGGGGTGGGTCGTCTTCGCGTCCTTCTGGGTGTTGTTCGTCACCACCCCGGGTCCGAATGCCGTCAACTGCATTCAGACCGCGATGAGCCACGGGTTTCGCGCAAGTCTCTGGTGCGTGGCGGGAATCCTGACGCAGGCCTGCCTGTTCCTCGGCCTTGCGGCGGGCGGGGTCACGGCGCTGATCGTCGGGGCGCCGCAGCTCTACGACGCGCTGCGGCTGCTCGGCGCGGCAGTCCTGGTGGCGCTCGGGGTTCGGGGCTGGCTGCTGGCCGGGCGGCCGCTGCGGGCCGGACCCGTCCACGGCCGCGGGCTCGACCTGCGGGCCTTCGCGATCGCGACCTTCAACGCCAAGTCGCTGGCCGGCTACCTGGCGGCCTTCTCGCAATTCGTCGAGCCCGGCGTGCCGATCTGGGACCAGATGCGGCTGATCGTGCCGACCGCGTTGTGCCTGACGACGCTCAGCTACACGTCCTACTGCGCGCTCGGGGCGGGTCTCGGCAAGCTTGCGCTCGGGGCGATCGGCAACCTGTGGCTGCGCCGCGGCCTTGCCCTGTGCTTCGTCGGCTACGGGGTCGCGCTGGCGCTGGCGGGCTGAGCGGCGAAGGCGGCCGCAAGGATCGCCATCAGTCCGTCCACGTCCGCCTGGTCGAAGGCGTCGGGCTGGTCGCTGTCGAGATCGAAGACCGCGATCAGGTCGCCCCTGCCGTCGAACACCGGCAGGACCAGCTCCGACCGCGTGGACGAGGCACAGGCGATATGGTCCGGGAAGGCGTCGACATCGGGCACCAGCTGCACCGCCCGCTCGCGCGCGCAGGCCCCGCAGACGCCGCGCGCGAACGGGATCACGAGGCATCCGTGCCCGCCCTGGTAGGGGCCGATCTTCAGCAGGTCCGGCCCGACCACGCGGTAGAAGCCGACCCAGTCGAAGCGGTCGTCGGCATGGAAGACCTCGCAAGCGAGGGTCGCCATCAGCGCGACCGTATCCGTTTCGCCGTGGCAGAGCGCTTCGCAGGTCGCGGCAAGCTCCGCGTAGGACACCCGCGCCATCAGACCCGCTCCAGCGCGATGGCGGTGCCCTCGCCGCCGCCGATGCAGATGGCCGCGACGCCGCGCCGGAGGCCGCGTTTTTCCAGCGCGTTCAGCAGCGTCACCATGATCCGCGCGCCGGAGGCGCCGATCGGATGGCCGAGGGCACAGGCGCCCCCGTTCACGTTCACGCGGTCGTGGGGCAGGCCCATGCGCTGCATGAAGGCCATCGGGACAACGGCAAAGGCCTCGTTCACTTCCCAGAGGTCGACGTCCTCGGCGCGCCAGCCGAGCTTCTGCAACAGCTTCTCCGCCGCCGGGACCGGGGCGGTCGGAAAATCCTTCGGTGCCTGCGCGTGGCTGGCATGCCCGAGGATCCGGGCCCGGACCGGCAGGCCGCGTTCGGCGGCGACCGCGGCGCGCGCCATCACCAGCGCCGCGGCGCCATCCGAGATCGACGACGAGTTCGCCGCCGTCACGGTGCCGTCCTTGCGGAAGGCAGGCTTCAGGTGCGGGATCTTCTCGGGCCGCGCCTTGGCGGGTTGTTCGTCCGCGGCCACCGTCGTCTGGCCGTCGCGCAGGCCGGCCGAGACCTGCGCCGCGCCGGGACGGCCGCCGAGCGACACCGGCACGATCTCGTCTGCGAAGGCGCCCGACGCGCCGGCCTCCAGCGCGCGGGTCAGCGAGGCGATGGCATAGCCGTCCTGCGCCTCGCGGGTGAACTGGAACGCCTCGGCGCAGTCTTCGGCGAAGGTCCCCATAAGGCGACCGGCGTCATAGGCGTCTTCCAGCCCGTCGAGGAACATGTGGTCGATCACCTGTCCGTGCCCGATCCGGGCGCCGCCACGCATCTTCGGCAGCAGGTAGGGCGCGTTAGTCATGCTCTCCATGCCACCGGCGGCGATCACGTCGGCCTCTCCCAGCGCCAGCCTGTCCCAGGCCAGCATCGCGGCCTTCATGCCCGAGCCGCACATCTTGTTCAGCGTGGTGGCGGGCACGTCCTCGCCGAGCCCGGCATGGAACCCGGCCTGCCGCGCCGGGGCCTGTCCCTGTCCGGCGGGCAGAACGCAGCCCATCAGCAGCTCGTCGCAGGAGCCCGCTGTCGACTGACCGAGCGCCGCCGACAGCGCCACGCCCCCCAGCTGTGCGGCCGTGGCCCCCGAAAAGGCGCCCTGAAACCCGCCCATGGGGGTGCGGGCCGCCCCGCAGATCACCACGTCGTCCATGCCGTCCTCCTGCCGGAAACCATTGCGAAAGGTTTGGCCCGTAGCGTCGCCGCTGACAAGGGCAGGGCCCGGAGACACGCCATGATGGAACTGACGATCGACCGGACCGGGGACGCCCTGCTGATCCGGGTGGAGGAGTCCCGGATCGACGCGGCGGCCGCCATCCGTTTCAAGGATGCCGTGATGGAAGCGGTCGCCGGGGCGGACGACCGGGTGGTCCTCGATCTCAGCCGGGTGGATTTCGTGGACAGCACCGGCCTCGGGGCGATCGTCGCGCTGCTCAAGTACTGCGCGCCCGACATCCGGCTCGATCTGGCCGGGCTGCGTCCGATGGTCGAGAAGGTGTTCCGGCTGACGCGGATGGACACCGTCTTCCGCATCCTCCCGGCCCCCGGCCAGGTCCCGTCCGGGGGCTGACATGCCGGCGGAAGACATGGCGCCCCGGGGGACCTCTGTCCGGTCCAGGTTCGGGAACGGGGGCGCGCCAGCCGGCCCGGGGCGGCCTGACCATGCCGATTTCGCGGTTCGGCTGTCGGGGGGCGAGATCGCGGTCCGCCGGACGCTGGTCCACCTGCGCGACCGGCTGCGGGCGGCCGGTGTCGCCGAATCGGACAACTACGACGTGGAACTCGTCCTCGCCGAGGTGCTGAACAACGTCTTCGAACATGCCTACCACGACCGGCCCGACGGGTGGATCGAGCTGCATGTCCGTGTCGCGCCGGGCGCAATCGAGATGCACCTGATCGACGAGGGCCACGCGATGCCGAACCTCCGCCTGCCGACCGGGACCCTGCCGGATGCGGCAGTCTCGCTCGACCAGTTGCCCGAAGGCGGCTTCGGCTGGCACCTGATCCGCAGCCTGACGGATCGGCTGAGCTATCGGCGGGTCGTTGCGGAGAACAGGCTGGAGATGACACTCCGACGCCGGACGTGATCGGCCGAAGTCGGGACCTCCAGAGCGGTGCGCTTCCTGTGAGTGGCCGGACGCGAGACTGATAGAACTCACGTCAGGTCATTCTACCATTTCCGCGTCAGCCGCTAACCCCGCTTTGGGCACGTTGCATGAGCGCCGGAAGTCCTTGGGAACTGTCTAAGTCACTGATCGCAGCGTACCACGCGCTGGGTCTGCCGTCGCCCTATTCGGGCCGACCACTCACCGCCCGCAACGGGCCTTCTTCACCGTCAGCAGCAAACCACCGAGTAGACCACACAGCGAGCAGCTAGAGGTCCGCGGGCGCGGTGGCGGCCATGGACGGACGCGCGCGCAGTTTCTCTTCCCACGCGGCGAGGGCCGGGCGCCCCTTGCGCCAGTCGAGATCGCCGTGGCGGAAGTCGAGGTAGCCGAGCGCACAGCCGACGGCGATCTGTCCCATGTCGAGCGGGCCGAAGAGGTGGCTCATCCAGCGCGCCTCGAGCGCATCGAGCGCATCGAGCGCACGGTCGATCTTCAGCCGCTGCCCGCGGATCCAGGCCGCCTGCCCGTCATCGGCCGGGCGGAAGCGGCGATCGTATGTGATCAGGACTGCCGCATCCATAAGCGCGTCCCCGGTCGCTTCCAGCGTCAGCGTCTCCCAGATCCGGCTCTCCGGGTAGAGGCCGCCTCCGGCGACGGAGTCGAGGTAGCGGCAGATCACCCGGCTGTCGTAGATCGCCGGGCCGTCGGCGCGCACCAGCGCCGGGATCTTGCCGGTCGGGTTGGCGGCGATCAGGTCGGCGTCCTCGGTCCCGAGCGGGGTCGAACTGGCCTGCACCATCTCGATCCGGTCGGTCCAGCCGATCTCGTCGATCAGGACACGCACCTTGCGGACGAAGGGCGAGGCGGGGGAATACATCAGCTTCACGGGCAGCTCTCCTTGAACGGACTCGCGCCGAAACTGGCGGCGGACGACGGGCGTGGCAAGAGCGCTCAGTCGGCGGGCGGCGGCTCGCGCATGAGCGCGGCGAGGTCGTCGAGGCCGAGGCCCTGACCGCCCTGCGCCACGCCGTCTGCCGCCCCGAGCCGCGCGGCCTCCGGCTTGTTCTGCCCGAGCTTCCAGGTGCCGTCGATCTCGGTGACCTGCAACTCGAACGGCAGGATCTGCCGCATCATCCGCTCCATCAGGCCGTCGCTCATCTTGTCGCTGGTCCATGGGCGCTTGTCCGGGACCCGGGACTCGAACTGCGCCGACAGGTCGTCGAGCACCCCGCGCATCGCCTCGCCCGGCATCGGGTGCAGCCTCCCGCGCAGGTGCACGGCGACGTAATTCCACGTCGGCACCTGGTCCGGCAGTCCGTACCAGTCCGGCGAGATGTAGCCGTCCGGTCCCTGCACGGCGATCATTGCCGGGCGCGGATCGGTCAGTATCCGGGCTATCGGGTTGGAGCGGACGAGATGCAGCCGGGCCACCGTCCCGTCCGGGCTGAGCTCGAAGGGCACATGCGAGACCAGCGGCGCCTCGTCACCGTTCAGCGCCAGCATCCCGAAGGCCCGGGCGCGGGCGAACGCGATGTTCCGCGCGCGCGACGTTTGGCGGTAGATCGGGTTCGGGTGCATCGGCTCAGGCCTTCAGGGTCTCGGCATCGGTCCCGGTGATCCGGGCGGTAACGATCTTCCCTTCCGGCTGGTCCGTGTCGAAGCGCACTTCGGTGAATTGCGCCGTACGCCCCATTCGGGAGGATTCCATCAGCACCTCGTGCGTGCGCCCCACTTGCGCCGTGAGATGCCGCGCCACCTGCCTTGCCCCGGCCGCGCGCAGCGCGGTGGCCCGTTCGCGGATCGCGGTCCCGTGGACCTGCGGCATGCGTGCGGCCGGGGTGCCCGGCCGGGGCGAGTAGGGAAAGACATGCAGCCACGTCAGGTCGCAATCCGTGACGAGTGCGAGCGAGTTCTCGAACATCTGCTCCGTTTCGGTCGGGAACCCGGCGATGATGTCGGCCCCAAAGACCATGTCCGGCCGGAGGCGGCGTGCCTCGGTGCAGAAGGCGATGGCGTCCTCGCGCAGGTGCCGCCGCTTCATGCGCTTCAGGATCATGTTGTCGCCGGCCTGCAGCGACAGGTGCAGATGCGGCATCAGGCGCGGCTCGGTGGCGATGGCCTCCATCAGGTCGGGATCGGCCTCGATCGAGTCGATTGAACTGATCCGCAGCCGCGGCAGGTCGGGCACCAGCCGCAGGATGCGCCGCACGAGATTGCCGAGCGGCGGCGCACCGGGCAGGTCGCCCCCCCAACTCGTCAGGTCCACGCCGGTCAGCACGACCTCGTTGTAGCCCCGGTCCACCAGCCGCCGGATCTGGTCCACGACCACACCCGCCGGAACCGACCGCGAATTGCCGCGCCCGAACGGGATGATGCAGAAGGTACAGCGATGGTCGCAGCCGTTCTGGACCTGCACGTAGGCCCGGCTGCGCGAGCCGAACCCGTCGATCAGGTGCCCGGCCGTTTCGGTGACCGACATGATGTCGTCGACCTGCACCGGTTCGGTCGCACCGGTCGCGAGTCCGGCCCACGTCGCGGGCTGCATCTTTTCGGCGTTGCCGATGACATGCGCCACTTCGGGCATGGCGGCGAAGGTCTCGGGCTCGGTCTGTGCGGCGCAGCCGGTCACGACGATCCGGCTGCCGGGATGCGTGCGAGCCAGCTTGCGGATGTCCTGCCGCGCCTTGCGCACCGCCTCGGCGGTCACGGCGCAGGTGTTCACGATGACCACGTCCCCGAGGCCCGCGTTCCGGGCGAGGTCCTTCATCGCCTCGCTCTCATAGGCATTCAGGCGACAGCCATGCGTCGAGAAGACGGGGGCGCGGCGGTCCATCACAGGGCCCTCGCAAGGAAGGCGGGGGTCAGCGTGCCGCTGAACACATGCTCGGTTGGCCCGGTCATCCAGACCCCGTCGTCGCGCCAGTCGATCAGCAGGTCGCCGCCGTCGAGCGTGATCCGGACCCGCCGTCCCGTCAGGCCGCGCCGGGCCGCCGCCACGGTGGTCGCGCAGGAGGACGAACCGGAGGCCAGCGTCAGGCCCGCGCCGCGCTCCCACACCCGCATCCTGAGATGGTCTGGACCGATCACGCTGGCGACCTGTACGTTGGTGCGCTGCGGGTAGAGCGGGTGATGCTCGATCCGCGGTCCGAAGGTCGACAGATCGACGGCCTCGGCATCCGGGACGAAGAAGGTGCAGTGCGGGTTGCCCATGCCGGTGGCGACCGGGTCCCCCTCGATCGGCAAGTGGAGGGTCTCCATCGCCTCGGCCAGCGGGATGTCCTGCCACTCCAGTTGCGGAGCGCCCATGTTCACGCTGACCATCCCGTCCGATGTGCGCTCGGCCGCGAGGGCACCGCGCTCGGTGGTCAGGGTGAGGGCGGAGCGGCCCGTCTCGGCCATCAGGTGAGCGGCGATGCAGCGCGTGGCATTGCCGCAGGCGGCCGAGCGCGAGCCGTCCGCATTGTAGAAGACGAGGTGTGCATCGGCGTTTCCGGCCGTCTCGATCACGGCAAGCTGGTCGAAGCCAACCCCCCTGTGCCGGTCCGCCAGCGCGCAGACGAGGGTGTCCGGCACCGCCACCGGCGTGAGCCGTGCGTCGATCACGACGAAGTCGTTGCCAAGCCCGTGCATCTTCATGAAGGGCAGGCCGGAGGGGACGGGCGCTGTCATGGCGCGTGCTATACGCCCGGTTGCGGCGATTTGAAAGAACCGGCGGAAAAGGCGCTTGACCCCTCCGGTTGGTCTCTGTAGGGACCCGCTCCAGTGGGCCGTTAGCTCAGTTGGTAGAGCAACTGACTTTTAATCAGTGGGTCACAGGTTCGAATCCTGTACGGCTCACCACTGAAATCCATTAGTATCAAAGACAT
>JAUIAU010000007.1 GCA_030425185.1 Alphaproteobacteria bacterium
TCTCCTCGATGTGCATGGTCTCGTAGAGCCGCCACTGCTGGTTCTTCTCGCGCAGCCGCCACAGCATCCGGGCGATGCACTGCACCAGCGCCGCGATCGACAGCGCGTCTTCCAGCCGGGGGCTGACGTCGCAGATCCGGGTCTCCAGCGTCGGGAAGCGGTGCGAGGGGCGCAGGTCCCACCAGATCTTCGTGGTGTCCTCGATCACGCCGAGGTCGATCAGCCCGGCGCAGGCGCGCTGGTAGGCGGACCAGCCGTCGAAGACGGGCGGCAGGCCGGTGCGGGGCAGGTTGTCGAAGACCGTCAGCCGGTAGCTGGCCAGCCGTGTGTCCTGTCCCTGCCAGAACGGCGAGGAGGCCGAGAGCGCCAGCATGTGCGGCAGGAAATACCGCATCTGGTTCATCAGCTCGATGCGCAGGTCCTCGTTCGGAATGCCGACATGGACATGCATCCCGCAGATCAGCATCCGCCGCGCCACGCCGCCGAGGGCGCGTTCGAGATCGTTGTAGCGCGCCTTGTCGGTGTGGCTCTGGTTCTTCCAGTCCGAGAACGGGTGGCAGGAGGCCGCGATCGGCGCGAGGCCGTAGTCCGCGGCCACCTCGGCCACCGTGCGGCGCAGGCGCGCGAGGTCGCTGCGGGCTTCGGCGATGGTGGCGCAGACCGCCGTGCCGACCTCGGCCTGGCAGGCGAGGAACTCGGGCGTCACCCGGCCGTCCAGCGCCTCGGCACAGGCGGCGATCAGGCCCTCGGGCGCGGCGCGCAGGTCGCGGGTCTCGCGGTCGACGAGGAGGTATTCCTCCTCGATCCCGAGCGTGAAGGGGGGCACCGTCGTCATGGATCCAGCAAAACCGCTGGCGGCGCATCTGGCAAGCGTGCCGTTGCGGGCGCGGGCGCTGACGCGGCGCGAGGGGCACAACGCGTCCCCTCTTGCCGAGAACGCGGCGCGGCCCTATCTGCCGCGCGACCGCATCGCCCCGGACCGGTCAGCCGGAGGCCGGCGGTCGCCCGAGTGTCCTCTCGATGATCACCCAAGACGACTGCACGCGGTGCGGGGCCTGCTGTTTCGGCAGCCACGCCCGCTATATCGCGCTGCTTCCCGAAGACCGTGCCCGGGCCATTCCCGAGGCCACCACCACCGAGATCGACGGCCGCCGCTACATGACGCTGGCCGACGGACATTGCGCCCAGCTGACCCGCACCGACGACGCGCAGCTGGTCTGTGCGATCTACCCGGTCCGGCCCGAGGCCTGCCGTGCGTTCCGGCCGGGCAGCTTCGAATGCCTGAAGGCGCGCCAGCACCGCCTCGCCCTGGCCGAGAGGATGCGCGCGCCCGACCTCGTCCCCGACAGCCCGCCGATCCTGGTGCCGGAGGTGCAGACACCCCCGGGGATGCCGGGGGTGCCGCAGATCGCTCCGGGCGCCGAGGCGGGCGAGCCGCCCCCGGCGCTGGCCTGAGTTACTCCATCACCGGGATCGAGAAGGCCGAGCCTTCCTTGATCCCGGACGGCCAGCGCGCGGTGACCGTCTTGGTGCGGGTGTAGAAGCGGAAGGCGTCGGGGCCGTGCTGGTTCAGGTCGCCGAAGCCGGATTTCTTCCAGCCGCCGAAGGTGTGATAGGCCAGCGGGACCGGGATCGGCACGTTGATGCCGACCATGCCGATGTTGATCCGCTGCGCGAAATCGCGGGCGGTGTCGCCGTCGCGGGTGAAGATCGCGGTGCCGTTGCCGTACTCGTGATCCATCGCGTAGCTGAGCGCCTCTTCGTAGGACTTGGCGCGCACCGTGGACAGGACCGGGCCAAAGATCTCGGTCTTGTAGATGTCCATGTCGCGGGTGACGTGGTCGAACAGGTGCGGACCGACGAAGTAACCGTTCTCGTAGCCCTGCAGGCGGAAGTTGCGCCCGTCGACGACGAGCTTCGCGCCCTGGTCGACGCCGGACTGCACCAGCCGCTCGATGTTGGCCTTGGCCGCGGCGGTCACCACGGGGCCGTAGTCCACGTCCTTGCCGGCGGTGTAGGGGCCGACCTTCAGCTTCTCGATGCGCGGCACCAGCTTCTCGATCAGGCGGTCGGCGGTCTCGTCGCCCACCGGAACGGCGACCGAGATCGCCATGCAGCGCTCGCCCGCCGCGCCGTAGCCCGCGCCCACCAGCGCATCCGCGGCCTGGTCCATGTCGGCGTCGGGCATGACGATCATGTGGTTCTTCGCGCCGCCGAAGCACTGCACGCGCTTTCCGGCCGCGCAGCCGCGCGAGTAGATGTAATGCGCGATCGGGGTCGAGCCGACGAAGCCGATGGCCTGGATCGTCTCGTTGTCGAGGATCGCGTCGACCGCTTCCTTGTCGCCGTTGACAACCTGCAGGATGCCGTCGGGCAGGCCCGCTTCCTGGAAGATCTGCGCCAGCATCAGCGGCACCGAGGGATCGCGCTCGGACGGCTTCAGGATGAACGCGTTGCCGCAGGCGATGGCCGGGGCCATCTTCCACAGCGGGATCATCGCCGGGAAGTTGAAGGGCGTGATGCCCGCCGCGACACCCAGCGGCTGGCGCATCGAGTACATGTCGATGCCCGGACCGGCGCTGTCGGTATACTCGCCCTTCAGCAGGTGCGGCGCGCCGATGCAGAACTCGACGACCTCGAGCCCGCGCTGCACGTCGCCCGCCGCGTCGGGCAGGGTCTTGCCGTGCTCGCGGCTCAGCGCCTCGGCCAGCTTGTCCATGTCGCGGTGCAGGAGGCGCACGACCTCCATCAGCACCCGCGCGCGGCGCTGCGGGTTGGTGGCGGCCCAAGACGGCTGTACGGCGGCGGCGCTGGCGACGGCGGCGTCGAGCTCGGCCTTCGAGGCCAGCGGCACCTTCGCCACCACCTCGCCCAAGGCGGGGTTGTAGACATCGGCAAAGCGGCCGGACGTGCCCGCCACCAGCTTGCCGTTGATGAAATGATGCAGCTCCTGCATGGACTCCTCCCGAACTGATCTCCTGCGCGCAGACTAGCGATCCGGGCTTTGCGAAAAAAGCGCAAGTCTGGCAAAACGGTTTTGCAGATGTGCAAAGGTGGCGCGATGGACTGGGACGATCTTAAGGTATTTCTCGCAGTGGCGCGTCAGGAGAGCCTGTCCGCCGCGGGAAGGACCCTGCGCCTCGACCCGGCGACGGTCGGGAGGCGCGTCACCCGGCTGGAGGAGCGGATCGGGGCGACGCTCTTCCTGCGCTCGCCGCAGGGCTATGCCCCGACCGAGGCGGCGCTGCGCCTGATGGCCCATGCCGAGCGGATCGAGGCCGAGGTCGAGGCTGGGCAGGCGGGGGTCGCGGGGCCGGCCGACCGGCTGACCGGGACGGTGCGGATCGGCGCGCCGGATGGCTGCGCCACCCACCTGCTGCCGCAGGTCTGCGCCGGGCTCCTGGCCGAGAACCCGGCGCTCGACATCCAGATCGTGGCCCTGCCGCGGGTCTTCAACCTGTCACGGCGCGAGGCCGACCTTGCGGTGGTCGTCTCGCCGCCCGCGCAGGGCCGCATGACGGTGCGCAAGCTGGCGTCCTACCGGCTGAGCCTCGCGGCAAGCCGCGACTACCTCGCACGGACGCCGCCGATCCGCAGCCGGGCCGATCTCGCCCGGCACCGGGCGGTCGGCTACATCCCCGAGATGATTTTCGACAGCGGCCTCGACTATGCCCGCGAGATCGAACCGGCCACGGCGGGGGCCAGTTCGAACTCGGTGCTGGTGCAACTGGGCCTGATCCGGGCCGGGGCGGGGGTGGGGATCGTGCATGACTTCGCGCTGCCTTCGGCCCCCGACCTGGTGCGGGTGCTGCCCGACGAGGTGCGCCTGGAGCGGTCCTTCTACCTGACCCGGCACGCTGACGCGGCGGGATCGTCGCGCCTCGAACGGGTGGCCGAGCGGTTGGGGGACGGGCTGCGCAAGGAAATTTCGCGGCTGGAAGGCATGGCTTGACAGAACTGCCCCCGGCTTGTCACGCTCACGTTACAGTTCGTCGGAGAGGAGGAGCACCGATGCTGGTCCAGCACATCCTGAAATCCAAGGGCGCGGAGGGTGTTGTGACCGTCAAGCCCGGCACCCGCGTCAGTGCGGCCGCCGAAGTGCTCTCGCAACGGCGGATCGGGACCGTGGTCATCTCGTCCGATGGCAAGAGCCCGGTCGGGATCCTGTCCGAGCGCGACATCGTCCGCGAGATCGGCAGGCGCGGCGCGGCCTGCATGGCGGACCTCGTCGAGGACATGATGACCCGCGATCCGCAGACCTGCGGGCTGAACGAGGATGCCGACGCGATCCTCGCGCGGATGACCGAGGGCCGGTTCCGTCACATGCCGGTGGTCGAGGACGGCGCGATGGTCGGGCTGATCACGCTTGGTGACGTGGTCAAGGCGCGGCTCAGCGAACTGTCGATGGAGAAGCAGGCGCTCGAAGGGATGATCATGGGCTACTGAGCCCGGGGGGAATTCGCCCGGGTCTGCCCGCGACCATTCAGCGTGCCGAAAGCCCTTGATCTTCGGGACGGAATTTCGTGGTCTCTCGGCGCAACTTTCGACCCCGGAGACCGTCGACCATGCGCATTGGCCTCTATCCCGGCACCTTCGACCCGGTGACCCTGGGACATATGGACATCATCCGCCGGGCGACGGCCCTTGTGGACCGGCTGGTCATCGGGGTGGCCATCAACCGGGACAAGGGACCCTTGTTCTCGCTCGAGGAACGGGTCGAGATGCTGGAGGCCGAGTGCCGCCTGCTGACCGCCGAGACCGGGGTCGAGATCGTCGCGCACCCGTTCGAGAACCTGCTCATCGACTGTGCCCGCGACGTGGGCGCCGGGGTCATCATCCGCGGCCTGCGGGCGGTCGCGGATTTCGAGTACGAATTCCAGATGGTCGGCATGAACCGGAAACTCGACGCCTCGATCGAGACGGTCTTCCTGATGGCCGAGGCCGAACATCAGGCGATCGCCTCGAAACTGGTCAAGGAAATCGCCCGGCTGGGCGGCGACGTGTCGAAGTTCGTCACGCCGCCGGTCAATGCTGCGCTGAGGGCCCGGTTCGGGGCCCCCGTGCGGCCGCCTCAGGCCGCGCGTCCGTAGACCGCGTGCCGCGCGATCCGGTCGGCGTCGCCCGGATAAAGATCGAGGTCGAGCGCCACGTCGAGCGGCAGCGATTCCAGTTCCGCCACGGTACGCCGATAGGCGAGGTGCTGGCGTGCGGCGCGGGCGAGGTGCGAAACGAGCGTGCTCATGGGCAGTCCTTTCGTGGGTCGGCCCCGGTCGCTCCGGGGCGGGTGGTGGCGCTAACAGCGCGCCGTTGCCCGAGATATGCGCGTCGAAGGCCCCCGCGACAAGCGCAGGAACCGTGAACCCGCCATGCGTTTTCTGCAATGCAGCATGAGGCGGACACAACGAAAGGGGCGCCCCGAAGGACGCCCCGCGCGTTGTGCAGCTTTCGCCGTGATTACAGGTGCTTGCCCATCTCGGCCGCGGTGTCGAGCATGCGGTTCGAAAAGCCCCATTCGTTGTCGTACCAGCTGAGGACGCGGCACATCGTGCCGTCCATCACCTTGGTCTGGTCGGTCGCGAAGATCGACGAGCGCGGGTCGTGGTTGAAGTCCATCGACACCAGCTTGTCGTCGGTGACACCCAGGATGCCCTTCAGCGGGCCGCTTTCGGCGGCGGCGTGGATCGCGGCGTTGATCTCCTCGGCGCTGGTGGCGCGCCCGCTCTCGAAGGTCAGGTCCACCACCGACACGTTCGGCGTCGGCACCCGCACCGCGACCCCGTCGAGCTTGCCGTTCAGTTCCGGCAGCACGAGACCCACGGCCTTGGCCGCGCCGGTCGAGGTCGGGATCATGCTCATCGCCGCCGCGCGGGCGCGGTAGAGGTCCTTGTGCATGGTGTCGAGCGTCGGCTGGTCGCCGGTGTAGCTGTGGATCGTGGTCATGAAGCCGCGCGTGATGCCCACGGTATCCGACAGCACCTTGGCGACCGGGCTGAGGCAGTTCGTGGTGCAGGACGCGTTCGACACGATGACGTCGTCGCCGCTCAGCGTTCCGTGGTTGACGCCGTAGACGATGGTCTTGTCCGCGCCCTTGGAGGGGGCGGAGACCAGGACGCGGCTGGCGCCGTTCTCGAGGTGGATCGCCGCCTTGTCGCGGTCGGTGAAGATGCCGGTGCATTCCAGCACGATGTCGATGCCCGACCAGGGCAGCTCCGCCGGGTTGCGGATCGCGGTGACGGTGATAGGGCCCCGGCCGACGTCGATGCTGGTCTCGGTCGTGGTCACGGTGCCCGGAAAGCGGCCGTGGACGCTGTCGTAGCGCAGCAGGTGCGCGTTGGTCTCGACCGGGCCGAGATCGTTGATCGCCACGACCTCGATGTCGCTGCGGCCCTGTTCGACAAGCGCGCGCAGCACGTTGCGGCCGATGCGCCCGAACCCGTTGATTGCCACCTGAATTGCCATGTCGCTCTCCCGTTGGCGGGAAATCCCGCACGTCCCTGCGCCGTCCGGCCTGCGGCACATCCTGCCCGCAGGCGTCCGGTTAGCGCTAACATCTTTCGACTACCTGCGTCATTGTGGGACCGCAGTCAACGGCTGTCACATGAATTTCGGGTAACGGCGCGGTCCCGGCGGCGGCGTGCCGACCGGGCGGGTGGCGGTCAGTTCCAAAAACTGGCCGCGTCGATGATGCCGAGGAAGCGCCGGGCCCAGAGCTCGGTCCAGAAGGCGTCGTTCAGGACCACGTCCCAGCCGATGGCCGCGACGATGAGCAGGGCGAGCGCCAGTGCGATCTGATTGGTCAAGCGTCCCTCCCGCCGGTCCGGCACGGGGGACGCTGCACCCCCTGCCTCAGATGAGCCGCCCCATCGCGCCGGCCACGTCGGCCATGCGGCAGGAGAAGCCCCACTCGTTATCGTACCAGGCCAGCACGCGCACCGTGCGGCCGCCGACGACTTTCGTCTGGTCCGGGGCGAAAATGCAAGAGTGTGTGGTGTGGTTGAAGTCGATCGAGACCTTCGGCTCGGGGTCATAGGCCAGCACCGCGCCCATGTGGCCCTGCGCGGCTTCGCGGACGATCTCGTTCACGTCGGCGACCGTCACGTCCTTGCGGGCCTCGAAGGTCAGGTCGACGGCCGAGACGTTCGGGGTCGGCACCCGCAGCGCGGTGCCGTCGAGGCGGCCTTCGAGTTCCGGCAGAACCTCCTTCAGTGCCTTCGCGGCCCCGGTCGAGGTCGGGATCATCGCCATCGCGGCCGCGCGAGCGCGGTAGAGGTCCTTGTGGCGGCGGTCGAGCGTCGGCTGGTCGCCGGTGTAGCTGTGGATCGTGGTCATGATCCCGCGCTCGATCCCGATGGCGTCGTTCAGCACCTTGGCGAGCGGCGCGAGGCAGTTGGTGGTGCAGGAGCCGTTCGAGACCACGTGGTGGTCGGTGCGCAGTTCGCGGTGGTTCACGCCGTAGACGATGGTCTTGTCGGCATTGGTCGCGGGGGCCGAGACCAGCACGCGCTTGGCGCCGCGGGTCAGGTGGACGGCAGCCTTGTCGCGGGCGTTGAACTTGCCGGTGCACTCCAGCACCACGTCGACGCCGGACCAGTCCAGTTCGGTCGGATCGTAGGTCGAGAACACCTTGATCGGGCCGCGCCCGAGGTCGAGATGATCCCCGTCCACCTTGACCGTGCCGCCGAACCGCCCGTGGACACTGTCGTACTTCAGCAGGTGCGCGTTGGTCTCGATCGGGCCGGTGGCATTGATCGCGACCACCTGGACGTCGTTCCGCGCGGCCTCGGTGATGTGGGCCAGCGTGCAGCGCCCGATACGTCCGAAGCCGTTGATGCCGACGGTAATGGTCATGGTGCGCCCTCTGAATGCCGGAGTCCTTTGGCGGTTGCATACAGAGGTGCACCGACTCGGCAAAGGTCAAAAACGACGCATTATCCATATGATAGCGTTAACTTCGCCTGTTTTCGCTAACGGTTGCGCCAACGGGCGGGGCGGTTATGCTGCGCTGCAAAGCGACCGGCAGGAGAAACGGAATGAGCGGTGCCCTGGCCCTTCTCGATGATGTGGCGGCAATCGCCAAGGTGGCGGCGGCCTCGGTCGACGACGTGATCGGCCAGGCGGCCAAGGCCGGGGCCAAGGCGGCGGGCGCGGTGATCGACGATGCGGCGGTAACGCCGAAATACGTCCACGGCTTCGCCCCGGCGCGCGAATTGCCCATCGTCTGGAAGATCGCGCGCGGCTCGATCTTCAACAAGGTCATCATCCTGCTGCCCGCCGCGCTGCTGCTCGGCACCTTCGCCCCCTGGGCCATTGCGCCGCTTCTGCTGCTCGGGGGCGGCTACCTGTGCTTCGAGGGGGCCGAGAAGGTCTGGCACTGGCTGAACCCGCCCGCCCGCCATGACGTGCCGGTGGACGAGAAGGCGCTGGATGCCGTCCACCTCGAGGAGCAGAAGGTGCGCGGCGCGATCAAGACCGACTTCATCCTGTCCGCCGAGATCATGACCATCGCCCTGTCCGCGCTGCCGCCCGAGGCGGGCATCGCCTTCCAGGCGGCGGCGCTGCTGCTGGTGGCCATTGCCATCACCGCCGGGGTTTACGGCGCGGTCGCGCTGATCGTGAAGGCGGATGACGTGGGCCTCGCGATGGCGTCGCGCGGGCGGCTGGGGCTGACCCGGGCGGCCGGGCGCGGGATCGTGCGCGGCATGCCGGGCTTCCTGCGCCTGCTGATGCTGGTCGGCACGGCGGCCATGCTGTGGGTCGGCGGGTCGATCATCGTCCATTCGCTGGCCGAGATCGGCTGGCACACGCCCGAGGACCTGATCGACCACGCCGCCGGGTTCGTGGCGGGCCTCGCCAGCGGCGCCGAGGGCGCTGTGGCCTGGACCGTCAAGGCGGCGCTCGACGGCGTGCTGGGCCTGGCGCTGGGGCTGGTCCTGATCGCGCCGGTCGGCGCGGTGCTGCGGATGACGGGGCAGGGCGGGCACTGACCGGCAACCGGAAAGAAAAAGGGCCACGTCCCGGCTGAGACGCGGCCCCTCGAGACTTAAGGCGGGCGATTGCCCTCAGAGCATCGCCTTGACCTTGGCGGCGACTGCCTCGGCGGTGATCCCGAAATGGGCATAGAGGTCCTCGGCCGGGGCGGAGGCACCGAAGCCGTGCATGCCGACGAAATCGCCCTTCTCGCGCTTGCCGCGCTCGCCGTAGAGCCAGCGGTCCCAGCCGAAGCGCACCGCGGCCTCGACGCCGACGCGGACCGGCCCGGCGGGCAGGACCTTGCGGCGATAGGCTTCCGGCTGCTCCTCGAAGAGTTCCCAGCACGGCATCGAGACGACGCGGGTGCCGATCCCCTCGGCCTGCAGCAGGTCGCGGGCGGCCATCGCGATGGCGACCTCGGACCCGGTGGCCATCAGGATCGCCTGCCGCTTGCCCTCGGCCTCGGCGAGGACATAGGCGCCCTGCGCGGCCAGGTTCTTCGGCGTGTGGGTGGTGCGGACGGCGGGCAGGTTCTGGCGCGAAAGGGCCAGCACCGAGGGGGTCTTGCTCTGCTCCAGGGCGATGGCCCAGGCCTCGGCCGTCTCGACGGCGTCGGCGGGGCGGATGACCAGCATGTTCGGGGTCGCGCGCAGCATGGCCAGATGCTCGACCGGCTGGTGGGTCGGGCCGTCCTCGCCGAGACCGATCGAGTCATGCGTCATCACGTAGACGACCGGGCGCTGCATCAGGGCCGACAGCCGCATCGCGCCGCGCGCGTAGTCGGTGAAGCACATGAACGTGCCGCCGTAGGGGCGCAGGCCGCCGTGCAGCGACAGGCCGTTCATGGCGGCGGCCATGCCGTGCTCGCGGATGCCGTAATGGATGTAGCGGCCCTTGCGGCTCTCGGGCGTATGCACGCCCATGTCGCCGGTCAGGGTGTTGTTCGAGCCGGTCAGGTCCGCCGAGCCGCCCACGGTTTCGGGCAGGATCGGGTTCAGGACTTCCAGCACCTTCTGGCTGGCGACCCGGGTCGCCAGCTTCGGGGCTTCCTCGGCGAGCTGCTTCTTCAGTGCCTTGACCGTGGCCGGGAACTTTTTCGGCAGCTCGCCCGCGATAACGCGGGTGAACTCGCCCTGCTTGGCCGCCGACAGGGTGGCGAAGCGGTCTTCCCAGGGGTGCCGGTCGGCCGCGCCGCGCGCGCCGACGCCTTCCCACCAGGTCTTGATCTCGGTGGGGATGTCGAACGGTCCGTGGTCCCAGCCATAGGCGGCGCGGGTGGCCGCGATCAGGTCGGGCGCGGTCAGCGCGCCGTGGCCCTTGGCGGTATCCTGCGCCGACGAGCCGAGCGCGATGTGGGTCTTGCAGGCGACGATGGTCGGCTTGCCGGTCGAGGCTTTCGCCTCGGTCAGGGCGCGGTCGATGTCCTCGGGATCATGGCCGTCGCAGGACAGCACGGTCCAGCCCGAGGCCGCGAACCGGGCCAGCTGGTCGGTGCGGTCGGCGATCGCGACCTTGCCGTCGATGGTGATGCCGTTGTCGTCGAAGAGCACGATCAGCTTCGACAGTTCCTGCCGGCCGGCCAGCGCGATGGCTTCCTGGCTGAGGCCCTCCATCAGGCAGCCGTCGCCCGCGATGCACCAGGTGTGGTGATCGACGATCTTCTTGCCGAAGCGCGCGCGCAGGATCTCTTCGCCGAGCGCGAAGCCGACCGCGTTGGCAATGCCCTGGCCCAGCGGGCCGGTGGTCGTCTCGATCCCCTTGGCGTGGCCGTATTCCGGGTGGCCGGCGGTGATCGCGCCCAGTTGGCGGAAGTTCTTGACCTGCTCCAGCGTCATGTCCGGCGAGCCGGTGAGGTAGAGCAGGGAATAGAGCAGCATCGAGCCATGGCCCGCCGACAGGATGAAGCGGTCGCGGTCGGCCCAGTCCGGGGCGGAGGCGTCGAACTTTAGGTGCTTCGAGAACAGTACGGTGGCGACATCGGCCATGCCCATCGGCATCCCGGAGTGGCCGGAGTTCGCGGCGGCGACGGCATCGAGGGTCAGCACGCGGATCGCGGCGGCCCGCATCCAGTGGTCGGGGTGCGCGGTGCGCAGGGCGGCGATATCCAAGACGAGATGTCCTCCGAACGGCCCTTTTGGGCGTGTGAGCGGTAACTCCGGGCAGAAAAGCACGGTTTCCGGGCTGATACGGGGCGCAGGGGCGAAGATCAACCGGGACGTGCCGCGGGCAGGACGCGGCGCTTCAACTCAGCCCTCTAACCCCTTGGGGTGGCGGGGGTTCGATTTGCGTCCCGGGGCGTCCTTGCGCAATATGTGCCCTGCGGGTGCGATTCGCCGGACGGGCTCCGATCCCCGGGTCTCCAAAGGCGGTCTGCAGGGCGTGAGGAAGACGGGCGGACCGATGACAGAACTCACCGATTTGGAACGGCGGATCGCAGAGGCGCTCGAGCGCATTCGCGGCGGCGTCGAGGGGCTGAGCGCGGCCGCCGGGGCCGGGGCCTCGGACGCCGAGCTGGATGCCCTGCGCGCCGACCTCGAGGAAGCGCAGGCCGCCCGCGCCGAGGCCGAGGCCGCGCTGGAGGAGGAACGGACCCGGACCGCAGCGCTTGAACAGCGCCTCGCGGAAGCCGACGCCGCGCTGTCGGAAGCCGAAGCAGGCGTTCCCGCCGGGGCCGGGGCGTCCGAGGCGGAAGTCGAGGCGCTCCGCGCGAAGGCCCAGCGACTGGAAGACGGGATCGAGGCGGCCGAGGCCGAGTTGCGCACGCTCCGCGCGACGCTGCAGGAGGTGCAGGCCGCAAACGCCGAGCTGCGCCGCAGCGCGATCACCGGCGTCACCGAACCCGACCTGATCAATCGCAGCCTCGCGGCCGACCTCGAGGCGGTGCAGGCGGCGCGCAAGGCCGACCTGCGCGACATGGACACCATCCTGCGGACGCTCGAGCCGCTCCTCGAGGGAGGGCGCGATGCCTGATGTGACCGTATTCATCGGCGGGCGCGATTTTACCGTGGCCTGCCAGGAGGGCGAAGAGGCCTATCTGCAGGCCGCGGCGCAGCTTCTCGACGGCGAGGCGCAGATGCTCGCCGACCAGCTTGGCCGGATGACCGAGGCGCGGATGCTGCTGATGGCCGGGCTGATGCTGGCGGACAAGACCGCCGGTCTGGAGGAAGACCTGCGCCGGGCGCAGGCCGAGCTGGCCGAGGCCCGCGCGGTGATCGAGGAGTTCCAGTCGATGCCGCCGCCCGAACCGGAGCGCGTCGAGGTGCCGATGATCCCGCCGTCTCTGGTCGAGAGCCTCGCCGAACTGGCCGCGCAGGCCGAGGCGGTGGCGGACGAGGTCGAGGCCCGCGCGGCGGGCTGAGCCTCCCCCTGAACGATATTCCTGAACCGAAAGGACACGCGATGACCCTGTCAGGCGCGGGCGACGAGGTGGATGCAGGCTTCCGGCGGACCGATCCGCGCGGCGCCTCCTACGAGAACGTGTTCGGCGGCGCGCCGTCCTTCCTGCGGCGGCGCTATACCCGGGACCTCGACGGTTTCGATGTCGCGGTGACCGGGGTGCCCTTCGACCAGGCGGTGACGCACCGGCCCGGCAGCCGCTTCGGGCCGCGCGCGATCCGCGAGGCGTCGTTGCTGCAGGCCGGCGATCCGCCGTTCGGCTGGCCCTATGACGTGCTGTCCGAGTTCGCCATCGCGGATTACGGCGACATGGCCTTCGACTATGCCAAGGTGCACGAGGTCCCGGCCCGGATCGAGGCGCATGTCGGCGGCATCCTCGACGCGGGCTGCGGGGCGATCGTGCTCGGGGGCGACCATTTCGTGACCCTGCCGAACCTGCGGGCAGCGGCCGCGCGGCACGGGCCGGTGGCGCTGGTGCATTTCGATGCGCATTCGGACCTGTGGCCCGATGACGACCCGGAGCGGATCGACCACGGCACCTTCCTCTACAAGGCGGTGAAGGAGGGGTTGATCCTGCCCGATGCCTCGATCCAGGTCGGCATCCGCACGACGACCCCGGACCAGATGGGCGTCCACGTCGTGCATGCGCCCGAGGTCCACCGGCAGGGACCGGCCGAGGTCGCCGAGCGCGTGCTGTCGGTGGTGGGCGACCGGCCGTGCTGGATCACCTTCGACATCGACTGCCTCGACCCCGCCTTCGCGCCCGGCACCGGGACGCCGGTCTGGGGCGGGCTCGCAACCTGGCAGGCGGCGATGATCCTGCGCGATCTGGCCGGGCTTCGGCTGATCGGCGGCGACGTCGTCGAGGTGGCCCCGGCCTATGACACCACGGGGGCGACGGCGATCGCCGGGGCGCATATGGCGGTCGAGTTGCTCAGTCTCTGGGGCTGGACCCGGCGCGCCTGAGGGGGGCGGTCAGGCTGGCGGAAGGCAGGGCAGCCACAGCTCGATCCCGCCCGGCCACACCAGCCACAGGGCACCGTCGGGCCGCCGCGTCAGCAGCAGGCGCCGGACCGCGCGTCCGCCGTCGTCGAAGCAGACGGCGTCGTAGAGCATCGCCTCCATGTCCGTGACCGGGGTCGGCTGGTCCAGTTCGCACCAGCGGCCGACCTGGATCATCTGGCCGCCGCGCACGGCCCACGCGCCGCCCTCGAGCCCGACATGGTCGCAGGCCCAGTCTTCGGGTGCGCTGTCAGCCGGGCGGTACAACCCGTTGAAATCAGGCGATGGGTCCGGCGTATCCGCGTGGCCGGGAAAGGTCGCGGCAAGGATGGCCGCGAGATGGGTCAGGACCTTCAGCGCGGGCACGGCACCCATGTGCTGACCCAGCCGGACTGGATGACGTAAAGCACGCCATCGGGTCCCTGCATCAGCATCACGCGGTAGCTGTAGGTTTCGCCTTCGCCCGCACATTGCGCGGTGAAGAGGCGCGCGCCCGGCATGTCGCGGACCTCGACCGGGTCGGTCAGGTCGCAGCGCGACTCCACGCCCCAGAGCGCCCCGTCGCGGATCGCGAGGGCGCCGCCGTCCATCCCGACCTGATCCGCCGAGCAGGACCAGCCGGGATACTCGGCAGGCCGATAGACCCCGTCGAAGGCCGGCAGCTTGGCGGCGGAGACGGGCAGGGTCAGCGGGGCGAGCGCGAGCGCAGCGCAGATCAGGTGTTTCATGCGTCCGAGGCTGGCCCGGCGCGCGCGGCTGCGTCAAGCCTATCTCCCGGGGCACCCTTGACGTGGCCGCCCCGGCGGCTCAGGTGAGGTGGGAACGGAAAGGCCCTTGTCGATGAAATCGTTTCTCTATCTCGCCCCTCTTATCCTTGTCTTCGCGGTGGTGGGCGTCAGCGCCTATGTCCGCCTTGCGCCGACCGATCCGGCGCGCTGGCATGTCGATCCCGCCGATCCCGCGCTGTCGTCGGGGCGCGGCGGGGTACTGGTGCGGCCCGGCGGCGACCTCGAAAGCCCGGTCTTTGCCGAGGCCCCGGCCGCGCTGCTGGCCCGGTTCGCCGAGATCGCCGATGCCACGCCGCGCACCCGGGTCCTCGCGGGCTCGGTCGCGGAGGGCCGGATCACCTTCGTCACCCGCTCGCTGCTCTGGGGCTTTCCCGACTACACCACGGTGGAAGCGGTGCCGGAGGGCGATGGCGCGCGGCTGGTGATCTATGCCCGGCTGCGGTTCGGCGACAGCGACCGGGGCGTCAATCGGGCGCGGGTCGAGGGCTGGCTCGCGGCCCTGTCGGGCTGAGCGGGCCCGGACTTGACCGAAGTTCGGCCGCAGCCTAGAGCCGCGACACCATGATACCCGAAGCCGCGCTGCGCGAGATCACCGACCGGTTCGAGTTCCTCGAAGCGAAGATGGGGCAGGCGACCTCCGGCGAGGAGATCGCGCGGCTGTCGCGCGAGTATGCCGAGCTGAAGCCGGTCGTGGCCGCGATTGCCGACTGGCGTGCCGTGCAGGTCGGCCTGGCCGAGACCGAGGCGCTGCTGGCCGATCCCGAGATGCGCGCGCTGGCCGAGGACGAACTGCCGGTCCTGAAGGCCCGCCTGCCGGTCGTCGAGCAGGCGCTGCGGCTTGCGCTGCTGCCGAAGGATTCCGCCGATGCCCGCCCCGCCATGCTGGAAATCCGGCCCGGCACCGGGGGCGAGGAGGCGTCGCTCTTCGCGGGCGACCTGCTGCGGATGTACCAGCGCTATGCCGAAACGCGCGGCTGGCGGTTCGAGGTGCTGGAGGAAAGCGCGACCGAACTGGGCGGGATCAAGGAGGTCATCGCCCGGGTCGAAGGCGAGGGGGTCTTTGCCCGGCTCAAGTTCGAAAGCGGCGTGCACAGGGTCCAGCGCGTGCCGGTGACCGAGTCCGGCGGGCGCATCCACACCTCGGCGGCCACCGTCGCGGTGCTGCCTGAGGCCGAGGCGGTCGACATCGACATTCCCGCCAGCGACATCCGGATCGACACGATGCGGGCCAGCGGCGCGGGCGGGCAGCACGTGAACACCACGGACTCGGCAGTGCGGATCACCCACCTGCCCACCGGCATCATCGTCACCAGTTCCGAGAAGTCGCAGCACCGCAACCGCGAGATCGCGATGGGGGTCCTGCGCGCCCGGCTCTATGACCTGAAGCGGCAGGCCGCCGACGCCGAACGCGCCGCCGCGCGCAAGGGGCAGGTCGGCTCGGGCGACCGTTCCGAGCGCATCCGGACCTACAACTTCCCGCAGGGGCGCATGACCGATCACCGGATCAACCTGACCCTCTACAAGCTCGACCAGGTGATGCAGGGCGACCTCGACGAGGTGATCGACGCCCTGATCGCCGAGGACCAGGCGCGCAAGCTGGCCGAGGTCGCCGGGTGAGCAGCGGCACGGCGCTGCTCGGTCCGGCCATCGCGCGGCTGCGCGCGGCCGGTGTGCCCGATCCGGCCCGCGATGCCCGCCGCCTGCTGGCCCATGCCCTCGGCGTCGCACCCGAGCGGCTGACCCTCGTGCTGCCCGAGCCGGTCGGCCTGGAGGCCGCCGCCGCGTTCGGGGACCTGATCGCCGCCCGCGCAGCGCGCCGTCCGGTCAGCCATCTCGTCGGCACGCGCGCCTTTTTCGGGCGCGACTTCACCGTGTCCGGCGACGTGCTCGATCCCCGGCCCGAGACGGAAACGCTGATCGCGGCCGCCTTGGAACTCGACTGGCACAGCGTGCTCGACCTCGGAACCGGGTCGGGCGCGATCCTGCTGACCTTGCTGGCGGAACGGCCCGGGGCGACAGGCCTCGGTATCGACGTGTCCGGGCCCGCGCTGGCGGTGGCCGCGCGGAACCGGGCGCAGCTGGGCCTCGACGCGCGCGCGGCGCTGCGGCCGGGCGACTGGCTCGACGGGGTCACCGGGTGCTTCGACCTGATCGTCTGCAACCCGCCCTATATCCCCGAGACGGACTACGCCGCGCTGGAGCCCGAGCCGCGGCTCTGGGAGCCGCGCCTGGCCCTGACACCGGGTGGCGACGGGCTGGCGGTCTACCGCGATCTCGCGCCGAAGCTGGGGCAGACGCTGAGCCCGGGGGGCACGGTCCTCTTCGAGGTGGGGGCGGGGCAGGCGGCGGCGGTGGCCGGGATGCTGCGGGCCGCAGGCTTTCCGAAGGTCGGGTGTTGCGCCGATCTGGATGGGCGCGACCGCGTCGTTTGCGCAACGCTTGCCCCCGAAAACCGCTGATTTCGGGCCGAAACGTGGGACATCGGGGCTGTTCAGGCGATTCCCGCTTGTCAGCGGGTCGCAGTGATGTTTACTGCCCTCCAATCGGACGGCGTTGCGCCCTGCACGGAAATGGCGCATCCCGGACCCCGCACAGGGTCCCGTCCGGTCTTAGAGATCTTCTCCGACACCTGTCTGGTGTCAGACTGAACGGATCGGGTGCCGCAGCTGCGCCCGTCCTGAACTGCCCAAAGGCGGAACACATACCTCCATGAGATCTTCGAAATCACGCTCGCGGAACAAGAACAACCGGCGTCCGTCCGGCAACATCGTCAACCGCGTCTTCGACAGCTCCGGCCCCGAGGGCAAGGTGCGCGGGACCCCGCAGCAGATCATTGACAAGTACACCCAGCTCGCGCGCGACGCGCAGCTTGCCGGGGACCGCGTGGCGGTCGAGAACTTCCAGCAGCACGCCGAGCACTACACGCGGATGCTGGGCGAGGCGATGCAGGAGCAGCAGCGCCAGCAGGGCGCCGACGGAACCGGAAACGGCGGTCAGGGTGCACCTCAGCAGGGCCAGTCCGGTCCGCCGCAGGGGGGCCAGATGCCGCAGCGGGGCGAGGCGCGCCCGTCGGGCCCCGGTCCGCTTGACGATCCGCAGGACGATGCGACCCCGGACACCGCCGATCTCGTCGAGACGCCGGAAACCGAGGCCGACGCCCCGGCCCCGCAACCCGAGCGCAAGCCGCGCCGCCCGCGCAAGCCGCGCGCGCCGCGGGCCGAGCGCAGCGACGGCGGCGGTGATGATGGTGCCTCCGGCGATGCGCCCGCGGCCTCGGCGGCCGAGTAGGGCGCCCGGGCGGCGCGACAGCTGCGCCGCCACTTAAGTCTTCCTTCACATCTCTCCGGAAGGATCGCGCTGCAGGCCCGGTGTCGGGTCTGCGGTCCTGTCCGGGGTCCGAGCGATCGAGCACGCCCCGCGCCTGAACTGCGGGGGTCGATCCGATGAGAGCGCTCAACAACATCCGCGTCGCGGTCAAGCTGCCGGTGATCATGGTCACGCTCAGCCTGTCCGCGCTCGTGGTTACCACGGTCATCTCCTACCTGCACGCGCGGTCGACCCTCGCCGCGGAGGCCGAGCTGCGCCTGATGGCGGTTGCGGAAGCCCGGGCGCAGGCGGTTGTCGCGCTCTTCGACGGGTTGTCGCATGACCTCGACCAGCTCGCGGTCAACCCGACCACGCTGGAGGCGCTCGACTTCCTGCACGAGGGATGGACGAGCCTAGGTCCCGACGATCCCGAAACCCGCCTGCGCGACAGCTACAAGGCCGGCACGGACGGTGCCGCCGGGCTGGTGCAGGCCGGGGACGGCACCGCTTACTCGCGCATTCACGCGCGATATCATCCCTATTTCCAGGCGCTTGTCGGCGACGGCGGGCTGTCGGATCTCTACCTCGTCGATCCCGACGGGCGGGTCGTCTACTCCGTCCGGAAAGGGGCCGCCTTCGCCCGCGTGGTGGACGAGGCCGCGCCGCTGGGCGAGGTCGCCATCGCCGCGCGCGAGACGACCGGTCCGGTCTTCTCGGATTTCGCGCAGGACGGGTCCCGCACGGACGCGCCGCCCACTGCGTATCTCGCCCGTCGCGTGGTCGATGCCCGGGGGCGCGTTGCCGGGACGGTCGTGCTGCAGGTCGACCGGGACGTGCTCGAGGCCGTGCTTGCGCCAACCGGGGCCGAGGATGGCGTCGCCGCCTACCTGCTGGGAGCGGCCGGTTCGCCGCGCAGCCTTGGGGCCGAGACCCGCGCAGAGACCCAGATGGAACTTGGCGCGCTGCTGTCGACCCGAGCGGCCGGGATGGTCACCGCGTCGGATGCCACAGGCGCGGCGATGTTCGTCGCGCATGTCCCGATCGAGGTCTTCGGTGCCCCCTGGAGCGTGATGGTCGAGCGCAGCCGCGCCCGCCAACTTGCGGCGGCAAATGACCTGCTGGTCAACGTCGTCACCAACATCGTCTTCCTGCTCGCGCTGATCTGCGGGCTGGGCATCTGGCTGGCGCGCTCGGTCAGCGTGCCGCTCGACCGCGTCGGCGCCGCGCTGCGCGGCGTGGCGCAGGGCGACCTCGCGACGCCCGTGCCGGACACCGGGCGCGGAGACGAGATCGGCGCGATTGCCCGCTCGCTGGAGGACCTGCAGGGCACCTTGCGCACCGCGGCGGGCACCGAGGCCGAGAACCGGTTCCGCTCGGCCGCGCTCGATGCCTCGTCCGCCGCGTTGATGATCGTGGACGCCGACGAGACGATCACCTACGTGAACCCGGCCGCGCGCCGGCTGATGGAGATGCATGCGGACACCTTCCGCACAACCCTGCCGGATTTCGACCCGACCACCATCATCGGCAAGACGATGGCGGTCTTCCACCCGCCCGGCACCGGCGCCCGCCGTCGGATCGGCGCGGGCGCGAGTTTTCCCTTCACCGCCGACATCCGGGTCGGCGAGGCCCGGTTCTCGCTGGTGATCAACGCTGTCACAGCCGCCGACGGGGCGCGTGCCGGTCTGGTGGCCGAATGGAAGGACGTGACGGCCGAGCGAATGCAGAACGCCGTGATCGCCAGCATCGACCGCCACCAGTGCACCGCCGAAATCAGCGTCGATGGCCGTGTGCTCGCCGCGAACGCCAATTTCTGCGCGGCCCTCGGCGAGGAGCCCGGCACGCTTGTCGGGGCGGCGCTTGGCGATCTCGTCACCGAAGCCCCCGGCGGACGCGCCCCCGCAGATCTGGTTCGCGGTGTTCTCGACGGAACCCCGTGCGCCGGTCGCGTCCGCCTGACCGGTCCCTCCGGGGGGATGTGCCTGCTCGACGGGGCCCTGTCGGCCGTGCTCGACCGGAACGGACGTCCGCTGAAGCTGTTCCTGATGGGCAGCGACGTCTCGGCGGCGCAGGCGGCGCTCGATGCCGCGGACGCCGACCGCCAGGCGATGATCGCCGACCAGGACGCGGTGGTCTCCGCCCTGACCGTCGGGTTGCGCCGCCTCAGCGAAGGCGATCTTGTCAGCCGGATCGACGCGCCCTTCCCGAACGACCACGAAGGCCTCCGGCGCGACTTCAACAACGCGGTCGAACAGCTCAAAGCGGCCATGATCGGGGTGATCGAGAACGCCAACGCGATCCGCGGCGAGGCCGCCGAGATCTCGACCGCCGCCGACGACCTGTCCCAGCGCACCGAGAAACAGGCCGGCACGCTGGAGGAAACCGCGGCGGCGCTTGACGAACTGACGGCCTCGGTCCGGTCCGCCGCAGAAGGGGCCGCCCGCGCCAACGAGGTCGTCGCCGAGGCCCGCGGCAACGCAGTCAACAGCGGCAGCGTCGTCCGCGAGGCCGTGGCCGCGATGGGCCAGATCGAGGAGTCGTCCCGGCAGATCTCGAAGATCATCGATGTGATCGACGACATCGCCTTCCAGACCAACCTGCTGGCCCTCAACGCGGGCGTCGAGGCCGCCCGGGCCGGCGAAGCGGGGCGCGGTTTCGCCGTCGTGGCCTCCGAGGTGCGCGCGCTGGCGCAGCGGTCTTCGGAAGCGGCCAAGGAGATCGGTGCGCTGATCTCGGCGGGCGATACCCATGTCCAGCGTGGCGTCGGACTGGTCGACGAGGCTGGTCGCGCGCTCGACCGGATCGTCGAGTCGGTCACCGGGATCGCGGATCATGTCTCGGCCATCGCGGCCTCGGCCCAGCAACAGTCGGCGGGCCTCGCCGAGATCAACAGCGCGGTCAACCAGCTCGACCAGGTCACCCAGAGCAACGCCGCCATGTTCGAGGAAACCACCGCCGCCAGCCACGCCCTGACTCGCGAAGCCCAGAACCTGACCGACATGATCGCCCGCTTCCGGACGGGCGGCGCGGACAGTTCAACGGGGAATTCCGGAGGACCCCGGGTTATGGAGCGCGTCCCAAGCGCCGCGCCCCCGGCTGCGAGGGCCATAGGGTCCGGAACGATGCTGCGCGCTGTTTCTTCCGCGGGGAACCAGTGGGACGAGTTCTAGATCCCTGCAGGCCGGGGTCGGACTTCTTGACCGTGGGCGACTGCGAGCTACCGCCTGTCCGACCACCCGGCGGGGACGCGGGTGCAGGAGGGCGTTGGACGACATCAGTCCCGGCAGGCGGTTCCTTCGCGGCACTTCCGGCGAAGGTGCGAAACGCGTGTGGTCCGGACAACGGCGCGCTGGCCCGGATGACCTTTGCAGACATCGCCATCGCCCAGTGTAGCGATCGTCTGCGCCCTCGTTCCCCCGCGGGAGGTGCCGGCCCCTGCAGCGTGCGGCTGTACGATCCATCGGGAGTGCGGGCATGAGCGTGCCGCAAGCGCTGCCGCCGACGCGGCCCAGGTTCATTCACGTGGCCCAGGGCGACTTCGCGGTGTCCGGGGACCCCGGCGCCTGTCTGACGACGCTGCTCGGGTCCTGCGTGGCCACCTGCCTCTGGGACCCGCAGCGCAAGATGGGCGGCATGAACCACTACCTGTTGCCCGAGGGGGCGCAGGATGGGGTGGGGCTGCAGCGCTATGGCGTGAACGCGATGGAATTGCTGGTCAACGGAATGCTGAAGCGCGGCTCGCGCAAGTCCGATCTGGTTGCCAAGGTCTTTGGCGGGGCGCAGATGCTGTCGGCAGAGACCGAGATCGGCATGCGGAATGGCCAGTTCGCGCAGCGGTTCCTCGCGGCCGAAGGGATCCCGGTGCTCGGGGGCAGCCTTGGCGGGAAGCGGGCGCGGAGGCTTCGGTTCTTTCCAGCCGACGGCCGCGTCCAGCAACGGCTGATGTCCGAGGACAGCGCGGCACCGATCCAGACCCCGGTGCTCGAACCGCCCAGCGGCAGTGGAGAACTGGAGTTGTTCTGAGGGGGCAGGGTGCCGGATGGCGAGACTCTTGGTGTTCGGATGTCTTTGAACGACTGGCGACCGGATTGGCGACGGCAAACGGGTCACAGTGCGCACATTCTGTCGGCCGAGACCGAGATCGGCATCCGGAACGGCCAGTTCGCGCAGCGGTTCCTCGCCGCGGAGGGAACCCCCGCTCTATGTGACAGGCTTGGCGGGACGCGGGCGCGGATGCGTAGGTCGAGACCGAAAACGGCAGGCAAGACTGTCAGATTGCGCAGCGCTTCTTTGCGGGCGCTGTGAGCCCAGTGTTACGGGGCAACCGTGGTCGCGGGCGCTTTCTATCCGGTGGCTTCTCGCGGGATGGGTCCCCGCCCAGTTGTCGGTGCGGCAGAGAGATGCCGGACGCAGAGATTCGGAGCGAGATGGACCGGTAGGGTGAAAGGACTTGGAAACGGAAAGGATGCGGGCGATCCAACTCGACGGGGCGGCGGGAACGCCTCTCTATGCCTGAGCGACTCCCGGGTGCACCCATGCGGCCATCTGCGCGAGCTTGGATCGGTCTGCCAGGTTAAGGTCTTGTGGGGGGCCGAGTCCGCTTGTCGTCGTCGAGGCGCAGGTGATCCGCCATGCCCAGCTGGGCGGGCGCGGTGTCAGGGAAGGTGGGGGACGAGTCCGGCACGGTTCAATTCCGGGAGGCAGTCTGGCGGGTGACCGACTGTGCGGGGACGCGAACTGCGGTTCCAGCCGTAGCGGGCAAGCGTACCGCAAGATGCCGGGTCCGGACGGGCCAGATCGAGGCGGTCATGCGACTGCGCCGGAGGTCATGGCCGGGGCCTCGGAGGCCTCCGGAACTGTGTCTGCGCAGTTGAGAGGACCGGCCAGCGAAACCACACCCACGCTGTCGATACGACCCGTTGGCTGGCCAACCCCGGGCCGACGCCCGGGCGATCAACACCGCCAACACACCACAAGCGCCCCGCTCGGCGCCCCCGACACCGCATGGTGCCGGAGCGGCCCGACGCCACCCTACATCGAGAAGCTGGTGCCGCAGCCGCAGCTCGAGCTGGCGTTGGGGTTCTCGATCACGAAGCGCGCGCCGATCAGTTCGTCGGAGAAATCGATCACCGCGTTCGACAGGAAGGGCAGGGACACCTGGTCGACGACGACCTTCTGGCCCGCGCCCTCGATCACAAGGTCCTCGGGCTCGGGGTCGTCGAGGCTGATGTCGTACTGGAAGCCCGAGCAGCCGCCGCCCTCGACGGCGACGCGCAGCGCCTTGCCCCCCGACTGGGCGGCATTGATCTCGGCGAGGCGCGCGAAGGCGCGGTCGGTGACACGGGGCGGCAGGGTCAGGGTCATGGCGGTCCCGGCGTTGTGGGCATCGAGCACTGTCCCTGATATAGGAGGTGCGAAAACGGGCGACAAGAACAGGCAGACCCCATGCAAGCCCCAGAGATACCGACCGGTCCCGGCCCGGCGGACGGACCCGCGCGCTATGCCTCGGACCCGGC
Organism: Alphaproteobacteria bacterium; assembly: GCA_030425185.1. Taxonomy (GTDB): domain Bacteria; phylum Pseudomonadota; class Alphaproteobacteria; order Rhodobacterales; family Rhodobacteraceae; genus Dinoroseobacter. Next base: position 22,979 of record JAUIAU010000007.1, read on the forward strand.
CCGGAGCCGCGGCCGCCTTTACCCGGAGGACGAGAGCGCCTTCCGCTCGGCGTTCCAGCGCGACCGCGACCGGATCATCCATGCCTCGGCCTTCCGGCGGCTGAAGCACAAAACGCAGGTCTTCATCGAGCACGAGGGCGACTATTTCCGCACCCGCCTGACCCATTCGATCGAGGTGGCGCAGGTGGCGCGGACGATCGCCAAGACGCTGGGGCTGAACGTGGAACTGACCGAGGCGGTGGCGCTGGCCCATGACCTCGGCCATCCGCCGTTCGGGCACACCGGCGAGGATGCGCTGAATGCGCTGATGGCGCCGCATGGCGGGTTCGACCACAACGCGCAGGCGATCCGCATCGTGACCTCGCTGGAACGCCACTATGCCGAGTGGGACGGGTTGAACCTGACGTGGGAAACCCTTGAAGGGATTGCGAAACACAACGGCCCCGTCGCCCCGCCGATTCCCTATGCGCTGGCCGACTACAGCGCGCGGCACGACCTCGAACTGCACACCCATGCCAGTGCCGAGGCGCAGGTGGCCGCCCTGTCGGACGACATCGCCTACAACAACCACGATCTGCACGACGGGCTGCGGGCCGAGCTGTTCTCGACCGACGAACTGGCTGAGCTGCCGGCGCTGCGGGACTGCTTCGCGGCGGTTGACGCGAAGTATCCGGACCTCAACTACTACCGGCGGCGGCACGAGGCGTTGCGGCGCTTCTTCGGCGTGCTGGTCGAGGATGTCATCGCGGTCAGCCGGGCGCGGCTGGCCGAGCTCGATCCCGCGACCCCGGACGATATCCGGGGGGCAGGGCGGATGATGGTGCAGTTCTCGCCCGCGCTCTGGGCCGATCTCAAGGTGATCCGGCGGTTCCTCTTCGAGCGGATGTACCGCGCGCCGTCGGTGGTGGCGATGCGGGTCGAGGTGACGCAGGTGATCCACGACCTCTTTCCGCTCTACATGGCCGAACCGGGCTTGCTGCCGAAGCAGTGGCGCAAGGACGTGGCCGAGGCCCGGGGCGAGACCGCGCTGGCCCGGATCGTGGCGGACTACATCGCCGGGATGACCGACCGCTTCGCACTGCAGGAGCACGCCCGGCTTTGCGGCGGGGTGACCCAGCCGATGCCCGCACGTTGACGGCGGCGGCGGGGCTGATAGAGACAGGGCGCTAGCCAGGGAAGACCGCCGATGAACCTCTTTGCCGAGATGCACGCCCTCGTGACCGGGGCGCTGACCGAGCTTGCCGCCGACGGCACGCTGCCCGCGGGGCTGGACCTTGCCAACGTGGCCGTCGAGCCGCCGCGCGACGCGGGCCACGGCGACATGGCGACCAACGCGGCGATGGTGCTGGCAAAGCCCGCCGGGATGAAACCGCGCGACATCGCCGAGGCGCTGGCGGCCCGGCTGATGGCCGATCCCCACGTGGCCTCGGCCGAGGTGGCGGGTCCCGGCTTCCTGAACCTGCGGCTGGCGGGGCCGGTCTGGCAGGGCGTGGTGGCCGCGGCCCTCGCACAGGGGCGCGACTTCGGGCGCGGCACGCTCGGGCGGGGCAAGCGGGTCAACGTGGAATACGTCTCGGCCAACCCGACCGGCCCGATGCATGTCGGGCACACCCGGGGCGCGGTCTTCGGGGATGCGCTGGCGGCGCTCCTCGACTTCGCGGGCTTCTCGGTGACGCGCGAATACTACATCAACGACGGCGGGGCGCAGGTCGACGTGCTCGCCCGGTCGGTCTACCTGCGGTATCTCGAGGCGCACGGGCAGGAGGTCGCCTTCGCCGACGGCACCTATCCCGGCGACTACCTGATCGGCGTCGGCGAGGCGCTGAAGGAGAAGGTCGGTGACGCCTATGTCGGCCAGCCCGAGGCGGCCTGGCTGCCGGAGGTGCGCGACTTCGCGACCGAGGCGATGATGGAGATGATCCGCGAGGATCTCGCGTTGCTCGGCGTCACGATGGACGTGTTCTACTCGGAAAAATCTCTCTACGGCACCGGCCGGATCGAGGCGGCGCTCGACGCGCTCAAGCAGAAGGGCCTGATCTACGAGGGGGTTCTGGAACCGCCGAAAGGCAAGACGCCCGAGGACTGGGAGCCGCGCGTGCAGACGCTGTTCCGCTCGACGGCGCACGGCGATGACGTCGACCGGCCGGTGATGAAGTCGGACGGGGCCTGGACCTATTTCGCGCCGGACATCGCCTATCACTACGACAAGGTCAGCCGGGGTTTCGACGCCCTGATCGACGTCTTCGGCGCGGATCACGGCGGCTATGTCAAGCGGATGAAGGCAGCTGTCAGCGCGCTGTCGGACGGGCAGGTGACGCTCGACATCAAGCTGGTGCAGCTCGTCAAGCTGATGAAGAACGGCGTCGAGTTCAAGATGTCCAAGCGCGCGGGCACCTTCGTGACCCTGCGCGACGTCGTCGAGGAGGTGGGCGCCGACGTGACCCGCTTCGTCATGCTGACCCGCAAGAACGATGCGCCGCTGGAATTCGACTTCGACAAGGTGCTGGAGCAGTCGAAGGACAACCCGGTCTTCTACGTGCAATACGCCCATGCCAGGATCGCCTCGGCGCGCCGGAAGGCCGAAGAGGCCGGGATCGACGTCTCGGACGCGGCGCTGGCGGGCGCGGACCTGTCGGGTCTGACCGACGAGGGCGAACTGGCGCTGATGCGGCGGCTCGCCGACTGGCCGCGCCAGGTCGAGATCGCCGCGCGCGCCAACGAGCCGCACAGGATCGCGTTCTATCTCTATGATCTGGCGAGCGATTTCCATGCGCTCTGGAACCGGGGCAACGAGAAGCCCGAGCTTCGGCTGGTCCAGGAGGGCAACCCGCACGCGACCCGGTCGAAACAGGCGCTGGCGGCCGCGACGCGGCAGGTCATTGCCAACGGGCTGGGCCTCTGCGGGGTGACGCCGCTCGACGAGTTGCGCTGAGCGGCGGGCCCCGGCCCGGGCCGGGTGCAAAAGAGTCACGCATTTTCCGAAGCATGCCCGAACGGCCTGCCGCGCGCGTTGCGTAATCGCGCGGGCGTGATAGGATTGCCGTGCTGAGAAAGGTCCCCGTTCGAGCGGATCTCCGGCACGGGCAAGTTGAACGGCGCGCAAGACGTCGGACACGAGAGGCAAGAGCAATGGCAGGACCCCGTCAAACGCCGCAGGCGATTCCCCCTCTGACTCGCGGGCTCCGTCCGCGTGGCCCGGAGATGCAGGCGGGGTATGGTGCGCCCGAACCGCCCCGCGCCGCCGGATATCCGCAAGCCGAGACCTGGGCGCGCGCACCGCGCCGGCCCGAGTCTCCGCCGGACCACCGGGCGGACTGGGCACGGGGCGGGCTGGCCGGATATGCGGCGGGCGAGAGCGACCCGTTCGCCTCGCACGCAGGGTATGACGAGACGCCATACCGCGCCGACGCAGAGTATGAGGGCGCATACTACGGCGCGGGCTTCACGCAGCCCGGTCATCAAGCTGCGACGCCGCCCCACCGCCCGTACCAGCAGAGCGCGCCGCAGTACCAGCGGCCGCAGCCCGAGCCGATCGCGGAAGATGTCTGGTGGCCCGAGGACGGGCCCGCCGCCCGCGCCGCGCCGCCTGCGCAGGGCGGCAGCATGGCCATGGATGCCATGCGCATCGCCGGGGGGCTGTCGTCGCTCGCGCTGATCGTCGGCCTGTCGATCTGGGGCTACAGCACCGTCATGCGCGACGTGGCGGGCGTTCCCGTGATCCAGGCCCTCGGCGGACCGATGCGCGAAGAGCCCGAGGACCCCGAGGGGACCCGCGCCGCGAACCAGGGCCTGACGATCAATTCGGTGCAGGCCGAGGGCCGCACCGGGGCGGTTCCTGACGTCATCGCGCTGGCGCCGCCGCCGGTGGATCTCGAAGCCGATGCCCGGGCGGCGGCCTCGCTGTCGCCGCAGTCGAACAGCTCAACCGCCGGGATCACGGCGCCGGCCCCGCTGGGCGCTGCCCCGGCGACCGGGCCGGGCGTGACAGTCACAACAGATTACACGGCCCTTGCGGACGAGCTGACCCGCGAAGCTACCCCGCTTGGGGAAGAAATTACCGGTGCCGAGGATACCGCAGCGGTGATTCCCCCCGGCGTTCCAGGCGTCAGCAGTTCTCCGCGTCCGCCGCAGCGGCCGGTGACGCTTCGTGTTTCGCCTGCCCCGGCAGACGTCCGACTTGCGTCAACGGGGACCGTGGCAAATGCCGCCAGCCCCACCACGAGGAGTACGTTCGTGGATGGAGCTGACTTGCCTGTCGGAACACGGCTGGCGCAGTTCGGTGCCTATGAGACCGTCGAGCAAGCCGTCGCGCAATGGACCGTTTTGCAAGAGCGGTTCGGGGCCTATTTCGAGGGCAAGACGCCGGTGATCGAGGAAGCGACCGCAGGCGGCCGCCTGTTCCAGCGCCTGCGCGTGATGGGTTTCAACTCGGTCAGCGAGACCCGGCAGTTCTGTGCCGTCTTCACGGCGCAATCCGTCGATTGCATTCCGGCCGCCGCCAAGTGATCCCGTCGGCTTGACAGCATCTCCGGGACGTCGGAACCTGACCGACCGGACGAGGCAGGCATGACCGACAGTTTATCCACAGCAGACGCCGCGCGCGGCCCCGACGACGTCGCGCGCCGCCTCGCCGAAGAGGCGCTGATCGTCGATGTCGACGGGTTCGAGGGGCCGCTCGACCTGTTGCTGACGCTGGCCCGGACCCAGAAGGTCGACCTGCGGCGGATCTCGGTCCTGCAGATGGCCGAGCAGTATCTCGGCTTCGTCGAGCGCGCCAAGGCGCTGCGCATCGAACTGGCCGCGGATTACCTCGTGATGGCGGCCTGGCTGGCCTTCCTGAAGTCGCGCCTGCTGCTGCCGCCCGACCCCAGCGACGAAGGGCCCTCGGGTGAGGAACTGGCGGCGCATCTTGCCTTCCAACTGGAGCGGCTGTCGGCCATGCGCGAAGCCGCCGCGCAACTGATGGCGCGGGATCAGCTGGGGCGTGACCGCTTCCGCCGGGGTTTGCCGGAGGAAACCGTGCGCAGCCGGCGGGTCAGCTACACTGCGACGCTGCTCGACCTGATGCAGGGCTATGCCCGGATCCGCACCCGCGACTCGTTCCGGCCCTTCGTGATGGACCGCGACCGCGTGTTCACCATGGAAGAAGCGCTGGAGCGGATGCGCGGGCTGATCGGCTACGCGGGGGACTGGACGACTCTCGACGCCTGGCTGCCTGAGGGTTGGCATGACGACCCGGTGCGGCGGCGCTCGGCGACCGCGGCCAATTTCGCGGCCTCGCTGGAACTGACCAAGCAGGGCAAGCTGGAAATCCGGCAGTCCGAGACCTTTGCGCCCATCGAAGTGCGCCGGAAGGAGCGCCTGTCGTGACCGACGAGACGACGACCGATCTGGAGACCCCGCGCGAGTCCCTGTTCGAGGCGCCGCCGCTCGCCGAGCAGGAGCGGATGATCGAGGCGATGCTGTTCGCCTCGGCGGAACCGCTCAGCCTGCCGGAGATGGCGGCACGGATGCCGCATGGCTGCGACCCGGCCGAGGCGCTGGTCCTCCTGCGCCGCCGCTACGAAGGGCGCGGCGTCAACGTGGTGCGCGCGGGCGACCGCTGGGCGATCCGGACCGCGCCCGATCTCGGGTTCCTGATGCGGCAGGAGGCGGTCGAGACCCGCCGCCTGAGCCGCGCGGCCATCGAGACGCTGGCGATCGTCGCCTATCACCAGCCCGTCACGCGGGCCGAGATCGAAGAGATTCGCGGTGTCGCCGTCTCGAAGGGGACGGTGGACCAGCTGATCGAAATGGGCTGGCTCAAGCTGGGACGGCGTCGGATGACCCCCGGCCGCCCGGTGACCTTCGTGACCACGACCGAGTTTCTCGATCACTTCGGGCTGGAAAGTGCCCGGGACCTGCCGGGACTGGCCGAGCTGCGCGCGGCGGGCCTGCTCGAAAGCCGGCCGCCTGGGGCGTTCGGAACCTCCGTCGCGGAGGGCGAGGACGAGGGCGAGGACGACATCGACCAGAGCGAGATGTTCGACGAATAATTTCGAATATCAGTGGGTTGTCGCTGTGGCCTATATTGACGTCTCGGCATGGGTTCGCACCTCGACGGTGAGGACCAGCAGCAGCCCCGCCGCCACCAGCCCCAGCGCCGTGAACCCGCCCCAGGCAAAGAGCGGTGCGCCGAGCGCTGCGCCCAGGAAGACCGCGACATAGGTGACCGCCACCGACAGGCCCGCCATCGTGCCCCGTGCCTCCGGCGCGCGGGCGGCCAGACGGGCCATCGCCAGCGTCAGGCTGACGTGCTGGCCCACGCCCCACACCGCGCCGAGCGTGACGAAGGCGGCAAGACTGCTGTCCGCGAACGCCGCGAAGCCGAAATAGAGCAGCGCCATGCCCGCCAGCAGCGGCACCCCGACCCGCGCGACGCCGTACCGGTCGATCAACGGGTCGAGCCGGAACGCGAGGCCGAAGCCCAGCCCATAGGCCAGCGGCAACAAACCGGCGCGTCCGGGGGCGGCGTTCAGCCCTTCGACGACCTGCGCCCCGATGAAGGTGAAGCACAGGTAAAATGCGGTCATCAGCGCAGTCAGGGCCAGCAGCCCGCGCGGCACCCCGGGCCGGGCCAGCAGGACCCGGCGTCCCGGCGGCCTCGGGCCACGGGGCACGTCGCGGCGGAGCGCGACCGCCGCAAGTCCGGCTGACACCACGGCATAGGCACCGTAGACGAGGCCCGGATGGGTGGCGACCGCCAGCGGGGCGGCGAGGGCGATGCCGGTCACCAGCGCCAGGGTCCAGCCCAGCAGCGCGCTGCCGAGGGCCCGCGCCGCCTGGCCCGGGGCGGCGGTCGCCACCGCCAGCGCATAGGCGGCAGGCAAGGCGATCCCGGTTCCCAGCCCGGCCAGCCCTTGGGCGATCAGCAGCGCAGGTACCGACCCGGCGAGCGCCAGCAAGGCATAGCCGACCGCCAGCACCGCCAGTCCCAGCGCCATTCCGCGCGCCAGTCCGATCCGGTCGGGCAGGGCGGCGAGACCGAGCGCGCTCAGAAGCGCTGCGGCGCCGAAGGCCGTCGCGGTAGCGAGGACGCTTTCGACCGGCCGGTCGAGGCGCGCCGCCAGCACCGGCGCCAGTGGGGCTGTGAGCATGGCGTTGCTGCCCGCCACGGCGACGGCGAGGCGCAGCAGGCCCGGCCCGGGCGCGGTCATGCCGGGTCGCGGAAATGCTTGGAGAGCTTCAGTCCCTGGCCCTGGTAGTTCGAGGCCAGCCCGGCCCCGTAAAGCCGGTCGGGCCGCGCTGCCATCCGCTCGTACACCAGCCGCCCGACGATCTGCCCGTGCTCGAGGGCGAAGGGCGCCTCGTGACAGCGCACTTCCAGCACGCCGCGCGCGCCGGTGCCGCCCGCCTCGGCATGGCCGAAGCCCGGATCGAAGAACCCTGCATAGTGCACACGGAACTCGCCGACGAGGGCGAGGTAGGGCGCCATCTCGGCGGCGTGGTCGGGGGGGATCGTGACCGCCTCGCGGCTGACGAGGATGTAGAAGGCGCCGGGGTCGAGAATCAGCCGTCCGTTGGTGCTGTGCAGCTCTTCCCAGAAGGCGTCGACGTCATGCGCGCCGATCCCGTCGAGGTCGATCAGACCGGTATGCGGCTTGGCGCGGTAGCCGACCAGCGTGCCGGTGGCGGGCTTCAGGTCGACCGAGAAGCCCAACCCCTGGTCGATGTGCGCGGTCCCGTTCACCAGCGGTGTCGCGGCATGCAGGGCCCGCAGCGCGGTGTCGTCGAGCGCCGCCTTGTCCCGCCGGAGGCGCAGCTGGTTCAGCCGCTGCCCGGGCCGCACCAGCACAGAAAACGAGCGCGGGCAGATCTCGGCATAGAGCGGTCCGGTGTATCCCGGTGCGATGCGGTCGAACTCGACCCCGCGATCCGTCACGAGGCGGGTCAGCAGGTCGAGGCGGCCGGTCGAACTCTTGGCGTTGGCGACCGCCTGCAGGTCGGCGGGCAGGGCAAGCCGCTCCTGCAGCGGCACGAGGTAGACGCAGCCCTTCTCCAGCACGGCACCGCCCGTCAGGTCGATCCGGTGCATCTCGAAGTCGGGGAGGCGGTCCGCCACCGTGGCGTGGAGCCCGGACAGGAACGAGGCGCGCAGGCGGTAGGCGACAGCCCCCAGCCGCAGGTCGAGCGAGGCCGGCTGGACCTGGTCAGCAGTCACCGGGGTGTCGGCGGCGATGGCGCCCGTGTCGATCAGGACGCGCAGCTCGGCATCGGGCAGAACGCCCTTCGCGGGGACCTGCGTCATGGCCATGTCACGTGGCCCGGAGAGGAAAGGGAGGGGAAACAATGGTCGGGCCAGCGAGATTCGAACTCACGACCTTCCGCCCCCCAGACGGACGCGCTAACCAGACTGCGCCATGGCCCGACGCGCGCAGATAGACGGTTTTTGCGGGCGAGGGCAAGCGGCTTTGTCAGGGTTTTTCGCACCGCGCCCCGGGGGATCGGGGCAGGCGCAGAGGCCGGGTGCTGCGCGCTCACCGGCCGGCGTCAGCCGCCAGCGCGGCACCGATGCGGTCACGCAACGCACGCAAGGCGCGGGTGGGCTGCGCAAGCCTGTCGGCCCGCGGGCGCAATTCGTCCGGGTCGATGCGGCGCACGGTTTCGGCGACCCGGGGCAGCGCGGCGAGGAAGCCCGGCGAGGCGGGCGGCATCCTGATGGCCCCACCCTTGCGCGGCACTTCCGGCAGGTCCGGGAAGAGCATCGGCGCGCGGCTCGGCGCTTCCGGGCGCTCGTCGCCGAGACCGGCAAAGATGTTGGTCATCGCGTCGGTACCGCTGTCCGCGCCGTCGTCATCCTCGGCGGCGGTGACCGCGGGTGTCGGGGCGGGGGCAGGGGCAGGGGTAGCGCGGGGCGGCTCGACCGGCACCGGGCGCAGGGCGACGATCTTGGCGTCCTCGGCGGCCGGCGGTGCCGGGGCAGCGGGCTGCGCGGGGGTTTCGGCCTTGGTCGGGGCCTCGGCCTTCGCGGGGGCGGGCGCCTCGTCGGCGTCGACGCCGTCGATCACCCGGTCGCACATCGCGGCGACATGCTTCACCCCGTTCTCGCGCAGGATCTTCTGCACCCCCCGGATCGTGACGCCGTCCTCGTGGAGCAGCTTCTTGATCCCGGCCAGAAGTTCCATGTCGGACGGCCGGTAATAGCGCCGTCCGCCGGCCCGCTTGACCGGCTTGAGCTGGTGGAACTTCGATTCCCAGAAGCGCAGCACGTGCGGCGGGGTTTCCAGCCACTCCGCGACTTCCGAGATGGTGCGGAAGGCTTCCGCGGATTTCTTCATGATCAGCTCACCTTGCCCAGCCGCCGGTTCCCGTCGGCGACACGCTCCTTCATCAGGTGCGAGGGGCGGAAGGTCAACACGCGGCGGGGCAGGATCGGAACCTCCTCGCCGGTCTTGGGGTTGCGTCCGACCCGCGCGGCCTTGGAGCGCACCGAGAACGTGCCAAAGCTTGAGATCTTGACGCTCTCGCCGCGGACCAGCGCGTCGGAGACATGCTGCAGCACGCTCTCGACGAGGGCCGAACATTCGTTGCGCGACAGGCCAAGTTCGCGGAACACCGCCTCGCTGAGATCCATGCGGGTCAGGGTCTTCTCGGTCATCTCGCTCCCCATGCTTGATCGCGCGAGTATGGACGCTCGCAAATCAAAGTCAATATCAACGGGTTGCAGGGCAGGCCGCGCGCTGTGGAGAAGTCCCGTTACCAGCGCAGGACAACGGCGCCCCAGGCCAGTCCGCCGCCGATCGCCTCGGTCACGACGAGGTCGCCCGGCTTGATCTGTCCGCGCTCGACGCCGACCGACAGCGCCAGCGGGATCGAGGCGGCGGAAGTGTTGCCGTGGTCCTGGACGGTGAGCACGACCTTGTCGAGGCCGAAGCCGAATTTCTGGGCGGTCGCCTTGATGATACGCAGATTCGCCTGGTGCGGAACGATCCAATCCACGTCCGCAGCCGACAGCCCCGCCCGTTCGAGCGCGGTCTCCGCGGTCTGGGCGAGTTTCTCGACGGCGTGCCGGAAGACCTCCTTGCCCTCCATCCGCAGGTGGCCGGTGGCACCGGTGGTCATGCCGCCGTCCACGTAGAGCAGGTCGCGGTGGCGTCCGTCCGAATTCAGATCGACGGCGAGGATGCCGCGGTCCGACGGGCTGTCGGTGCCCGGACGCGCCTCCAGCACGACCGCGCCCGCGCCGTCCCCGAAGAGGACGCAGGTGCCGCGATCGGTCCAGTCCATCAGGCGGGAAAAGGTCTCGGCCCCGATCACCAGAACCCGGCGCGCCTGCCCGGCGACGATCAGGGCATTGGCGGTCCCAAGGGCGTAGACGAAGCCCGCGCAGACTGCCTGGATGTCGAAGGCAAAGCCGCGCTCCATGCCCAGCTTGGCCTGCACCATCGTCGCGGCCGAGGGGAAGGTCAGGTCGGCGGTCGAGGTCGCCAGCACGATCGCGTCGATGTCGTTCGCCTCCAGCCCGGCATGGGCGAGGGCGGCGCGCGCGGCGTTGGCGGCGAGGTCCGAGGTCATTTCGCCCTCGGCGGCGAAGTGGCGGCGCTCGATCCCCGAGCGCGACACGATCCACTCGTTCGAGGTGTCGAGGAAGCTCTCGAAATGCGAATTGGGGACGACGCGCTCCGGCAAATAATGCCCGACGCCGATGACAACGGCTCTGTTAAGCATTCGGGGCAGCGCTTCCCTGCTCTGGGGGCCCGGCTTCGCCGGGTCGCTCTTCTGACGTGGCGGCATCCTGACGCGGCCCCGCGGCCGAGGCAACCCGCGCCGCCAGTTTCTCGGTGAATCCCTTCTGGGCCAGCACCACCGCCAGCTTGATCGCCGCCGAGACCCCGGTGGCATCCGCCGAGCCGTGGCTCTTGATGACGGTGCCGTTCAGGCCGAGGAACACCCCGCCGTTGACCCGGCGCGGATCGATCCGCTTCGACAGGCGCCGGAGCGAGGTCAGCGCCAGAAGGGCCGCGATGCGGGAGAGGGGCGAGAACTCGAACGCCTCGCGCAGCGAGGTGCGGATCAGCGAGGCGGTGCCTTCGGCGGTCTTCAGGGCGATGTTGCCGGTGAAGCCGTCGGTCACGATGACATCGACCCGGTCCGAGGGGATATCGCCGCCCTCGACGAAGCCGACAAACCGGAACCCGTTTCCGGGCGCGGCCGCCTCGATCAGGTCATGGGCGGCCTTCAGTTCGGCGCGGCCCTTGTGCTCTTCGGTGCCAACGTTCAGCAGGCCGACACGCGGGCTCGACAGGTCGAGGCCGTTGCGGGCGTAGCTCGCCCCCATCAGCGCGTATTGCAGCAGATCGTCGGCATCGGCGCGGATGTCCGCGCCCACGTCAAGCATGACATTGAAGCCGCCGGGATTGCGCGAGGGCCAGAGGCAGGCGATGGCGGGGCGGTTGACGCCGGGCGCCTTGCGCAAGCGCACCATCGACAGGGCCATGAGCGCCCCGGTGTTGCCGCAGGAGACGGCCATCGCCGCCTCGCCGTTGCGCACCGACTCGACCGCGCTCCACATCGAGGTGTCGCGTCCGTGCCGCATGATGTGCGAGGGCTTGTCGTCCATCCGCACCACGCCCTGCGCGTCGCGGATCGTCACCCGGCCGTCGAGGGCACGACGCTTGCCGACGAGCTTTGACAACTCGTCCTCGGGCCCGTGCAGGATGAACCGGATGTCCGGGTTCTTCGCGGCGGACTTCTCGAGACCGGCGACAACCACCGCCGGTCCGAGGTCTCCCCCCATGGCGTCCACGGATATCACGTAGGACGTCGCACCGTCTCCGGGCGGGGTCCCGGGCCGAGCGCCCGTCTCACCGCCCTGTCGCTCCGTCCGTGTCATGGGGGATCAGCCGGTTGGCCAGGGCCCTCAGGCCGCGTCTTCGTCCAGGTCGACCTCGCCGGCCGTGGCGATCACTTCACGGTCCGCATAGTGGCCGCAGGACGGGCACACGTGATGCGGGCGCTTGAGTTCGCCGCAGTTCGAGCATTCGTTCGGGTTGCCGGCGGTCAGGCCGTCGTGCGCGCGGCGCATGTTGCGGCGGGACCGCGTGACTCGGTTCTGGGGGACTGCCATCGAGGGACCTCGGTGCTTGTATCTAGGGCCCGACGGACCCGGTTTCGGAGAACGCCCGCCGCGGGCTTTCGGGCCGCGCGCTCGCCGGGTCGTCAGGGGTGTAAACGAGGCCGGGAACATACTGCGATTCTGCTCCGGCGCAAGGGCCTTTTCGCACGCTCTGCACGGCAGGGCCACCCTCGCTTTCAGGGGGCCTGCCGCAAGGTCATACGAGGGCCGATCCCGCGTCAGTCCTCCGGCGGAGCGAGCTTGTCGCGCAGGGCGGCCAGCCCCGCGAAAGGCCGGACCGCCGCGTCGTCGAGCTCGTCCGCGCCCGGCGGTGTCGCGCTGGTGCGGGCCGGCGCGGCCCCGGGCGCACGCGGCCAGGGCGGCAGGGCGAGGGCCAGCGCCTCCTCCAGCACGGCCATCGGATCGAAGACCTCGGGAAGTGGTTCGAGGGCATCGTCCTCGGGCATCTCCACCTCGCCGGTGGCCTCGGCCAGCGGGTCCTCGGCGCGGTAGCGGCGCTCGATGCGCTCGTCGATCCGGGTCGTCACCGGGGCGAGCGTCGCGACGCAGGGCTGCACCACGGTGGCGCCCAGCGTGCCGGTGAAGTCCCAGTCGGTCTTGCCGCGCGGCACCAGTTCGCCGGCGAAGGCCACCTTCGACAGGCCGAGCAGGTCGAGGCGGGTCCGGAGTCCGGCCAGCGCGTCGCCCTCCGGCCGGAAGGACAGCCGCGTCGGCTTGCGACGGGGGATCTCCGACAGCCTGAGGGGGGCTGCGGGATCGGGGCGGTCGGAGGACATGGCACACTCCCAGAGGCTTGGTCCGGCGACACGCGGCGCGTGCTTGAACCGGGACGTTCTATTCTGTATCGCAGGGTAAAGGTGCGAAGGCACGGCGAAAAGAGGCGGTCGGGCATGGATCAGGCGAGCGGGATCGAAACGGTCACTCCCCGCGCGGCGTGGAAGCGCGCGCGCGGAATCGGGCTGGGGCTTGTGCTCGGCGTGGCGCTCGCGGCGTGTTCGGCGACATACCGGAACCACGGCTATGCGCCGACCGAGCAGGAACTGGCGGAAATCTCCGTGGGCGAGTCCCGCGACAGCGTGGCCGAGAAGATCGGCCAGCCGACGGCGGCGGGTGTCGTGAACGATACCGGCTGGTACTACGTCGAGAGCCGCTTCGAGAGCTACGCCTACCGCGCGCCGCAGGAAATCGAGCGGCAGGTGGTCGCGATCACCTTCGACCGGGGCGGGCGGGTGCGCAACATCGAGCGCTTCGGCCTGCAGGACGGCGAGGTCATCGCCCTCAACCGCCGCGTGACCGACAGCAACATTGAAGGCGTGAGCTTCATTCGCCAGCTGCTCGGCAACCTCGGCCGGGTGGACGCGGGCACGCTGCTCGACGGCTAAGGATCAGGTGCGGGACGCGAAGTCCCGCCCGAACTCCCTCAGGACGAAGTCGCGTTGCGGGGCGAACTGCTCCGCGATCCGGGCCTTGATGCGGTCGGGCACCGGGATCGGGCGGGTCTTGTTGATCCGCTTCTTCAGGTTGTGCGGCGTGTGCGGGGCAAGACCCGCGAAGCGCTCGATGGCCCGCAGCGTGGCCGCCGGGCGCTTGGCCACGTCGCCGTAGGGCAGGAACAACAGCCGGTCGGGGCCGAATTTCGCTTTCCAGCGCGGGACATAGGTCGCGTAGTCGCCGCGTTCCCAGAGCGCGGGATCGGCCGCGACCGCGTCCCAGTCGGCCTCGGTTTCAGGCAGCGTCTCCTGCCGGCTGAGGTTCATCCTGAGGTGGGACAGGGCGCGGGTGACCGGGTCGCGGATCATGTAGATGAACCGGGTCTCGGGCAGGAAGGCCGCGATGTGGTCGAGGCCCTCGGGCGGGACGACCGAGTATTCGGGCGTCGCCTCCAGCGCCAGCCGGTCCGGGGGCGCGGGGGCGAACAGGCGCTGATACCAGGTCTCGTCGAGAATCGGAGGGGTTTTCAGTCCCTTGAGCCACTCCAGATACTCCGGGTCGGGCAGCGGCGTGTCGCGGATGTAGCTGGCTTCGGCGGCGCTCAGGTACTGGCGCACCAGCCACTCGGTCCAGGGATGGGCCGCGACGTGCAGGTGATTGAAGAAATGGACTTCCTTGATCGGCGGGGTCCAGGTGTCCGGGCGGGCGGCGAGGACGCGGAACACCCAGGTCGTTGCCGCCTTCTGGGCACCGATGCAGATCAGGTCGGGCTTGCGGCCGAGAGGGCCAATCTGGCGCCGGATCGGGGGCGCGGTGCGGGCGAATATCCGCTTGAGGATCAAGCGCTTGCCTTCTCTTCCAGCGCCAGCCACTCGTCCTCGGCGGCCGACAGCCGCGCCTGCCGTTCGGCCAGGACCTCGGTCGCCTTGCGGAACTTGACCGGCTCGCGGGTGAAGAGATCCGGATCGGCCAGAAGCTCGGTCAGCTTGCCGATTTCCGCCTCCAGACGGGCGATTTCACCGGGCAGAGTGTCGAGGCGGTGCTTCTCGGTGAAGCTGAGGCCGGACTTCTTCGCGGCCGGTTTCGACGCCGGTTTCGGGGCGGCGGCGGGCGTCGGTGCGGACGTCGGTTTCACGTCGGTATCGCGTCGGTGCGACGTCGGTGCCTCGGCGCGCTGGCTGCGGTAGTCGGACCAGCCGCCGGCATAGACGGTGGCGCGGCCGTCGCCCTCCATCGCGATGGTCGTGGCGGCGACCCGGTCGAGGAAATCCCGGTCGTGGCTGACGAGAAGCACAGTGCCCGGGTAGTCGTCGAGCAACTCCTGCAACAGGTCGAGCGTCTCGACGTCGAGGTCGTTCGTCGGTTCGTCGAGCACCAGCAGGTTCGACTCGCGCGCCATGATCTTCGCCAGCAGCAGCCGCGCCTTCTCGCCGCCCGACAGGGCGCGGACCGGGCCGCGCGCCTGCTCCTCGGTGAAGAGGAAGTCCTTGAGGTAGCCCATCACGTGCCGGGGCACGCCGCGCACCATGACCTGGTCCGACCGGCCGTTGACGCTGGTCTGCGGATCGGAGGTCAGGCTGTCCCACAGGCTGAGGTCGGGGTCGAGCTGCGCGCGGGTCTGGTCGAAGACCGCCATCTCGAGCTTGGTGCCCAGCGTGACGGTGCCCTCATCGGGCGCGATCTCGCCGGTGAGCATCTTCAGCAGGGTCGTCTTGCCGACGCCGTTCGGGCCGACGAAAGCGACCCTGTCGCCCCGCAGCACGCGCAGGTCGAAGCGCCGCAGGATGACGCGGTCGCCGTAGGACTTGGCGATGCCCTTCGCCTCGATCACGCGCTTGCCGGACTGCTGGCCCTCGGCGAGGTCCATGGCCGCGGGGCCCTGCCGGCGAATCTGCGCGGCGCGTTCGGCGCGCAGGCCCTGCAGCGCCCGGACCCGGCCCTGGTTGCGCTTGCGGCGCGCGGAGATGCCCTCGACGGCCCAGCGGGCCTCGGCCTTGATCTTGCGGTCGAGCTTGTGGCGGGCTTCGTCCTCCTCGTCCCAGATCTTGTCGCGCCATTCCTCGAAATGGGCAAAGCCCTTGTCCATCCGGCGCACCACGCTGCGGTCGATCCAGAGCGTCGCGCGGGCGAGCGCGTTCAGGAAGGCGCGGTCGTGGCTGATCAGCACGAAGGCGGCCCGGGTCTGGGCGAGGTGGGATTCGAGCCAGCCGATCGCCTCGATGTCGAGGTGGTTCGTCGGCTCGTCGAGCAGCATCAGCGCCGGGTCCTCGGCCAGCAGACGGGCCAGCGCGGCGCGGCGGCGTTCGCCGCCCGAGGCCTTGTCCGGGCTGAGGTCGGGGTTCAGCTTCAGGCCCTCCGCGACCATCTCGACGCGGTAGGCCTCGCCCGCGGGCAGGGTGGCCGCGGCATAGTCCCCGAGGGTCGCGAAGCCCTCGAAGGTCGGGTCCTGTTCCATGTAGCCCGTCGTGGTGCCCGGCGACAGCACGCGGCTGCCGCGGTCCGGCTCGACGAGCCCGGCCATCACCTTCATCAGGGTAGACTTGCCCGACCCGTTCCGGCCCACGAGGGCGACGCGGTCGCCGGGCTGAATGACGAGGTCGAGCCCGTCGAAGACGGGATTGCCGCCGAAGGTGAGGGCGATGTCGGAGAGCTGGAGAAGCGGTGCGCGGGCCATGCGCGCGAGGTAGGCGGTTCCGGCCCGGCTGCCAAGGGGGATTGCGCGGGCGGCCCCGCTCAGGCGGCGGTGGCGCGCAGGAGTTTCTGCCGGTTCGGCGGAATGGCGCGGATCTCGAGCCCGGTGAAGACATGCAGCGTGTTGAGGTCGGTATCGACCACCGCGTGGTCCGAGACCCAGCCGCCCAGCGTCAGGTAGCTGCGCAGGAGCGGCGGCATCCCGAGCGTGGCGCGCTTCAGGTCCGGCTTCAGCGCGGCCAGCCGCCGCGCGAAGGGGAAGATGCGCGGCGCCTTCACGCGCGGCAGCCAGCGCGGCGGGGCGAGGTGGCGCTCCTTCAGCAGGGCGAAGGCGTCGGCATGGGCCTCGGCCTCGGTGCCGTGGAAGGACGAGCAGCCGAACAGCATCTCGATGCCTTCCTCGTCCACGAAGCGGGTCATCGCGCCCCAGGCGACGCGCAGGATATCGGGGTCGCGCAGGCCCGGCGCGATGCAGAAGCGCCCCATCTCGACCATCTTGCCGTCGAAGGCCTCGAGCGCGGAAAGCTCGTAGAACTGGGCCGAGTAGCTGCGCGCGATTTCCGAGCCGTCGGTCAGCGGCAAGAGCCGGAAACAGGCCACCAGCGCCCCGCTGCGGGTGTCCTCGACCAGCACATGGGTACAGATCGCGTCGAAGGCGTCGGTATCGAGCCCCTCGCCACCCCGGAAGGCCGCGTGGCGGAGGCGCTGACAGGCGATCACGTCCCCGGCGGCAGAGGCCGTGCGGGCCTCGTAACGTCCGCGCCGCAGTCCGAGCATGGCACTTCCTTTCGGGGTGGGCGCGGTTCCGGCTTGAGCGCGGGCGCCCGGGGCTTATGTCAGGTCACGCAGACCCTGTCAGAACAGTATGACAGGCCGAAGTCAGGAGCGAGAGGGCAGGATGGAGAAGGTTGTCCGGAGCGACGACGAGTGGCGCGAACGCCTCAGCGATCTGGCCTACAAGGTGACGCGCAAGCACGGCACCGAGCGGGCCTTCACCCACGACGACTTCCCGAAGGCGCCGGGCGTCTTCCGCTGCGTGTGCTGCGGCGCCGAGGTCTTCGACCAGGCGCACAAGTTCGACAGCGGCACCGGCTGGCCGTCGTTCTGGCAGCCGGTGGACGGGGTGCAGTCCGGGATCGTCGGCGAGTCGGTCGACCGGTCGTGGTTCATGACCCGCACCGAGGTGCACTGCAACCGCTGCGATGCGCACCTCGGCCATGTCTTCCCGGACGGGCCGAAGCCGACCGGCCTGCGCTACTGCATCAACGGTGTGGCGCTAGAGTTCGTGCCGCGGGAGTGATCCGCGCGCTGGCGCGCGCGGGCCTCCGGCGGGAGTATTTTCGCCAGGAAGAAGCGCCGGTCACGCGTCGGTGTGGCGGGCGGCCACACGCGCCTCGGCGAAGCTGACGAGGCGGGCGAACGCCTCGGCGAAGGCCTCGTCGGGCAGGGTCAGGGCGATGCGGACATGGCCCGCGGCGGCGGTGCCGAAACTCTCGCCGGGCATCACGGCGATGTGGGCCTCGTCCAGCAGGGCCTCCGCGAAGGCGGTTCCGCTGAGCCCGGTCGCGCGGATGTCGAGCATCAGGTACATCGCCCCGCCCGAGGGCACCGCCCGGAGCGCCGGGTGGCCGTCGAGCCGGGCGAGGGCCGCGGCGCGGCGGCGGGCGAAGGGGGCGGCGATCCCGGCCTCGAACGCCGGCCCCTGCGCCAGCGCGAAGAGCCCGGCATCCTGGATGTAACCGGGCACCCCGTAGGTGATGTGGGTCGCGAGCAGCACGGCGTGGCGGATGGCCTCCGCCGGGCCGACGAGCCAGCCGAGCCGCGAGCCGGTCATCGCGTGGCTCTTCGACAGCGACCCCACGACCAGCGTGCGGTCGCCCATGCCGGGCAGGGCGCGCGGGCTGACATGGGCGCCCTGCCACACCTGCGTGTCATAGACCTCGTCCGAGATCAGCCAGAGGTCGTGGTCGTGGCAGACAGCGGCAATCGTCTCGAGCGTGTCGACGGGATAGACCGCCCCGGTCGGGTTGTTGGGCGTGTTCACGAGAAGCGAGCGCGCGCCCGGTGCCGCGGCCCGCAGATCGGCGGCGCGCGGCAGGAAGCCGGTCTCGGCCGGGGCGGTGACCGGCACCGCGATGCCGCCCGCCGCGCGGATCGTGCCGGGGTAGGTGGCATAATAAGGGTCGATCATCAGCCCGCGGTCGCCGGGGTCGAGGGCGATCATGTGCGCGGCGAAGAGCGCGGCTTGCCCGCCGGGGGTCACCAGCACGTTGTCGCGCGCGGTCGGCACGCCTGTGGCCTCGGTCAGCCGGGCGGCGATGGCGTCGCGCAGGGGCGCGATGCCGGGAATCGCGGCGTAGCCGGTCGCCCCCGCCCGCGCGGCCCGGTGCATCGCGTCGAGGATGGCGGGGTCGGTGCGGATGTCATGCTCGCCGATGGTCAGGTTCAGAATCGGCAGGCCCTGCGCCTCGAGCGCGCGGGCGCGGTGAAAGATGCCCCAGCCGTCGTCGCCGCCCGGCGTCAGCCCCTCGATCCGCTCCGATACCCGCATGGCGCGACTCCCTCTGTCCGTGTCCCGGCGACAGGACCCGCCCGGCGAACGCTTGTCAAACCGCCCGGGCGGGCGTAAGCGCAGGGCATGACGACGATGACCGCCCAGATCGGACCGATTTGTCGCTGACCCCCTCGCGGTCGGCGCAGCGCTTCGTCGTTTTCCTCCGGAACGATCCTTGCTAAGCCGCCCGCGCGTGCCAGGAAGGAGTGTGTCCCGATGACCGACGGACCCGTGAGACTGCACAACACCGCGACGCGCCGGAAGGAGGTCTTCGTTCCGCGCGATCCCTCGGACGTGCGCCTCTACCTGTGCGGGCCAACGGTCTATGACCGTGCCCATCTCGGCAACGCCCGGCCGGTCATGGTGTTCGATGTCCTGGTGCGCCTGCTGCGAGAGGTTTATGGCGCAGATGCGGTCACTTACGTCCGGAACTTCACCGATGTGGACGACAAGATCAACGCCCGGGCGATGCAGCGCCGGGACGCGGGCGATCCGCGGCCGCTGGTCGAGATCGTGCGCGCGATCACCGACGAGACGATCGACTGGTATCAGGCGGACATGGATGCGCTCGGCGCGGTCCGTCCCGACCACGAACCGCGCGCGACCGACTACATCCCGCAGATGGTGGCGATGATCGGCGAGCTGATCGCGAAGGGTCATGCCTACGAAGCTGACGGGCATGTCCTGTTTTCGGTGGCAAGCTATCCGGAGTACGGGCGGCTCTCGGGCCGGTCGGTCGAGGACATGATCGCCGGCGCGCGGGTCGAAGTGGCCCCGTTCAAGCGGGATCCGATGGATTTCGTGCTGTGGAAGCCCGCCGCGGAGGACGAGCCGGGCTGGCCCTCGCCCTGGTCGCGCGGGCGGCCGGGCTGGCACATCGAGTGCTCGGCGATGTCGCGCGAATTGCTGACACCTTCGTTCGATATTCACGGCGGCGGCAACGACCTGATGTTCCCGCACCACGAGAACGAGATCGCCCAGTCCTGCTGCGCCGATCCCGGGGCAGGGTTCGCGCAGGTCTGGCTGCACAACGAGATGCTGCAGGTCGAGGGCAAGAAGATGTCGAAGTCGCTCGGCAACTTCTTCACGGTGCGCGACCTGCTGGATCGCGGCGTACCGGGCGAGGTGATCCGCTTCGTGTTCCTGAGCACGCATTACCGCAAGCCGATGGACTGGACGGAGAAGAAGGCGGGGGAGGCTGAGGGCATTCTGCGGCGCTGGTATGCGCAGGCGGCTCAGGGTGTCGACGGTGGCGCGGTCTATCAGCCGGTGCTCGATGCGCTGTACGATGACCTGAACACGCCGATGGCGATGTCGCAGGTGCATGCCCTGTCGCAGGGGGATGACATCGCGACGCTGCGCGCGACGCTTCAGTTCCTTGGCCTGATGGGGGAGCAGATCCCCGATTGGGCCGCGCGACCGGAGGCCGACTTGTCCGGGCTGGCTGATCGCATGTTGCGGATTCGCGAGAAAGCCATGGAAACAAAAGACTTCTCCGAGGTGGACCGCCTCAAGGCGGCGCTGGTCGAGGCCGGGGTCGAGGTGCGAATGTCCCGATCCTCGGTCGAGTTGGTCCCCGGAGCGGGCTTCGATCCCGCCAGACTGGAGGCGCTGAAATGAGCCGTGAGCGTCTTTATGTCTACGACACCACCCTGCGGGACGGGCAGCAGACACAGGGTGTGCAGTTTTCGCTGGCCGAGAAACAGCGGATCGCCACGCTGCTCGACAGTCTCGGGATCGACTATATCGAGGGCGGCTGGCCGGGGGCGAACCCGACCGACAGCGCTTTCTTCGAGGCCGCGCCGAAGACGCGGGCGACCTTCACCGCCTTCGGGATGACCAAGCGGGTGGGGCGGTCGGCCGAGAATGACGAGGTGCTCGCGGCTGTCCTGAACGCGGGGACACCGGCGGTCTGCCTCGTCGGCAAGACGCATGACTTCCATGTGAAAACTGCACTCAACATCACGAATTCGGAGAACGTCGAGAACATCGGCAAGTCGGTGGCGCATCTCGTCGCGCAGGGGCGCGAGGCGCTGTTCGATGCCGAGCATTTCTTCGATGGCTACAAGAGCTATCCGGAGTACGCGTTTGCCTGTCTCATGGCGGCGTTGGAGGCCGGGGCGCGCTGGGTCGTGCTTTGCGACACCAACGGGGGCACCCTGCCGGACGAGATCGGCCGGATCACGCGGGCGGTGATCGACGCCGGCGTTCCGGGCGACCGGCTTGGCATCCATACCCATGACGACACCGGCAACGCGGTGGCGGGCAGCCTTGCGGCGGTCGATGCCGGGGCGCGGCAGATCCAGGGCACGCTGAACGGGCTGGGCGAGCGGTGCGGAAACGCGAACCTGACGACCCTGATCCCGACGCTGTTGCTGAAGGAACCCTATGCAAGCGCGTACAGGATTGGGGTGGACGCGGAGCGGCTGCAAGGTCTGACCCGCGCCAGCCGCGTGCTGGACGAGATCCTGAACCGCGTGCCGCTGAAGTCGGCGCCCTATGTCGGGGCGAGTGCCTTTGCCCACAAGGCCGGGCTGCATGCGAGCGCGATCCTGAAGGATCCCACCACCTACGAGCATATCGAACCGGGCCTCGTCGGGAACGCGCGGGTCATCCCGATGTCGAACCAGGCGGGACAGTCGAACCTGCGGCAGCGGTTGTCCGAGGCCGGGCTCGACCTGCCGGCCGGGGACCCCCGGCTCGGGATGATCCTCGACGAGGTCAAGCAACGCGAAGATCGCGGCTATGCCTTTGATTCGGCGCAGGCGAGCTTCGAGCTGGTGGCGCGCGACGTGCTCGGCCTGACGCCGCGCTTCTTCGAGGTCAAGCGCTACCGGGTCACGGTCGAACGCCGGAAAAACAAACACAACCGCATGGTTTCGCTCTCCGAGGCGGTCGTCGTGGTGAAGGTCGGCAGCGAAAAGATGTTGTCGGTATCAGAATCCATGGACGCCACGGGAACGGACCGGGGACCGGTCAACGCCCTGTCCAAGGCGCTGGTCAAGGACCTGGGGCCCTACACGGCCTATCTCGCGGACATGCGGCTGGTCGATTTCAAGGTGCGCATCACGGGCGGCGGGACGGAAGCGGTGACGCGTGTCCTGATCGACAGCGAGGACGGGCAGGGCCGCCGCTGGTCCACGGTGGGTCTGTCCGCGAACATCGTGGATGCCAGCTTCGAGGCCCTCGTCGATGCGATCCGCTGGAAGCTGATCCGCGATGGCGCGCCCGAGGCCGCGCTGGCGGCGGAGTAGGGCGGGATGGCACGGACGGAGACCGGACCGGGCCTCGACTTCCGCGGGCGGACCGGGGCCGGATCCGATGCAGAACTGTGCAGGATTGCCGGTCAGCGCGTGCGGCTCTATCCGGGGCCCGACGCCGCGCCGCTGGTCCTGATGGTGCATGGCTCGGGCTGGCACGGGCAGCAGTTCCACGCGCTGGCAAGCCGAGTCGCGGCCGAGGGTCTGGCCGAGGTCCTGGTTCCGGACCTGCGAGGACACGGGGCCGATCCCGAACGCCGGGGAGATATCGACTACATCGGCCAGCTCGAGGATGACCTGGCAGCGCTGATCGACGCGCGAGGGCAGGGGCGGCGAATCGTGATGGTCGGGCATTCCTCGGGCGGCGGGCTGGTGGTGCGCTTCGCCGGCGGTCGGCATGGCGGACGGCTCGATGCGGCCGTCCTGCTGGCACCCTATCTGGGCCATCGCGCCCCCTCGTCGCGGCCCGGATCCGGGGGATGGGCCCGGGTGCGGACGGGCCGGATCATCGCGCTGACGCTTCTGAACGCGCTGGGGATCACGGCGCTGAACCACTTGCCGGTCATCGGGTTCCGATTCCCGGCCGAGATCCTCGACGGGCCGCTCGGCCGGACAGTGACGACCCAGTACAGTTTTCGCCTGAACACCAGTTACGCCCCCCGGCGCGACTGGCAGGGCGATCTTGCCCGTTTGCCGCGCTGGCGGCTGCTGGCGGGGGCCGAGGACGAAGCCATGAAGGCTGACAGATATTCGGAAGCGCTGCAGGCGGTCCCGGCGCCGGGCGAGGTTGTGATCCTCGAGGGAGTGGGTCATCTCGATCTGCCCGACCGGGGCGAGGTCTTCGAGGCCTTGCAGGAGGTCCTGGAATGAGCGTTCCGGATCAAGGGGTTGCTGCCTGCGCGGCGCTGGTCGCGGCCGGGGATCCCGACCGGTTCCGGGCCATCATGGCGGCGCCGGTCGCCCTGCGGGAGCGGCTGTTTCCGCTGGCGGCCTTTGCGCTGGAGATTGCGCGCGCCCCCTGGGTGACCGAGGAACCGATGATCGCCGAAATGCGCCTGCAGTTCTGGCGGGACACGCTGGAAGAGGCCGCCGCAGGCAAGCCGCCGCGGGCGCACGAAGTGGCCGCCCCGTTGGCGCGCGTCCTTATCGCACAACGCCTGCCGGTGGAGGTGCTCGACCGGGCCGTGGCGGCGCGGCGCTGGGACATCTACCGCGATCCCTTCGAGGATGAAGCTGCGCTGGACAGCTATCTCGACGACACCGGCGCGGGCCTGACGTGGGTTGCGGCCCTGGCCTGCGGGGCGCGCGGTCCCGAGGAAGGGCCGGTCCGCGCGATCGGCCGGGCCCATGCGCTGGCGCGGTTCCTCGTCGCGGTGCCGGACCTCGAGGCCCGAGGGCGCGTGCCGCTGGTCGATGGCCGGCCGGAGGCGGTGGCCGCGCTGGCGCGACGCGGGCTGCAAGACCTGAAGACCGGCCTTGCCGCGCGGGTGGCGAACCCGGCGCTTTACGAGGCGGTTACGGCCGCGCCGATCCTGACCCGAGCCGCGAAGGAGCCAGGTGCTGTGGCGCAGGGACATCTCGTCCCGCTGCGCGCGATACAGACGATGCGCCTGATGCGGGCGGCGTGGCGCGGGCGGCTCTGAACCCTCAAACCGCTTTGGGCCGGAGGCTCAGCCAGATCAGCGCGGCCCCGGCGAGCGTCAGGAACGGCACCATCGCGATGTTCACCGCGTTCCAGCCCTGCACGACATCGCCGCCGGCACAGTTCATCAGGCCGCCCGAGGCGAGCGAGGCGAGAGTCACGCAGCCGAAGACGATCGCGTCGTTCAGGCCCTGAACGCGCCCGCGCTCGTGCGGGGCGTGAGCGCCGGCCAGCATCGTCGTCGCCCCGATGAAGCCGAAGTTCCAGCCGATCCCGAGCAGGACCAGGGCGCCGAAGAAGTTCATCAGATCAACGCCTTGCAGCGCGATGCCACCCGCCGCCGCGAGCAGGACGAGACCGGTCGCGACGACTTTCGTCGTGCCGAAGCGGGCGATGACGTGACCGGTGAAGAAGGAGGGCGCGAACATCGCCAGCACATGCGCCGTCACCACGTCGGCGGCGCTGGCCTGCCCGAAGCCGCAGCCGACGACGGCCAGCGGCGTCGAGGTCATCACGAGGTTCATCAGCGCGTAGGAGACCATCGCGCAGATGATGGCGACGGCGATGGTCGGGTCGCGCAGCAACTCCATCCGCGACCGGCCGCGCGGGGCGTCATGCGCCGGGACAGGCGGTTTCGGGATGTCGAGGAAGACGAACAGCAGCGCGCCGATCAGGTTTATGGCAATCACCGCGAGGTAGGTGCCGAGGAACGGCACCACCATCGATTCCGAGGTCACCTTGACCAGTTGCGGCCCGATGATCGCCGAGGCGAGGCCGCCGGCCATCACGTAGGAAATCGCCTTTGGACGGAAGCTGTCGGAGGCGGTGTCGGCGGCGGCGAAGCGGTAGAAGCCCTGCGCCGACATGTAGATGCCGGTCAGCAGCGAGCCCAGCAGGAACAACGCGAAGGACTGGGTGATCAGGCCCCAGGCCCCGATGGCCGCCCCGGTGGCCCCGCCCATGGCACCCACGAAGAAGCCCGCGCGGCGGCCGAACTTCTGCATGAAGGCCGAGATCGGCGTCGCGGTGAGCATCGAGCCGAGGACGATCAGCGAGATCGGCAGGGTCGCGAAACAGGCGTTCGGCGCGAGCGATTGCCCGGCGAGCCCGCCGATCGTGAAGATCATCGGCATCTGGGCCCCGAGCAGGCCTTGAGCGGCAACGAGGACCGCGACGTTGCGCTTGGCGCGGGTCTCGGCGGCGGAAACGGGGAGGGTGGGGTCGATGGGGGCCATGACCGCTGCATAGCCGATCCCATGCAGACTTGTGAATGTGCGAAAACGCAGGGTAGCCTGAGACACATGAGCGTCGGGCGCATCATCGAGACAGACGACTGTGTGGCGGAGGGCGCAGCGTGGCTGGCCGGGCGCGATCCGCGGTTTCAAAGCGCTTTGGACGAGCTCGGAGCGCTGCCCCTGCGGCGGCGGCCGGACGGCTTCGCCGAACTGCTCGGCGCCATCGTCAGCCAGCAGGTCAGCGTCGCCTCGGCGCGCGCGATCTGGGCGCGGATGGAGGCGGCCGGGCGGATCAGCGCGGAGGCGATTCTGTCGGCGAGCGACGACGATCTGCGGGCCTGCGGGCTGTCGCGGCAGAAGGTCCGCTATGCCCGCGCGCTGGCCGGGGCCGATCTGGACTACGGCGCGCTCAGGCACCTGCCGACGGAAACGGTGGTGACCACGCTGGTCGCCGTGCCGGGGATCGGGCGCTGGACGGCCGAGATCTATGCCATGTTCTCGCTCGGGCGGGCGGATGTCTTCGCGCCCGCGGACCTGGCCCTGCAGGAGGCGGCGCGCATCCTGTTCGAGCTGGAGGCGCGGCCGACCGAGCGGGCGCTGCGCGAGATGGCCGCAGACTGGTCCCCGTGGCGGAGCGTTGCGGCGCGGTTGCTCTGGGCCTACTACCGGGTGGCCAAGCAAAGGGAGGGTCTCCGGTGACACGGGTTCTGGACAGCGATCGGCGCGGTGCGCCCAAGGGGCAGGCCGACCGGCTGGTGATCTTCCTGCACGGCTACGGCGCGGACGGCGCGGACCTGCTGGGACTGGCCGAACCGCTGGCGCCGCACCTGCCGGGAACCGCCTTCTACAGCCCGAACGCGCCCGAGCGCTGCACCGGCAACCCCTTTGGATTCCAGTGGTTTCCGATCCCGTGGATCGACGGCTCGTCCGAGGAAGAGGCCGAGGCGGGGCTCGCCCGGGCGGCGGACGACCTGAATGCCTTCCTCGACGCGGTGATGGCGGAGGAGGGGATCGGCCCGGAGGCGACCGCCCTGATCGGCTTCAGCCAGGGCACGATGATGAGCCTGCACGTGGCCCCCCGACGGGCTGAGCCCTTCGCGGGCGTCGTCGGTTTCTCGGGACGGCTGCTGACCCCGGAGACGCTGGAGGACGAGGTCGTCTCGCGCCCGCCGGTGCTGCTGATCCACGGCGATGCGGACGACGTTGTTCCGGTCGCGGCGCTGCCGGAAGCGGCGAACGCGCTGACCGGGGCAGGCTTCGAGGTCTATGCCCACGTGTCGCGTGGCACGGCGCATGGCATCGCCAACGACGGGCTCGGCGTGGCGCTGGCCTTCCTTCGGGAAAAGCTCGGCTTCGACGCGCCCGGGGACGGCGAGGCAGGCTGATCCTGCCTGCCGCGCAGGCGGCACCGCCCGCTTTTGCGTCATGGAACTGATACCGAATCGTTCTACCTCCCGCCCAGCCCCGGATCGCAGATCGTGAGGCTTGCCAGATGGCAATGGCCATATATAGTCGATCCTAAGCTGGGGCGGGTCGTCCCGCTCTGGTGCCGGGACGCGGGCAGGCAGAGCGGAGGCAGAGTCGGCGATGGACGGGGACTTCAGGGCGCAATTCGTGCGCGAACCCAACTGCTTGAAGCATCATCCGACCCTGGTGCTCAACGCTGATTACCGTCCGCTCTCGTACTATCCTCTGTCTCTGTGGCCCTGGCAGGATGCCGTGAAGGCCGTGTTCCTCGACAGGGTGTCGATCGTTGCGGAATACGACACCGTGGTGCGCAGCCAGTCGATGGCGATCCCGATCCCCTCGGTGGTGGTGCTGAAGGATTTCGTCCGGCCGCAGAAGCGGGTGGCCTTCACCCGGTTCAACCTGTTCCTGCGCGACGAGTTCATGTGCCAGTATTGCGGCGGCAAGGGCGATCTGACCTTCGATCACGTGCTGCCGCGGTCGCGCGGGGGAATCACGAGTTGGGAGAACGTGGTTGCCGCCTGTTCGCGCTGCAACCTGAAGAAGGGCTCGAAGTCGCTGCGGCAGGCCGGGATGGTGCTGCGCAAGCGGCCGGTGCGCCCCGATCCCGAGATGCTGAACAACATCGGGCGCAAGTTCCCGCCGAACTACCTGCACGACAGCTGGCTCGACTTTCTCTACTGGGATGCGGAACTCGACGCCTGAGGCTCGGGCGAGCTGAGTGACCGGGGCAGGGGGCGGGTGACCCCCTTGCCGCGTTGCGGCATCGCGGGCACAGTCGAACCGGGGACCGTGCCGGGGACTGGACACAGCCACGCCGCACGCGTAATCGGGGGCCGTTAGCGCTAACGGCGGGCCGCCCGGCAGATGAGCGGCCGCCCCGGCGACGGAACGAAGGAGCCTTTCACATGGCAGCGCGTGTCATTCCGGTCGATCCCTTCGATCTGGTCATCTTCGGCGGTACCGGTGACCTCGCGCGCCGGAAGATCCTGCCCGGGCTCTATCGGCGTTTCCACGCGGGTCAGATGCCGGACACGGCTCGCATCATCGGCGCCGCGCGCTCGGAAATGTCGAGCGACGAGTACCGCGAGTTCGTGCGCGCCGCGGTGATCGAGTTCGTCTCGCCCGCGCTCTGCGAGGCCGAGCAGGTCGCCGCCTTTCTGTCGCGCCTCGCCTACGTGGCGATCGACGCGCGCGGCGACGGCGGCTGGGCGGCATTGAAGTCGGAAGTCCGCGGCGACGTGGTCCAGGCCTTCTATTTCTCGGTCGCCCCGGGCCTGTTCGGCGACCTCGCCGAACGGCTGCACGCGCACGGGATCGCCGGGCCGGATGCGCGGATCGTCGTCGAGAAACCGTTCGGACGCGATGCGGCCTCGGCGCGGGCGCTGAACCAGAGCCTCGCGGCGCATTTCCGCGAAGAGCAGATCTACCGGATCGATCACTATCTGGGCAAGGAAACCGTCCAGAACCTGATGGCCGTGCGCTTCGGAAACGTGCTCTTCGAACCGCTTTGGAACGCGCAATTCGTCGATCACATCCAGATCTCGGTCGCCGAGACCGTGGGGGTCGGCGGTCGCGGCGAGTATTACGACAAGTCCGGCGCGATGCGGGACATGGTTCAGAACCACCTGATGCAGTTGCTCTGCCTGATCGCGATGGAACCTCCGAACCGCTTTGAGCCGGATGCCGTGCGCGACGAGAAGCTGAAGGTGATCCGGGCGCTGGAGCCGGTGCCGGCCGACGACATCGTGCGGGGCCAGTACCGCAGCGAGGGCGACCTGCCGGGCTACCTCGACGAGGTCGGCAGCCCCGAAAGCCGGACCGAAAGCTTCATCGCCCTCAAGGTGCAGGTCGCGAACTGGCGCTGGAACGGCACCCCGTTCTACCTGCGGACCGGCAAGCGGATGGCAGCCCGGCTGTCCGAGATCGTCGTCGTCTTCAAGGAACCGCCGCACGCGATCTTCGGAGACGAGGCCGGGTCGGAGGCGAACAAGCTGGTGATCCGCCTGCAACCGGACGAGGGCATGACCCTGACCGTGACTATCAAGGAGCCGGGACCCGGGGGCATGCGGTTGATCGAAGTGCCGCTCGACATGAGCTTCGCCGAGGCGCTGGGGCCTGAAAATGCTGAAATGCCGGATGCTTACGAGCGTCTTATCATGGACGTGATCCGCGGCAACCAGACCCTCTTCATGCGTGGCGACGAGGTCGAAGCCGCCTGGCGCTGGACCGATCCGCTGATCGAGGCCTGGGAAAAGCGCGGGGATCGGCCGAAGCCCTACCGCCCGGGGACGTCCGGCCCGGAGGATGCCCTGGCGCTGCTGCATCGCGACGGGCGGCGCTGGCGGGATCTGGAGGCATGATGGACTTCGTCAGCTATCCCGACCGCGAGGCGTTGGCGCTGTCGCTGGCGACCCGGATCGCGGGCGAGCTCACCGAGGCCATCGACCTTTCGGGGCGGGCGACCCTGTCGGTGCCGGGCGGCAGCACGCCGGGACAGGTCTTCGATGCGCTGTCCGCGGCCGATCTGGACTGGGCGCGCGTTTCGGTCCTGCTGAATGACGAGCGGTGGGTGCCCGAGAGCAGTGACCGCTCCAACACGCGACTGTTGCGCCAGCGGCTGCTGGTGGGACGTGCCGCCGCCGCCCGGCTTGTGCCGTTGCATGTTGAAACCGAGACACCTGAACAGGGATTGGATTGGGTGATCGCCGGGGTCGAGGAAGCGCTGCCGATCTCGGTCCTGTTGCTGGGCATGGGCGAGGATCTGCACACAGCCTCGCTGTTTCCGGGCGCGGACCATCTGGGCGCCGCGCTGGCCGACGATGCGCCGGCGGTGATGGCCATGCGCGCAATGGGCGCGCCGGAGCCGCGGATCACGCTGACCGCCCCGGTGCTGCGCGCGGCGACCCACCTGCATGTCCTGATCACCGGGCCGGGCAAGAAGGCTGCGCTGGAGCGCGCGCAGGCTGCAACGACGACAGAAGAGGCGCCGATCCGCTGCGTGCTGGATCAGGCCACAGTGCATTGGGCGGAGTGATGGAACAGCTATGGACAGCGCTTGACGGCCACCGGGACCGTCTGGAAGGCACTCGGATCCTTGATCTTTTCGCGAATCCCGAACGGGCTGTTAAATTTTCGACCGAGGTCGATGGCCTGCTCTTCGACTATTCCAAGACCGGGATCGATGCCGCCGCGATGGACGCCCTGCTGGCCCTGGCCGACGCGGCCGGGGTGGCACAGGCGCGCGACGCGATGGTGTCGGGGGTGAAGATCAACACGACCGAAGACCGCGCGGTGCTGCACACCGCGTTGCGGCGGCGCGACGGCGTGGTGACGGTCGATGGCCGGGACGTGATGCCCGGTCTCCGCGAAACCTATGATCGCATGTCCGCTTTTGCCGAAGCGGTGCGCGACGGCCGGTTCCGGGTGCCCGGCGGCACGGTGACCGACGTGGTCAACATCGGAATCGGCGGATCGGACCTCGGTCCCGCGATGGCGGCGCTGGCGTTGTCGCCTTATGCCGACGGACCGCGCGTTCATTTCGTGTCGAATGTCGACGGCGCGCAGATCGCCGAGACCCTGCGCGGCCTCGACCCGGCAACGACGCTGGTGATCGTCGCGTCCAAGACCTTCACGACGATCGAAACGATGACCAACGCCGACACCGCGCGGCGCTGGATGGCGGCCCAGGTGGACGACCCGGCGGCGCAGTTCGTGGCATTGTCGTCGGCGCAGGAGCGCGCGGCCGAATTCGGGATTCCGGCCGAGCGCGTCTTCGGGTTCGAGGACTGGGTCGGGGGGCGCTACTCGGTCTGGGGACCGATCGGCCTGGCTTTGATGCTGGCGATCGGTCCGGCGGACTTCCGGGCCTTCCTCGACGGCGGCGCCGCGATGGACCGCCACTTCGAGACTGCACCATTCGACCGTAACCTGCCGGTTTTGCTGGCTCTTGTCGGGATCTGGCACCACCAGGTCTGCGGACATGCCACACGGGCAGTGTTGCCATATGACCAGCGGTTGGCGCGACTTCCGGCATATTTGCAACAGCTCGAGATGGAGAGCAACGGCAAGCGCGTCACCCGTGACGGCAAGGCGCTGACCCGCACCGCGGGCCCGGTGGTCTGGGGCGAACCCGGCACAAATGGCCAGCATGCGTTCTATCAGCTGATCCACCAGGGACGGCAGATCGTGCCCTGTGAATTCCTGGTCGCGGCGCGCGGGCATGAGCCGGACCTGGATCATCAGCACGTTCTGCTGCTGTCGAACTGTCTCGCCCAGGCCGAAGCCCTGATGCGCGGCCGCACGCTGGAGGAAGCGAAGGCGAAGCTGGCCGGAACCGGGCTGACCGGCGAGGCGCTCGACGCGGCCGCGATGCACCGGGTGTTCCCGGGAAACCGGCCGTCGACCTTGCTGCTCTACCGGGAACTGACGCCCTTCGTGCTGGGCCAGATCGTGGCCCTCTACGAGCACCGGGTCTTCGTCGAAGGCGTGATCCTCGGGATCAACAGTTTCGATCAATGGGGTGTCGAACTGGGCAAGGAACTGGCCAAGGCGATGCAGCCGCTGATCGAGGGAACGACAGGCACGGCGGACAAGGACGGCTCGACCGCGGCCCTTGTTGCACGGGTCCGGAGCTTGCGCGGCGCCTAGGCCGGCGTCGCGCCGTCCACCTCGACGAACCGCTGTTTCAGGCTGTCGGGCAGGGTGCGCTTCGTCTTGCCGTCTGCTTCCAGCATGACCAGCACGGCTTCGCCCGTGGCGCGCAGGCCGTTGGAAATGCAGGCATAGTCCATCAGGAAACTGGTGTTTCGGAAGCTGCGCGTCCGGCAGACGATCAGGTAATCCTCGTCCATGAACATCGGCGCGTGGTAGCCCGCGGACTGTGACTTCATGACCAACTGCGGATCATTCGGGGCATATTGCGTCATGCCCCAGGCCACGAAGTAGCGCACGCGGGCAATCTCGAACCAGCGCAGGTAGGCGGTGTTGTTGACGTGGTTCAGGGCGTCGATTTCCGAGAACCGCACCCGGTCCCGATACCCGAAGACCCAAGGCCCCTCGACACCGGCCTGCCGGAGATCGTTCGCGTCAAGCGGGGTCAGGTAGGGGAGGTCGTTCATGCGCGATCTGGCTGTCTGGAGCGGGTGATCGGGATCGAACCGACGACATTCAGCTTGGGAAGCTGACGTTCTACCACTGAACTACACCCGCGCCTCCCTCCTGCTACCGCCGCCCGCGCGCAGCGTCAAGCGGCCTTCGCATGTCGGTCGTCCGGTGCACCCGGGCAGGTGGATGTTCTGAATAAGCTCTATAATACATATATATGTTTATAAACATGGATATGGAATTTGGTCTGAAGATCGGGCCAATCCTTACCGAGGCTTGAACCTGCCGCCGGGGCCGTTACGGTGCCGCCGACAGGGCATTTGCGGGGAGACCGACATGGCGAAAGTGGCGTTTCTGGGTCTGGGTGTGATGGGATACCCGATGGCCGGGCACCTGAAGGCGAAAGGGCACGAGGTCACGGTCTACAACCGCACCACGGCCAAGGCCGAGGCTTGGGCGGCACAGCAAGGCGGCAGCTTCGGGGCGACCCCGAAAGACGCCGTTCAAGGCGCTGATTTCGTTATGATCTGCGTCGGCAACGACGATGACCTGCGCAGCGTGGTCACCGGCGACACCGGGGCGCTGGCCGGGCTGGCGGCGGGCGCGGTGATCGTGGACCACACCACCGCCAGCGCCGACGTGGCGCGCGAACTGGCCGCGCTGGCCGCAGATCAGGGCGTGGGCTTCGTCGATGCGCCGGTCTCCGGCGGGCAGGCGGGCGCCGAGAACGGCCAGCTTGCGATCATGTGCGGCGGATCGGAGGAGGATTACGCCAAGGCCGAGCCGGTGATGGCCGCCTATGCCAAGGCCTGCTCGCGCTTCGGCGAGGTGGGCGCCGGACAGCTGACCAAGATGGTCAACCAGATCTGCATCGCGGGCCTCGTGCAGGGCATCTCGGAAGGGATCAACTTTGCGCAGAAGGCGGGCCTCGACGCCAAGGCGGTCGCGAAGCTCGTGTCGCAGGGCGCGGGCGGTTCGTGGCAGCTGGCCAACCGGCACGAGACGATGGTGGACGGCACCTTCGACTTCGGCTTCGCGGTGGACTGGATGCGCAAGGACATGGGCATCGCGCTGGCGCAGGCCAAGTCGATGGGCGTGTCGCTGCCGGTCACCGCGCTGGTGGACCAGTTCTACGGCGACGTGCAGGCGATGGGCGGCGGGCGCTGGGACACCTCCAGCCTGATCCAGCGGCTGCGGAAGCTGCAGGGAGACATCTGACCATGCTCGATCCCGAGGCGCTGCTGCGGGCCATGTTCCAGGCGGCGGTCGATGCCGCCGACCCGGGGCTCGCGGTCCCGAAGGTGCTTCCGGCGCGTCCGAAGGGGCGGGTGCTCGTGGTGGGCGGCGGCAAGGCGAGCGCGCGGATGGCGCAGGCCGTGGAACAGGTCTGGGGTCCCTGCGAGGGGCTGGTAATCGTCCCGCACGGGGCCGGGCTGCCGACGCAAGGGATCGAAATCGTCGAGGCCGCGCACCCGGTGCCCGACCAGGCCGGGTCGGACGCGGCGATGCGGATGCTGCGGATGGTCGAGGCGCTGGGGCCGGGTGACATGGCGCTCTGCCTGATCTCGGGTGGTGGCTCGTCGCTGATGGCGGCGCCCGGGCTGGGTCTCAGTCTGGCCGACAAGCAGGCGGTCAACGCGGCCCTATTGGCTTCGGGCGCGCCGATTTCCGAGATGAACGTGGTGCGCAAGCACCTGAGCGCCCTGAAGGGCGGGCGTCTCGCGGCGGCGGCGCATCCGGCGATGGTAATGACGCTGACGATTTCGGACGTGCCCGGCGACGACCTGTCGGTGATCGCCTCGGGGCCGACGGTGCCCGATGACAGCACCGTGGAAGACGCCCGCGAGATCATCGCCCGCTACGGCCTGTCGCTGCCGCCGACGGTGGCCGAGTTCCTCGGGACCGAGGGCGCCGAGACGCCGAAGCGCACGCATCCGGTCTTCGCGATGGCCGAGACGCACCTGATCGCGGCCCCGCAGGCCTCGCTGCTGGCGGCGGCGGAGGTGGCGCGGGCGGCGGGCGTGACGCCACTGATCCTCGGCGACGCGATCGAGGGCGAAGCGGCGGAGGTCGGCCGGGTGATGGCCGGCATCGCGGCCGGGGCGGCGCGGCACGGCACGCCGGCGCGGCCGCCGGTGGCGCTGATCTCGGGCGGCGAGACAACGGTGACGGTGCGCGAGGCCGCGGGCAAGGGCGGGCGCAACTCCGAGTTCCTGCTGGGTTTTGCCCTGAAGGCGCTTCCCGGTATCTGGGGGATTGCCTGCGATACCGACGGGCGCGACGGGTCCGAGCACAACGCGGGGGCGATCTGGGTGCCGCGCGTGGCCGCGAACGCCCGGACGGTCGATGGTAAGGCCTACCTGAAGGCGCATGACGCCTACAGTTTCTTCGAGGCGACCGATGGCCTGGTGATGACCGGCCCGACCCACACCAACGTCAACGATTTCCGCGCGATCCTGGTGCTGTAGGCGGCGGTCTTTCGGCTGAGTGACGCGGGGCCGCGCGCCCGTGCGGCCCGGCGCGCCGGGCAGGTCCCGTGACGCATTGCGCAGGGACCGGCAAAGGCGGACGCTGCCGTCATGCCAGCGGACATCGAGTTCTCCTACACCGCCCTGACGCCCGCGGCCCGCCGCCACATCCGGGTGTTCCAGGTCCACCAGTTCCTCGACCGGTTCGCGATGGGCCTGACGGTGGCCGTGGTGGCATTCGCGCTGACGGACCGGGGGATGGACCTTTCCCAGATTTCGCTTCTTTTCGGCGTCTACGCGGTGACGACCATGGCCACGGAGCTCCCGTTCGGGGGCCTCGCCGACACCGTGGGCCGCAAACCGGTGTACGTGGCGGCCGTCGGGGCGAGCCTGATCTCGCTGGCGCTCTTCCTCGCGTCCGGCACGTTCGGCGGTCTCGCGCTGTCCTTCGCCTTCATCGGCTTCGGGCGGGCGCTCCGGTCGGGCACGCTCGATGCGTGGTTCCTCGAAACCTTCCGCGCCGCCGCGCCGGGGGTCGATGTCCAGCCCGCGCTGGCCCGGGCGCACTGGGCCAATGCGATGGGCCTTGCGGTCGGGGCGGTGGTCGGGGGCCTGCTGCCGGACGTCTTCGGCGCGCTCGCGCTGCGTCACGGGGTCAGCGTCTATGACGTGTCCTACGCCGCCAGCTTCGGGGTGATGCTGGGCGTGCTGGTCTACACGCTGGTTGCCATAGCCGAACCGCCCCGGCCAAAGACCGCCGGGGCGTTGTGGCAGGGGTTCGCAAAGGTGCCCGCCGTGGTGACGGAGGCCGCGGGCCTCGCGCTGCGCCATCCGACGCTGTCGCTGTTGCTCGCGGGTCTCGCGCTGGTCCTGATGGCGACGAACCCGGTCGAGGTACTCTGGCCGACCCACGTCAGGCCCATGCTGGACGGGGCCTATGGCAACACCGTCATCGGTGCCCTGACCGCGGGCTATTTCTTCGCGATCGCGCTCGGGGCGGCGCTGTCGCCCCGGATCAGCCGGTTGGTCCGGCGGCGGCAGTCGGTAGCGCTTGTGGCGCTCACGGGCGGGCTGGCGGTGGGGCAGGTTGCCCTCGCGATGCAGGGCGGACCCGCCGGGTTCGTCGGCGTCTTCCTGGTCTATTCCGTCCTTCTCGGGGCCATCGAGACGCCTGCGAGCACCATCCTGCACCGCTGTGTGCAGGATGGTCAGAGGTCCACGACCCTGTCGCTGCGCTCGCTGGTCCAGCAGCTCGGGGCCGCAATCGGGCTGGTCATCGCCGGGGCTGTGGCCGAGGCCTGGTCCACGCCGGTCGCGTGGATGGCAGGCGCGGTCTTTCTCCTGATCGCGATGCTTCTCACGCTTGTGCTGGCCCGGCGGCTGGCCGCCGAGGCGGGCTAGCCGACGGTCGCCGCGCCGTCTCAGCCCCGGCGGCGGCGGCGTCCCCCGGCGTCGCCCCGGGCTGCCCCGGCGCCGAACCCGACCTGTGGCAGGCTGACCGCCTGTGCAAGATTGGGGAAGGGCGCGGTCGCGTGCGGGATCGCGTTGGCGGCGACGAAGTGTTCCTGGAACCGCGGCTCGATCGCGGTCTCGACCTTGGTGATCGCCCGCACCCCGGCCTCGATCCGGCGGCGCGCGGCGCGGTTGCAGAGCGCGATGCGCGCCCCGGTCCCGGCGGCATTGCCCGCGCTCGTCACGCGGTCCAGCGGCGCATCGGGGATCATGCCCAGCACCATGGCGTGTTTCGGGCTGATATGCGCGCCGAAGGCCCCGGCGAGGACCACGCGGTCCACCGCGTCGACGCCGATCTCGTCCATCAGCAGCCGCGCGCCCGCGTAAAGCGCGGATTTCGCGAGCTGGATCGCGCGCACGTCGCCCTGCGTCACGGTAATGACCGGCCCGCCGGTCGCGCTGCCGTCGTGCAGCAGATAGGCGTGCGTGCGTCCCTCGGGCAGGCTGCGCGGCGTGCCGGTCTGCTCGCCCGAGCCGATCAGGCCGGAGGGGTCCATCAGCCCAGCCATCCGCATCTCGGCGACCGCCTCGATGATGCCCGAGCCGCAGATGCCGGTGACACCCGTGGCGGCGGTGGCCTCGGCAAAGCCTGGATCGTCGGACCACAGCTCGCAGCCGATGACCCGGAAACGGGGCTCCTTCGTCTCGGGATCGATCTCGACCCGTTCGATGGCGCCCGGTGCGGCGCGCTGGCCCGACGAGATCTGCGCGCCCTCGAAGGCCGGACCGGTGGGCGAGGAACAGGCCAGCACGCGGCTGCGGTTCCCGAGCAGGATCTCGGCGTTGGTGCCGACATCGACGATCAGGACGAGGTCGTCGGACTTGTCCGGCTCCTCCGACAGCGCGACGGCGGCGGCATCGGCGCCGACATGACCTGCGATGCAGGGCAGGATGTAGACCTGCCCGCCGGGGTTCATCGCGGTGAGGTCCAGCGCGGCGGCGGCGAGGTCCAGCGCGGACGAGGTCGCCAGCGCAAACGGCGCCTGTCCCAGTTCGACCGGATCGATCCCCAGCAGCAGGTGGTGCATCACCGGGTTGCAGACGAACACCGCCTCGACGATGGTCCGGGCGTCGATCCCGGCCTCGGTCGCCAGTTCTCCAATCAGCGTGTTCAGCGCCGCGCGCACGGCGCGGGTCATCTCGGCATCGCCGCCGGGGTTCATCATCGCGTAGGAGACCCGACTCATCAGGTCCTCGCCGAAGCGGATCTGCGGGTTCATCAGGCCGGACGAGGCCAGCACGCGCCCGTCCGCAAGGTCGGTCAGGTGCGCCGCGATGGTCGTCGAGCCGAGGTCGATCGCAAGGCCGTGCAGGCCACCCTCGTGGAAGCCCGGCCAGACCTCGACGATCTTCGACGGACCGCCCTCGCGCGGGGTCGAAAGCGCGACGGTGACCGTCCAGTCGCCCTTGCGCAGCGCGGGTTGGAGGCGGGCCAGCACCTGCAGGTCGGCCTGTGCGGGCGGCAGGTCGAAGGTTTCGGCCAGCGCCCGGTTCAGCCGCTCCAGATCGCCGGTCGGCTCGTGCATGTCCGGCTCCTGCACCGCCACGCAATACAGGCGCGTGGCCGGGTCCATCTCGATGGCGCGGGCGGTGGCGGCCTTGCGCACGACCTGCCGGTGGACCTGGCTCTCGGGGGGCACGTCCACGACGATGTCGCCCGCGACCTTGGCCTGGCAGCCGAGGCGGCGGCCGTCGATCAGGCCGCGGATGTCCTTGTAGCGCTGCTCGACCGCGTTCCACGGGCTCAGCGCGTCGGCGGCGACCGTGACCCCGTGTTTCGGGAAGTCACCGACCCCCGGCGTGATCTGGCACTTCGAGCAGATACCGCGCCCGCCGCAGACGGAATCGAGGTCGACCCCGAGTTGCCGCGCGGCGGTCAGGATCGGCGTGCCGACGGGAAAGCGGCCCCGCTTGCCCGACGGGGTGAAGATCACGAGGGGGTCTGGGCGGGTCTCGGTCATGGTGTCCTTACTGGAGTGTGGCGTCCGTCTCGTCGAGGGCCGTCAGCAGGGCCAGTTGCTCGGTCTCCTGCTCCTGCGCAAGGGCCTCCGCGGCCACGGCCGCCGGGACGGGCACGGCATCGGGCCTCAGATGATAGGCGACCTCGTCGAAACTGTCGCGCGGGAAGACGTAGAAGAAGCTGCCCGGACCCTCGTCGGCAAAGACGCCGTGCACGGTGTCGCCGGGAATGAAGATCGCCGTGCCGGCCTCCAGCACGTGGGCGACGCCGTCCACCATCACGCGCAGGCGCCCGGTCAGCCCGAAATAGATCTCGTGCGGGGCGTGGCAGTGGAGCTCCAGCGTCTGGCCCGGCTCGAAATGCGCGATCCCGCAGGTCATCGACGCAGTCGGCGTCATCCCGGCCGAGAACAGCGTCTGCCAGGTCACCGTGCCGAAGGCGCGGTCGGCAAAGCTGTCGAGCGGGCACGCGGCGGCCGCGATCACGGTTGGACGCGCGGTCTCGATCGCCGGGGCGTCGGTGTCGGGCAGCAGCCCGGGAACGGGGGTGTCCGTCATGGGAAAAGACCTCTCAGCCTGCGGGACGGGCGCACTTGGCCCGCCGTGCCACATTCCCTGTTTTGTCCTGCACGTCCGGTCGTTTCGCGTCACATCGCGGTCCGTCCGCGCCCGCCGCGATGCGGCAACGGGCGCGGACGGGCGAAGGGTCAGGCGGTGCGGCGGCGACGGCCGCCCCGACCCCCGGCGGCGCCTTGCGCGGCGCTCGCTTCGGGGAAGGGGGTGCCCTCGGCCACGGCGTCCATCACGCGGGCGAAGCGGATCCACTCGCCGCCGTTCGGGTCGTGGTTCATCAGGAAGTTGGCGGCGCGGATCGCCTCCATTTCCTGCGGGCGGACCGGGTTCATGATCGCGCTGGTCATGCCCGCGGCAATGGCCATCGGCAGGAAGGCCGCGTTGATCCCGTGCCGGTGCGGCAGGCCGAACGAGATGTTCGACGCGCCGCAGGTGGTGTTGACGCCCAGTTCCTCGCGCAGGCGCTTGACGAGCGTGAAGACCTGCCGCCCGGCCGAGCCCATGGCCCCGACCGGCATTACCAGCGGATCGACCACGATGTCATGGGCGGGGATGCCGAAGTCGGCGGCGCGCTCGACGATCTTCTTCGCCACTGCGAAGCGCACGTCGGGGTCTTCCGAGATGCCGGTGTCGTCGTTCGAGATCGCGACCACGGGCACGTTGTATTTCTTGACCAGCGGCAGGATCTTTTCCAGCCGCTCTTCCTCGCCGGTGACCGAGTTCAGCAGCGGACGGCCCTGCGCGGCGGCGAGGCCGTTTTCCAGCGCGCCCGGCACCGAGCTGTCGATGCAGAGCGGCACGTCCACGATCGCCTGCACGCGCTCGACGAGTTCGCGCATCAGCGGCGGTTCGACGAAGTTGTTGTCGGCGTAGCGCGGGTCCTCGGCCATCTTGTTGTTGAAGACGGCGCCCGAGTTGATGTCGAGCACGGTCGCCCCGCAGGCCACCTGCTCGAGCGCGTCGCGCTCGACGGTGGTGAAGTCGCCGGCTTCCAGCTCGGCGGCCAGCTTCTTGCGGCCGGTCGGGTTGATCCGCTCGCCGATGACGCAGAACGGCTCATCAAAACCGATCACGACGGTCTTGGACTTGGATTCGAGGACAGTGCGGGTCATGGGCGGGGTCCTTGGGTCAAGAAGAGGGGTCAGGCGCTGAGCGCCGCGGGCCGGCCGGAGGCGCCGGCATGGGTCTGCACCCAGTCGGCGGTGGTCTGGATGCCGCCGAGCGGGAAGAAATGGACCTGCGCGATGCCGAAGCCCGGGTGCGCGGCCTTGTGCATGGCGAGCGCGGTCAGGATCTCGTCGGGCTCGAAGGGCAGCACCAGCTTGGTGACGTCCTTGGCGCGGCGCCGGAGCACGCGCAGCGACGGGCCGACACCGCAGGCGACGGCGAACTTGATCATCGTCTGCAGCTTGGCCGGGCCCGCGATGCCGATGTGGATCGGCAGGCGGATGCCCTCGGCGGCCAGCCGGTCGGCCCAGGCGATCACCGGCTCGGCCTCGAAGCAGAACTGGGTCGCCATCGCCATCTCGGCGTCGGTGCGTTCGGAGAAGGCCTGCTTCCAGCGCAGAGCCTCCATCACCATCGCGTCGGACCCGTCGGGGTCGATGTCCTTGTTGCCTTCGGGGTGCCCCGCGACGTGCAGCCGGGTGAAGCCTGCCTTGTCGAAGAGGCCGGTCTCAATCAGTTGCATCGAGGAGTGGAAGTCGCCCTTTGGCTCGGTCACGCCACCGGCCAGCAGCAGCGCCTCGGTCACGCCGGCCTCGCCCTGGTAGCGCGCGATCCAGTCGCCCAGCATCGTGGCATCGGCGATGATCCGGGCCGGGAAGTGCGGCATCACGGTAAAGCCTTCGCCGCTGATGCGCCGGGCGGTCGCGACCATGTCCTCGATCGGCGTGCCGTCGATATGGGCGATGTAGACCCTGGTGCCCTCGGGCAGCAGGGCGCGGAAATCCTCGATCTTGGCTGCGGTGCGCGGCATCACCTCGATGGAGTAGCCCTTGAGGAAGCCCTCGAGCGCATCGGCCGCCCCGGCGGCGGGTGCCGCGGATTTGCGGAATGGAAGAAGTGCCATGAGTCCCTCCCTCAAGCGGGTCAGCGGCCCTGCGGGCCTGTGGTCAGTCGCGCCCGTCATTGGCGATGAGCATGCGCAGTCGCGCGTCGTCGTAGGCGGTCTCGAGGCGGGCGGCCTCGGCGGTGGCGACGTCTTCGGGGTCTCCGGCGACCTCGTAGGGCGGGGCCTTGCGCCACTCCGCGAGATAGGCGTCGGTGTCGCGCGCGCCGATCTTCATCGCACAGCGGTCGATCGCCTGCTCGAAGCGCTCGGGCAACGGACGCTTGGCGCCGCGCCGGCCCTTGCCGACGATGACCTGTGCGGGGATGTCCCGCCAGTAGACGATGGTGACCTCGGGCACGTCCGACTCCGTTCTCTCGTTGGCGCGTTCATGCGGCTTTTCCGGGCGGCCGGACGCGAGATTTGCGACCGGTCACGCGAAATCCGCGACGTGGCCTGCAAAGGGATAGGGCCAAGCGCGCCCGGGGGCTACGGGCCGGGCGCTGAAATCTTCTCATCATGAACATGAGGCGGGCGGGGTGGACGCCCCGGCGGGCGGCGGCGAAGCTTGCACCGCGAAGGATTGCCGCGTAGCGTAACTGCAACACAGAGAGTTCGAGGTCCCCCATGACGGCTCCGCGCACGTCCCGGGCGGGCCGCCACCTGAAACCGGTCGCGTCCGCCCGCCCTGACAGGCCCGATCCCGCCGATCTCTATGCGGCGCTGGACCTCGGGACCAATTCCTGTCGCATGCTGATCGCGCAGCCCAAGGGCAGCCAATTCCACGTCGTGGACAGCTTCTCGAAATCGGTGCAGCTCGGGCAGGGACTCGAGGCGACCGGGCGGCTGTCGCGCACCTCGATGGCGCGCACGGTGGGTGCGCTGAAGATCTGCCAGAAGAAGATTCACCGCCACGGCGTGCGCCGGATGCGGATGGTGGCGACCGAGGCCTGCCGCCGGGCCGAGAACGCGGGCGAGTTCCTGCGCCTGGTGGAACGCGACACCGGCCTGCAGTTGCAGATCATCAAGCCCGAGGAGGAAGCCCGCCTTGCCGTGGTTTCCTGCGCGCCGCTGGTCTCGACCCGGACCGAGCAGCTCCTCGTCGTGGACATCGGCGGCGGCTCGACCGAACTGGTGTGGATCGACCTCAGCCGGGTGCCGCGCCTCGACCGGCCCCGCGCCATCATGCGGCTGCACTCGGGATTTGACGGTGCCGCCAGCGACATCCCGGCGGCCAAGGTGGTGGACTGGATCAGCGTGCCGCTCGGCGTGGCGACGCTGAAGGACCAGTTCGAGGACGTGAAGGACGACCCCGCGCGGTTCGCCCTGATGAGCTGGTTCTTCGAGGAAAACCTGTCCGAGTTCAGCCCCTACAACGAGCCCGACCAGGTCCGCGACGGGTTCCAGATCATCGGCACCTCGGGCACCGTGACGACGGTGGCGGCCTCACACCTGGGGCTGAAGCGCTACGACCGGAACAAGGTGGACGGTCTCAGGATGACCTCGGACCAGATCGACCGGGTGATCCAAAGCTACCTCGCGCTGGGACCCGTCGGGCGGCGCGAGGACCCGCGCATCGGCCGCGACCGGCATTCGCTGATCATGTCGGGGGCGGCGATCCTGCAGGCGCTCCTGCGGGTCTGG
This sequence comes from Alphaproteobacteria bacterium, assembly GCA_030425185.1. Taxonomy (GTDB): domain Bacteria; phylum Pseudomonadota; class Alphaproteobacteria; order Rhodobacterales; family Rhodobacteraceae; genus Dinoroseobacter. The sequence continues at coordinate 64,686 of JAUIAU010000007.1, forward strand.
CCCACCGACCGGCTGACGGTGGCCGACCGGGGGCTGCGCGAGGGACTGCTCTATGCGCAGATGAGCGCCGACGGCGTACTGGAAGACGGTCCGTTCTGAGCCGCCGGGGGTTGCGCCGCGCGCGGCTTCGGGGCAGGGCGACGGTTCAGGATACGGAACACGAGCGATGGTCAAGAAACCCGGCACAAGCGGACGCGGCACGCGCGACCTGACCGTAAAGGTCAAGACGGCGCGGGGGCGCAAGAGCTCCTCGACCCGCTGGCTGCAACGCCAGCTCAATGACCCCTACGTGCAGGCGGCCCGGCGCGAAGGCTATCGCGGGCGCGCGGCCTACAAGATCCTCGAACTGGACGACAAGTACCGCTTCCTCGTGCCGGGCGCGCGGGTGGTGGACCTCGGCTGCGCGCCGGGCGGCTGGCTGCAGGTCGCGGTGCGCCGGGTCAACGCGCTCGGCGAGACGTCCGGAAAGGCGCGCGGCACGGTTCTGGGGATCGACCTGCAGGAGGTGGAGCCGATCGCGGGCGCCGAGATCCACGTTCTCGATTTTCTCGAGGACGGGGCCGACGACAAGGTCAAGGACTGGCTCGGCGGCGAGGCGGACGTGGTGATGTCGGACATGGCGGCGGCGTCCTCCGGGCACCAGCAAACCGACCACCTGCGGATCATCGCGCTGTGCGAGGCCGCGGCCGAGCTGGCCTTCGACGTTCTCAGTCCCGGTGGCACCTTCGTCGCCAAGGTCCTGGCCGGCGGGGCCGAGCAGGGGCTTCAGGCGACCCTGAAGAAGCGCTTCGAGAAGGTCGCGAACGTCAAGCCGCCCGCCAGCCGCAGCGACTCGTCGGAGAAGTTCGTGGTGGCGACGGGCTTCCGGGGGCGGGCGACGCCGGGGGAGTCCGGGACCTGAAGGCGTGTGCGGTGGCGTGGTTTTACACGCATGACGTGTGTTTCGCATCTTGCACAACTCAAAGATAGGAATTGTTTGCCCGTCAGCCGGGTGATACAGTCGAGGTGTCAACTTTCGGCATCGGCCGAGGAGTCCCGGCCATGCGACTGACCACCCGCACGAATCTCGCGATGCGCACGCTGATGTTCTGCGCCCTGAACGCGGACCGCACGGTGCGGACGGCGGAAGTGGCGGAACGGTGCAATGCCTCCGAGAACCATCTCGGTCAGGTCATCAACACGCTGGGGCACCAGGGCCTGATCCGGACGGTCCGGGGCAGGGGCGGCGGCATCCGCCTCGCCCGCGACCCGGCCAACATCAACGTGGGCGAGGTCACCCGGATCTTCGAGGCGGACTCGGCCTTTGCCGAATGCTTCCAGCCCGACGGCGGCAGCTGCCCCATCGTCTCGGTCTGCCGGTTGCGGGGTGTGCTCTCCTCTGCGCTGGAGGCCTTCTACGACACCCTCGACCGTGTCTCGCTCGACGATCTGGTGCGCGACAACATGGGTCTGGCCCGGATGTTCGTGCTGCGCTGACGGGAGTGCTGCGCCGCGGCACGCTCAGCCCGGTGCCGGACGGGTATCCATCGCCGCCAGGCTGACCTGTACATGATCGACGAAGGCCCGCGCGTTGGTCAGCGCGGTGCGGCGTTCCGTGTAGAGCGCGTGCACGCTGACCCCCGGAACCGACCAGTCGGGGCAGGCGATGCCGAGGTGGCCCGCCTGCAGCGCGTCGCGCACCGTGAATTCCGGAAAGAGCGCGTAGCAACCGCCGTCCAGCAGCAGGCTGCGAACGAGCGCGGCGTTGTTGACGACCATCTGCTGCTCGGGCGCGGTGATATGCTCCTGCCCGGCCGGCCCGCACAGGGACAGGCGCGAGGGCGTGCTCGGCGACCGGATCCAGGTCAGGCCGTGCAGGTCCTCCGGGGTCAGCACCTTCGGCGCCAGCGCGGGGGCACAGCACAAGACACCCCGCGTCGTGAACAGTTTGCGGGCCAGCCGCGACTCCTCGCCCGGATCGCCGATCCGGAGCGCCAGGTCGACCTTGGCCGCCACCGGGTCGATGGCCCGGTCATCCATGTCGATCTCCAGCCTGATCCCGGGGTGATCGGCCGCGAAACCGCTGACCACGCGGGCGAAGGCCGGGCTTGCCAGCACCGTGGGGGCCGAGATGCGCAAGCGCCCGGTCAGCCCGCGCCGGGCATCGCGCACGGTGTCCAGCCCCTGCAGGAAGGCCTCCGACAGCGTGCGTGCGTGGGGCAGAAAGGCCTCGCCCTCCGCCGTCAGGGCGATCCGCCGCGTCGAGCGGTAGAGCAGTTGCCGCCCCAGCCGCGCTTCGAGGTCCGAGACCATCTGGCTGACATAGGGCGGTGACAGCGCCAACCGGTCGGCGGCGGCGCGGAAACTTCCGGTCTCGACCACCGTCGCGAAGGCCAGCATTGGGCGCAGAAGGTCCAGATCACTCATAGGTATAGCCTAACAATCATGTCGTAAGATCGCAAATGGTTAGCAGAGGGCGTGCAGGGCACAGTGCCGTCATTCCCATGCATGGAGGACAACATGCTGAACCGTCTCGCCCTTTCCGCCGCCCTCGCCCTGACGGCAGGCGCAACCCAGGCTCAGGAGGTCGCCTTGACCGGACCCGTCTACGAAATCGCCATCCAGGAAATCCGCAACGGCGATGTCGCCGACTGGACCGCCGCGCGCGCGCCGTTGCTCGACGGCCTCGCGCAGACCCCGGGGGTCGAGGCCGACTGGACCCTGAAGGCGTTCTTCACCTTCCCCGAACCGGGCCCGCTGCCCGTTTACGTCGGCCTGACACGCTGGTCGTCGATCGAGGAGTTCGGCGCCGCCGCGCAGGCGATGATGACGATGCCGGTGGTGCAGAGCTTCTTCGAGAAGGTCGCCATGCAGGCCTTCGTGCAGGTCGCGCCGGCCGATGGCGGGACGTTCCTGCTCGAAGACTACATCAACCGACCCGGGCAGGTGCTTGAAGTTGCAGTGCGGACGCCGAAAGCCGGGTACGAGGACACGTTCGACGCCGCCCGCGCCGGGTTCTTCGGCCGCGTGGCGGAACAGCCCGGCTACATCTTCGACCGCGAGTTCGTGACGGCAGACGGTCAGCGCGTGGTGATGATCGGCTGGGAGAGCCAGGCCGAGTTCATGTCGGCCCTCGGCGCGCTGTCCCAGATGCCTGAAATGGGGGCCTTTTTCGGAATCATCGACGCCAGCGCCTACCAGGCCGCCATTCTGGAATGACCGGGCCTGACAGGGTCGGACGGCCGGGCGCTCACGGGCGCCCGGTTTGCGTCACAGGCTTTCGGCCGCGACCTCGGTGGACCGGGTCGCAGTGGCGTATCAGCAAGGGATAAGTGGCGGAGAGACAGGGATTCGAACCCTGGGTGGAGTCACCCCCACAACGGTTTTCGAGACCGCCCCGTTCGACCACTCCGGCACCTCTCCGCGTGAAGTGGTGGAGGGCGTGTAGCCAATCGCCGGGAGGGGCGCAAGAGGCGTTCGGGCGGTTTTCCGGGGCCTGCCCTTGGAAAGTTGTCGGCGAGGCACTACCCCTTGGTGCAGACGCCCGACCGGAGGTCCGACATGCGCGCGATCCTGCTCTCTCTCGCTCTCTCTTTTGCCGTGCCCGTCGCGGCGCAGGCCGATCCGGCGCGGATCGACCGTCTGGTGGAGGTGACGCGGCTCGACGAGATCCTCGGCGTGATGGAGCAGGAGGGTCTCGCCTATGCCGATACGCTGGAGCGCGACCTCTTTCCCGGCAAGGGCGGGGCGGGCTGGGATCTCGAAGCGGCGCAGATCCATGACCGGGATGCTTCCGAGCGGCAGATGCGCGAGGCCTTCGCCGCCGGGCTGGCCGGGCCGGAGCTTGACCCGGTGCTCGACTTCTTCGCCTCGCCGCTTGGCCAGAAGATCACCGGCGCCGAACTGAGCGCCCGCGAGGCGATGCTGGACGATGCTGTGGACGAGGCCGCCCGCGAGGCGGTCGCCGACCTCGCCCCGGACCGCGAGCGCCTGCTGCGCCGCTTCATCTCGGTCAACGACCTGATCGAGTCGAACGTGGTGGGCGGGCTCAACTCGAACTACGCTTTCTACCGGGGTCTCGTCGACGGCGGCGCCTTCTCCTACGACCTCGGCGAGAGCGAGATGCTGGCCGAGGTCTGGAGCCAGGAGCCGGAACTGCGCAGTGACACCGAGGAGTGGCTGCTGTCCTACCTCGGGCTGGCCTACTCGGTGCTGTCGGACGAGGAACTGGCGCGCTACGTCGAGGTGTCCGAGTCGGACGCGGGCGCCGCGTTCAACCGCGCGCTCTTCGGGGCGTTCGACCAGCTCTTCAACGACATCTCGTATCGCCTCGGCCTCGCGGCGGCGCGCTACATGTCCGGCGAGGACGCCTGACGGCCGGTCCCGGGGCCGCTTGACAGCGCGGGCAGGCTCCGTCATACGACGCCCACCGCGCGGGGCGATGTCTCGCTGCGGCTTTTTTTGTCATGACGCTTCCCATGGGGAGGCGCGCTGCCCGAGGTGCCGCAAGGCGCAAACGCCCGGAGACGGGGGCCACAGGGCGCGGGGATAAGAAGGAAGACACCATGTTCGCGGTCCTCAAGACCGGCGGCAAGCAGTACAAGGTCCAGTCCGGCGACGTCCTGTCGATCGAGAAACTGGCCGCTGATGCCGGCGAAACCGTTCAATTCAACGACGTGCTGATGATCGGCGGCGAGACCGCCGTGCTCGGCAGCCCGCTCGTGGCCGGCGCAGCCGTGCAGGCCGAAGTCCTCGACCAGATCAAGGGTCCGAAGACGATCAACTTCAAGCGTCGCCGCCGGAAGCACTCGTCCAAGCGCACCAAGGGTCACCGTCAGCAGCTGACCGTGGTCAAGATCACCGACATCCTCGCCTCGGGCGCGGATGCGACCGGTGTGAAGGCCGCCATGGGCGCCGCGTCGGCCCCGAAGGCCGAGGGTGCCGCGGCACCTGCGCCGAAGGCCGCTCCGAAGAAGGCCGCCGCGGCTGCGGCACCGGCCGGCGCGGACGACCTGAAGAAACTGTCGGGCGTCGGCCCGGCCCTCGAGAAGAAGCTGCTGGCGGCGGGGGTCACCACCTTTGCGCAGATCGCGGCCTGGACCGAGGCGGAGATTGCCGAATTCGACGAGAAACTGTCGTTCAAGGGCCGGATCGAGCGTGAAGGCTGGGTCGAGCAGGCCAAGGAACTGGCCAAGGGCTAAGGAGAAAGACAGATGGCACACAAGAAAGCAGGCGGTTCGTCCCGCAACGGCCGCGACTCGGCCGGTCAGCGCCTTGGCGTGAAGAAGTTCGGCGGCGAGGCCGTGATCCCGGGCAACATCATCCTGCGTCAGCGCGGCACCAAGTGGTGGCCGGGCGAGAACGTGGGGATCGGCAAGGATCACACCCTGTTCGCGACCGCCGAGGGCGCCGTGACCTTTCGCAAGGGGTTCAAGGGCCGTACCTTCGTGTCCGTGCTGCCGGTGGCCGACGCCGCCGAGTAGGCCCGTCCGTTTCAGGCGCAACGCCTAGGGAGGACCGGCCGCAGCGCCGGTCCTTTCGCATTTCGGCCCCTGCCGCGTCCGGGGCCGAACCGTCATCAATCCGGCACCTGTCCGGGGTAGCTTGCGCGGGCCGACCGTGCGCCCCACATCGGACGGGTCGGCCACAAGGCCCTGACGTCTTTGGGAGGAGACCGCCATGACCCTGCACGCCACAGCGCCGCGTCCCGTCGCCCCGGCCACCGCGCCCGTGCCCGTGATCGAGGCGGCGCGCTTCGTGCTGCGCCCGCTCCGCCACTCGGACGCGGGGCTGATCCGGCTCTACACGTCGGACCGCCGGGTCGCCGAGATGACGACGACGATCCCGCACCCGCTGCCGCCGGGCGCGACCGAGCAGTTCATCGCCCGCAGCCTCGCGCCCGAGCGGGACGAGGATGTCTGGGTCATGGATGGTTCGCACACCGGCCTGTCCGAGGTGCTGGGCCTGATCGGACTGAAGAAGATGGACCGCAACCAGTCCGAGATCGGCTATTGGGTGGCGCCCGCGTTCTGGAACACCGGCTTTGCCTCCGAGGCGGTCGAGGCTCTGGTCGCGGCCAACCCGTTCGGCAATGCCACGATCTTCGGGGCCGTCTTCCAGGACAACCCGGCCTCGGCCCGGGTGCTGACCAACGCGGGCTTCGAGTATCTCGGCGACGCCGAGGCCTTCTCGGTTGCCCGCACCGCCAAGGTTCCGACCTGGACCTATCTGAAACGCTACTGAGCTCGCGCGCGGCTGACGACTTGAGCGGACGCGCGCGCGGCGTTACACCGCCGCACGATCACGCCCGGAAAGGCCACGCCCGATGAAATTCCTCGATCTCTGCAAGGTCTACGTCCGTTCCGGCGGCGGAGGCTCGGGCGCCGTCAGTTTCCGGCGCGAGAAGTTCATCGAGTTCGGCGGCCCCGACGGTGGCGACGGCGGACGCGGCGGCGATGTCTGGGCGGAAGCCGTCGACGGCCTGAACACGCTGATCGACTTTCGCTACCAGCAGCACTTCTTTGCCCGCTCGGGCCAGCCCGGCATGGGGCGCCAGCGCACCGGCAAGAACGGCGAGGACATCGTCCTGAAGGTGCCGGTCGGCACGGAGATCCTCGACGAGGACCAGGAAACCGTGATCGCCGACCTGACCGAGCTCGGCCAGCGCGTCCTGCTGGCCAAGGGCGGCAACGGCGGCTGGGGCAACCTGCGCTTCAAGACCTCGACGAACCAGGGCCCGCGCCGCGCGAACCCCGGGCAGGAAGGCGTCGAGCGCACGCTCTGGCTGCGGCTGAAGCTGATCGCCGATGCCGGGCTGCTGGGCCTGCCCAACGCTGGCAAGTCGACCTTCCTCGCCGCCACCTCGAACGCGCGGCCGAAGATCGCGGACTATCCCTTCACGACGCTGCACCCGAACCTCGGGGTGGTCGGGATCGACGGCTCGGAGTTCGTGGTGGCCGACATTCCCGGCCTGATCGAGGGCGCGCACGAGGGGCGGGGCCTCGGCGACCAGTTCCTCGGGCATGTCGAGCGCTGCAAGGTCCTTTTGCACCTGATCGACGGCACCTCCGAGGACGTGGTCGAGGACTTGCGCACGATCCTGACGGAGCTCGAGGCCTATTCGCCGGAGCTGGCCGCGAAGCCCCGAGTCACCGCGCTGAACAAGATCGATGCGCTCGACGACGAGGAGCGGGCCGAGAAGCTGGCCGCGCTGGAAGCCGCGACCGGCAAGCCCGTCCTCGGCATGTCCGGCGTCAGCCGCGAGGGCCTCGACGACGTGCTGCGCACCGTGCGGCGGCGGGTTCTCGGCGCGAAACAGGCCGAGGCGGCGCAGGCCGCCGACGATACCTCCTGGACCCCCTGAGATGAGCGCCTCCGTCCTCGTCCGCCCGATGCTGACCGAGGTGCATCGGCTGGTGGTGAAGATCGGCTCGGCCCTGCTGGTGGAAGACGGGCATCTGCGCGCTGACTGGCTCGAGGGGCTGGCCCAGGACGTGGCCGACCTGCGCCTGGGCGGCATGGACGTCATCCTCGTGTCCTCGGGGTCGATCGCGCTGGGGCGCGGGCTCCTGGGCCTCGGGACCGGGGCGCTGACGCTGGAACAGTCGCAGGCCGCCGCCGCCGTGGGCCAGATCAGCCTCGCGCAGGCCTATGCGGCCGCGCTTGTGCCGCACGGGATCACCGCGGCGCAGGTGCTGGTGACGCTGGAAGACACCGCCGACCGCCGCCGCTACCTGAACGCGCGTGCCACGCTCGCGACGCTGCTCGGCCTCGGCGCGCTGCCGATCGTGAACGAGAACGACACGGTCGCCACCGACGAGATCCGCTACGGCGACAACGACCGGCTGGCGGCCCAGATCGCCGCGCTGACCGGGGCGGATGGCTGCGTGCTGCTGTCGGACGTCGACGGGTTCTACTCCGGCAACCCGAAGAGCGACCCTGAGGCGCGCCGCTTCGAGGTGATCGACGCGATCACGCCCGAGATCGAGGCGATGGCGGGCGATGCCGGGTCCGGTCTGTCGAAGGGCGGGATGAAGACCAAGGTCATGGCCGCCCGCACCGCGACGCAGGCGGGCTGTGCGCTGGCGATTGCCGATGGCCGGGTGATGCGCCCGCTCAGCGCGCTGGCCGCCGGGGCAAACAGCACGTGGTTCCTGCCGCAGACCGACCCGCAGTCCGCCCGCAAGCACTGGATCGCCGCGATGAAGCCCAAGGGACGGATCGTGGTCGATGCCGGGGCCGCGCGGGCGCTGGGGCAGGGCAAGTCGCTGCTGCCCGCCGGGATCACCGCGGTCGACGGGCGCTTCGGGCGCGGCGAACCGGTGACCATCGCCGGCAGCGACGGGGCGCTGGGGATCGGGCTGTCGCGCTATACCTCGGACGAGGCGCGCCTCATCGCGGGCCATCACAGCGATGACATCGAGGGGCTTCTCGGCTATGCGGGCCGGGCGGTGGTGATCCATCGGGATGACATGGTGCTCTGACGCACCGGAGGGGGACGAGATGAAGGATTTCGACGACGCAACGGCCCTGATCGCCGACATGGGGCATGCCGCCCGTGCCGCCGCGGCCGAGCTGGCCTTCGCCCCGTCCGACGCCAAGCGCCGCGCGCTGGAGATGGCCGCCGACGTGCTGTGGCGCGACCGGGCCGCAGTGCTCGCGGCCAACGAAAAGGACATGGCCTACGGGCGGGACAAGAACCTCAGCCCCGCGATGCTCGACCGGCTTCTGCTGACCGAAGCCCGGATCGAGGGCATCTGCGACGGCCTGCGCGCCGTGGCGGCCCAGGACGACCCGGTCGGCAAGGTCATCGACGCCTGGGAGCGGCCCAACGGGCTGAAGATCGAGCGTGTGCGGACGCCCCTCGGCGTGGTCGGCGTGATCTACGAAAGCCGTCCCAACGTGACCGCCGACGCCGGGGCGCTCTGCCTCAAGTCCGGCAACGCGGTGATCCTGCGCGGCGGGTCCGAGAGCTTCCATTCCTCGCGCGCCATCCATGCCGCCCTGCAGGAGGGGCTGCGGGCCGCCGGTCTGCCGGAGGATGCGGTGCAGATGGTGCCGACCCGCGACCGCGCGGCCGTCGGCGCCATGCTGGGGGCCGTCGGCCTGATCGACGTGATCGTGCCGCGCGGGGGCAAGGGCCTCGTCGGGCGGGTCCAGACCGAGGCGCGCGTGCCGGTCTTCGCCCATCTCGAGGGCATCTGCCATGTCTACGTCGACAGGGACGCCGATCCGGCCAAGGCCCGCGCGGTGGTGCTGAACGCCAAGACCCGTCGCACCGGTATCTGCGGCGCGGCCGAGTGCCTGCTGATCCACAAGGACATCGCCGCCACGCTCGGCCAGGAGATCGTCGACGACCTGATGGCGGCGGGTGTCGAGGTGCGCGCCGAGGGGCTGATCGGCTCCCGGCCCGCGACGCCCGAGGACTGGGGCCACGAGTTCCTCGACATGATCATCGCGGCACGGGTGGTGGACGACATCGACGCTGCCATCGCGCATATCCGGCGCCATGGTTCGTCCCACACCGAGGCGATCCTGACCGAGGCCCCGGAGGCCGCGCGCCACTTCTTCGAGCGGCTCGACAGCGCGATCCTGATGTGGAACGCCTCGACCCAGTTCGCGGACGGGGCCGAGTTCGGCATGGGCGCGGAAATCGGCATCGCCACCGGCAAGATGCACGCGCGCGGTCCGGTCGGGGCCGAGCAGCTGACCAGCTTCAAGTACCTCGTGACGGGCGACGGCACCGTGCGCCCCTGACCGGGTTCAGATCGTTACCGTGATCGACGAGGCGGCCAGTTCCACGCTGATCCGCCGGTGACTGCTGCGGATCAGGTCGCCCAGAAGTCCGAACTGCACCTGTGCCGGACGCAGCGGCGTTGTCCCGCTCCGCTCGCTGAGCCGCGCCCAGAGCGGTTCGTCCAGCACGATGCGCTCGGCCTCGGCCCGAATGCGGCGGCCCTTGTGTCCGTCCTCGACCGTGATGCGCCCGCCATAGGGCAGGGCGGTCTCGAGGCACTGCAGCACGAGGAAGGCGAGCTTCGCCTCCGCGCGCGGCTGGTCGTCGGGCAGCCAGTCGAGCCGCACCCGCCCGCCGTGGAACATCGCCCGGAGCACGGCGCGCAGCTCCGCCCCTCGCACCACGCTGGCGCTGTCGGCGGCGCCGTAGGCGATGCGGAAGAAGCGGATGCGCGCGCTGGCATTCTCGACGCTTTCGGCGATCAGGGCCCATTCGGGGCCTTGCGGCAGTCCCGAAAGTTGCAGAAGTTCGAGGCCGTTGCCGATGGCCCCGAGCGGGCTGATCAGGTCATGGCAGATCCGCGACCCGACGAGCGCGGTCAGGTCCTCGCGCAGGGTCTCGGTCATGCCGCCTCTCCGGAAAGGAACGACATGGATGACGATCTGAACCCGGTTCTGACGCCCGGATTGCTGGTGCGCCATCCAGACCGTCCCGACTGGGGCACGGGGCAGGTGCAGTCGAAGATCGGGACCCGGGTCACGGTGATGTTCCCGGACGAGGGCAAGGTCGTCATCGACGGGACCCGGGTGGCGCTGGACCTGGTGTTCGACATGGAGTGATGCCTTCTGCGGGTATCTGTTCCGTTAGCACAACTTTGGGTTGCTGGAAAGGGCGGCATCTCGTCCCGCCGGGAGATTGCAGCGCCGCCCGGGCTTGGCTAGGACTGCCGCATTCCTGCGAGGGACCGACATGCAGACCGCCGCCACGCCCTACGAGGTCCGTTTCGCGACCGATCCCGACGACCTGCGGGCGGCGGCACGGCTGCGCTACGCGGTCTTCGTCGAGGAACTTGGCGGCGACGGACCGGACGTGGACCACGACGCCCGGCTGGAGCGCGACCGGTTCGACGCGCATTGCGCCCATCTCGTGCTGATCGACCCGGCACGGGACCGGAGTGCGCTGGACCATGTCGTCGGGGTCTATCGCCTGATGGGGGCCGAGGGGGCCGCCGCAGCGGGCCGGTTCTACACCGAGGGCGAGTTCGACCTGACCCCGCTCAAGACGAGCGGGCGCAAGCTTTTGGAACTCGGCCGGTCCTGCCTGCACCCGGCCTATCGCGGCGGGTCGGCGATGCTGACGCTCTGGCAGGCGCTGTCGGCGCATGTCGAGGCGGAAGGCGTCGAGATCCTGTTCGGCACCGCCAGCTTTCATGGCACGGACATCGCGGCGCTGGCCGAACCGCTGTCGGCACTGCACTGGCGTCACCTCGCACCGCCCGAGCTGCGCGTGCGGGCGCATCCGTTCCAGCGCATGGATCTGGTGCCCGAGGACGCGATCGACCGCCTCGCCGCCGCCCGCGCGACGCCGCCGCTGATCAAGGCCTACCTGCGGCTCGGCGGGGTGATCGGGGAGGGGGCGTTCATCGATCATGCCTTCAACACGACCGACGTGTGCCTCGTGCTCGATGTCGCGCGCTCGAACGCGGCGCAGCGGGCGCTTTACGCGCGGGCGGGCGCATGAGTCCCTGGGGCGCGGATATCCCGCCACCGGAGCGGCGTCCGCTCGGGCCTCTGGACTGGGTGCGGCTCTTGCTGCGCGGGCTGCTCGTCGGCACCACGGTCTATGGCGGGCTGGTCGTGTTGCTGATCCTACGTATGATCGAGCGTCCGATATTCGGCCTGCACCGACCTGTGACGCCCTGGATCACCGTCTGGGTCTGCCGCGCGACGCTGTTCTGGCTGGGACTACGCGTCACGCGCCACGGCACGCCGATGGACCGGGCCGGGGCCTTTGTCGCCAACCATGTGAGCTGGCTTGATATTTTCGTCCTGAACGCACAGGCGCCGCTATATTTCGTGGCCAAGGCCGAGGTCGCGGGCTGGCCCGGGATCGGCTGGCTGGCGCGCGCGACGGGCACCGCCTTCATCGCGCGCAAGGCGTCCGAGGCCGCCGCCCAGAAGGCGCTGTTCGAGGCCCGCTTGCGGGCCGGGCATCACCTGACCTTCTTCCCCGAAGGCACCAGCACGGACGGCCGCCGCGTGCTGCCGTTCAAGTCGACGCTGTTCGCCGCCTTCTTCGAGGAGGGGCTGCGGGACAGGTTGGCGGTGCAGCCCGTCGCACTGGTCTACCACGCGCCGGACGGGGCCGACCCGCGCTTCTATGGCTGGTGGGGCGAGATGAGCTTCGGGGCCAGCCTGCTCGACGTTCTGGCGGCCCGGCGGCAGGGGCGGGTCGACCTCGTGTTCCACAAGGCCCTGCCCGTGGCCTCAAGCGGTGGCCGCAAGGTCTTGGCGAACCAGTCGGAAAGCCGGATTCGGGACAGCCTGACCTCGTTTCACTGAACCCCGACCCGGGCCCGGACCTGGGCTGGCGTCTCGCCCGCCGCGCGATAGGCCGCGATGGCGCGGGCGTCGTCGCGCTTGGCGAGGCGTTTTCCAGCGGCGTCGCGGATCAGGTCATGGTGATGCCAGTCGGGCACCGGCAGACCAAGCAGCGCCTGCAGCAGACGATGCAGCGGCGTCGCCTCGAAGAGATCGACGCCGCGCGTCACTTCGGTCACGCCCTGGTCTGCGTCGTCGACCACCACGGCGAGGTGATAGGAGGTGCCCATGTCGCGGCGCGCCAGCACGACGTCGCCGATTCCCTCCATCAGGTGGTCGGGATCGAGCGCGTGATGGCCGGGATGGATCGGGCCGGTTTCCGTGAACCCCAGCGCCGCGACGGCCGACGCGCCGCCGAGTGCCGCGATGGCGGCCCGCATGTCGAGGCGGAGGGCGTCGTCGTCCTGCCGGTCGGCATAGCGGCGGCCACGGCAGGTTCCGGGATAGACCAGCCCGTCCGGTCCGACGATCGGCGCGCCTTCCTGTGGCGCCGACAGCGCGGCGCGGATATCGCCCCGGGTGCAGCGGCAGGGGTAGAGCAGGCCGCGGGACCCGAGCGTTTCCAGCGCCGCGGCATAGACCTGCAGGCGGTCGGACTGCCGCAGGACCGGTCCGTCCCAGCGAATCCCGATCCATGACAGGTCATCATAGATAAGTTTTTCGTACTCGATCCGTGACCGGGCCCGGTCGATGTCCTCGATGCGCAACAGGAACCGGCCGCCGACGGCGCGCGCGCGGCCTTCCGCGACCAGGGCGGCGTAGGCATGTCCAAGATGAAGCGGCCCCGTCGGGGACGGGGCAAACCGGGTCACGCGCACCGCGCACCTTCAGGTTTCAAGCACATAGACGCGGGAGTTGAGGCCGATCCGGCTGATGTGCGGGCCGTACTCCTCGTGCAGGATCCGGACGCCCTGCGCGAGGGCCGTCTCCAACGCGCCGACATAGCCCGGATCCTCGAGCGCGTGATCGTTGAAGGACATCACCATGCGGCCGCCCGGTTTCAGCGCGGACAGGAGCAGGCCCAGCGTCTCGGGCGGGGCCGCGCCCGGGCTGATTACCCCGACGGCGGCGATGACATCGTGACTGCCGTCCGGGGCCACGCCCGGTTCCGATTGCCACAGACGTTCGTAGATCTGCTTCTCCTCGGCCTTGGCGAGCATGGCGCTGGACAGGTCACAGCCGTGCAGGCGGGTGAACCCGGCTTGCGACAGCGCGTATCCGGATACCCCCGTGCCGCAGCCGAAGTCGAGGATCAGCGCGTCGCCCGGCGTTTCCGTCGCTTGCAGGGCCATGGCGCAGCGCGCGGGGGTTTCGTAGCCATGTTCCGTCAGCTCGGCGTCGTAGCTGTCCGACCACGCATCGTAATAGGCCTCGACCCTGTCGGCGCCCGACAGGTCGTAGACTTTCGCCAGAAATCCGTCCTGTGTCATGCCCCAAGCCTAGCCGCGCGACGGCGGCGAAGGCAAGTCAGGCGGCCTGCAGCGCCCCGAGCCAGTCCAGCCAGGCGGCCTTGGCCCGGTCGGTATAAGCCTTGTAGCGGGTCTTGCGGTTCTTCCGGCCGCCGCGCGCGTCGATCTCGGGGAAAAGGCCGAAGTTCACGTTCATCGGCTGGAAGGTCTTCGCCTCGGCCCCGCCCGTGATGTGGTTCACGAGCGCGCCCATAGCGGTTTCCGGCGGCGGGCTCGCAACCGGCAGGCCCAGCGCCTCGGCCGCCGCGAAACGCCCGGCGAGCAGCCCCATCGCGGCGCTCTCGACGTATCCTTCTACCCCAGTGATCTGGCCCGCGAAGCGGATATGCGGGTGCGCCGTCCACCGCATCTGGTCGTCGAGCAGCGTCGGAGAGTTCAGGAAGGTGTTGCGATGGATGCCGCCCAGGCGGGCGAAGCGGGCATTCTCCAGCCCCGGAATCCGCCGGAAGACATCCTGTTGCGCGCCGTACTTCATCTTGGTCTGGAAGCCGACGATGTTGTAGAGCGTGCCCAGCTTGTTGTCCCGGCGCAGCTGCACCACGGCATAGGGCTTGTCGTCGGGCCGATGGGCGTTGGTCAGGCCGATGGGTTTCATCGGACCGAAGCGCAGCGTCTCGCGGCCGCGCTCGGCCATCACCTCGATCGGCAGGCAGCCGTCGAAATAGCCCGCAGTCTCGCCCTCGTGGAACTCGGTCTTGTCGGCCGCCAGCAGGGCGTCGATGAACCCCTCGTAGTCCGCCTTCGTCATCGGGCAGTTCAGGTAGGCGGTGCGCTCTTCCTCGGTCTCGCCCTTGTCGTAGCGCGACTGGCGCCAGGCGATATCCATGTCGACACTGTCGGCATAGACGATCGGCGCGATGGCATCGAAGAAGGCGAGCGCCTCGGTTCCGGTTTCCGCCCGGATCGCCTCGGCCAGCGCGGACGAGGTCAGCGGTCCGGTCGCGATGATCCAGCGCCCGTCGCGCGGGATCGACGTGATCTCGTCCCCGGTCACGGTGACCAGCGGATGGCGGCGCAGACGGTCTGTCACCGCCTCCGAGAAGGCGTCACGGTCGACCGCCAGGGCGCCGCCCGCGGGCAGGGCATGGGTGTCGGCCATTTCCATGATCAGCCCGCCCGCCTGCCGCATTTCCCAGTGCAGCAGCCCGACGGCGTTCTGTTCGTCGTCGTCCGAGCGGAACGAGTTCGAGCAGACCATCTCGGCGAGGTTGCCGGTGCGGTGGGCGAAGGTGCCCTGGTTCGGGCGCATCTCGTGGATGACCACGGGGACGCCGAGGCGGACGGCCTGCCAGGCGGCTTCGGAACCGGCCATGCCGCCGCCGACGATATGAAGGGTCTCTGTCATGCCCCGCTAGATAGGACAACGGCGGCGCAGGGGGAAGCCTGCACCGCCGGACAAACCTTGGGAGGGAGCGGGGATCAGAGCGCGGTGATCCAGCCCGCGCGGTCGTGCCGGTCGTAGATCGAGAAGCGCCCGCCGCCGAAGACCGAGAGGGGCAGGGCGAAGACCGCCGAGAGGGCCAGCTTGGTGGCCAGCGCGTCCGAGCCGACGCCCTGGATCACCATGGCGGGCAGGACCAGCAGGATACCGGCCAGCGCGGCGACGACCTGGGTCTTGATGCCGAAGAGCAGCCAGATCGACATGATGAAGTAGAGCACGGCGAAGGCGACGTTCTGGTAGAACATGTCGCTGATGCCCAGCGTCACGGCCTCGATCCCGGCGATGTTCCATCCCGGCATAAGGCAGACGATCGCCTCGATCATCAGAGTGGCGGACAGACAGGCCCGGAAGGCCAGTCGCAGCCAGTCGGTCAGGGTGTTCATATCGGGCCTCGCTTTCTGCGGTTGTTGCTCGATGGGGGTTGCCTCGAGATCGACCGTGCGCGGGCAATGCGGCACCGGCGCAGGCGCCGCGTGTCACGTTTAAGGATTCATTAAGGCAGGAGTGCCGCATTTCGGGGCGCAGACGACCGGCGTCCGCGCCCCGCATGATGCGGCTCAGGCTTCGGGCGCGGGGTCGGGCCCGGTGTCGCCGTCGTCCGGCTCGCCCTGTTCGGCGATCCACGCGACCGAGACCACGTGTTCCCCGGCCGAGGTGTTGAACACCTTCACCCCGCCCGCGCTGCGCGACCGGAACGAGATGCCGTCGACCGGGCAGCGGATCGACTGGCCGGTGGAGGTGGCCAGCATGATCTGGTCGCCGGTCTCGACGGGGAAGCAGGCGACGAGCGGGCCGCCGCGCATCGCCTTGTCCATCGCGGCGACGCCCTGACCGCCGCGGCCGCGCACCGGGTAGTCGTGGCTCGACGACAGCTTCCCGGTGCCGGAGGCGGTGATCGTCAGGATCAGGTCCTCGGCCGCCGACATCTCGGCATAGCGCTCGGGGCTGAGCTGGCCCTCGCCGGTGGCAGCCTCGTCCTCGTCGGCTTCGACCTCGTCCTCCGGGGCGCCGGCCATCAGGCGGCGCTGCTTGAGGTAGGCGGCGCGCTCGTCCGGGGCGGCCTCGAAGTGGCGGATCACGGCCATCGAGACCACGCTGTCGCCGTCGGCCAGACGGATCCCGCGCACGCCCGTCGAATCGCGGCCCTTGAACACGCGCACATCGGTGGTCGGGAAGCGGATCGCGCGGCCCAGCGCGGTCACCAGCATGATGTCGTCATCCTCGGTGCAGATCCGGGCGTTGACGAGGCGCGTGCCGTCCTCGGGCAGCTTCATCGCGATCTTGCCGTTGCGCATGACATTGGCGAAATCGCTGAGCGCGTTGCGCCGCACGTCGCCCGCCGAGGTGGCGAAGACGATCTGCAGGCTTTCCCAGTCCGCCTCGTCCCGGTCCACCGGCATGACGGCGGCAATCCCGGTGCCCATCTGGATCGGGAGGATGTTGACCAGCGCCTTGCCGCGCGCGCTGCGGCTGCCCAGCGGCAGACGCCAGGTCTTCAGCTTGTAGACCATGCCGTCGGCGGTGAAGAACAGCAGCGGCGTGTGGGTGTTGGCAACGAAGAGCGTGGTCACCACGTCGTCGTCCTTCAGCGCGCCGCCCGACAGCCCCTTGCCGCCGCGCTTCTGGGCGCGGAAATCGGCCAGCGGCGTGCGCTTGATGTAGCCGGACTGGGTGATGGTCACCACCATGTCCTCGCGCTCGATGAGGTCCTCGTCCTCCATGTCGCCGTCATGCTCGACGATCTCGGTCCGGCGCGGCACGGCGAAGAGGTCCTTCACCTCGCGCAGTTCGGCCGAGATGATCTCCATGATCCGGGCGCGAGACCGCAGGATGTCGAGGTAGTCGCGGATCTTCGAGGCGAGGTCTTCCAGCTCGTCGGTGACTTCCTTCACGCCAAGCTGGGTCAGACGTTGCAGCCGCAGGTCGAGGATGGCGCGGGCCTGAATCTCGGACAGGTTGTAGGTGCCGTCCTCGTTCACGGTGTGGGTCGGGTCGTCGATCAGGCGGATGTATCCGGCGATCTCGCCCGCGGGCCAGCGCCGGGTCATCAGCTTCTCGCGCGCCTCGGCGGCATCGGCGGAGGCCCGGATGGTGGCGACCACCTCGTCCACGTTCGAGACCGCGACCGCGAGGCCGCAGAGGATGTGCGACCGCTCGCGGGCCTTGCGCAATTCGAAGGCAGTGCGGCGGGCAACGACTTCCTCGCGGAAGCTGACGAAGGCGGTCAGGAAGCCGCGCAGCGTCAGCTGCTCGGGACGGCCGCCGTTGAGGGCCAGCATGTTGCAGCCGAACGAGGTCTGCATCGGCGTGAAGCGGTAGAGCTGGTTCAGCACGACCTCGGGCGTCGCGTCGCGCTTCAGCTCGATCACCACGCGGACGCCGACCCGGTCGGATTCGTCCTGCACGTGGGCGATGCCTTCCAGCTTCTTCTCGCGCACGAGGTCCGCGATCTTCTCGATCATCGAGGCCTTGTTCACCTGGTAGGGGATCTCGTCGAGGATGATGGCGAAGCGATCCTTGCGGATCTCCTCGATCCGGGTCTTGGCCCGGATGATCACGCTGCCGCGCCCCTCCAGATAGGCCTTCCGCGCCCCGGACCGCCCGAGGATGATGCCCCCGGTCGGGAAGTCCGGCGCAGGGACATACTGCATCAGGTCCTCGGAGGACAGGTCCGGCTCGGCGATCAGGGCCAGCGTGGCGTCCACCACTTCGCCCAGGTTGTGCGGCGGGATGTTCGTCGCCATGCCGACGGCGATGCCGCCCGCACCGTTGACCAGCATGTTCGGGAAGCGCGCGGGCAGGACCGAGGGTTCGAGGTCCTTGCCGTCGTAGTTGTCCTGGAAGTCGACGGTGTCCTTGTCGATGTCCGCCAGCAGGTAGGCGGCAGGCTTGTCCATCCGCACTTCGGTATAGCGCATCGCGGCCGGGTTATCGCCGTCCATCGAGCCGAAGTTGCCCTGACCGTCGAGCAGCGGCAGCGACATCGAGAAGTCCTGCGCCATCCGCACCAGCGCGTCGTAGATCGCGCTGTCGCCGTGCGGGTGATACTTGCCCATCACGTCGCCCACAGGGCGGGCCGACTTGCGGTACGCCTTGTCATGGGCGTTGCCGGTCTCGTGCATCGCGTAGAGGATTCGCCGGTGCACGGGCTTCAGGCCGTCGCGCAGATCCGGAATCGCCCGCGAAACGATCACACTCATCGCGTAATCGAGATACGAGGTCTTCATCTCGTCCGAGATCGACACCGACGGGCCCGCGTAGGACGGGCGTTCCGGGGTGTTTTCTTCTTCGGTTTCAGGGGTTTCCGGCGTATCGCTCAACTTGGCATCCAGTGTTCTGGGACAGCACAATATCTAGTCCGGAACACTATAGCGCGCTCCGTATCTTGCCTGCAACCCGAGCGGCCCGAATATGAGCAGCCGCTGTGAGTGAGTGCTAACATACTGTTTTGGTTGATTTTTAATTCGGGCGTGTTCTGCTTGGGGAACAGGCTTTTCTGGAGACAGGATGATGAAGGGACGCGAGACCGAACTGATGCTCAAGGGATACGGGCTGACCACGGCGGAAATGTTCTACCGGATGCCCGATGCAAAGAACGTTCTGAACAGCTTCGTCTGGCAAGAGTACGACCTCGCCCCCGATTACCCGAAGCTCTTCGACTTCATCGAGTTCTGGCAGCGCGAGATCGAAGGACCGCTGCATTCGGTCCGCTTCACCCATCGCAAGCTGATCCGCGCCGGGGAGTGGCGCCATGTCGTCAAGGAGTTGCGCTATCACTGAGCCCGGCGTAGCAGCGCCAGCGCCCAGAGCACCACGAGCCCGGCCGACAGGACGGCGTTCCAGTTGGCCATGCTCAGCCCGAACATCTGCCACGGGATCTCGTCGCAGCGTACGAGCGGGGCGGCCATGATCTGGTCGAGCAGCTGCTGCGGGCTGAGCGCGCCCAGGTCGTTGGTGCTGGTGCAGGTGGTCGGACCTTCCCAGAGGCTGCGCTCGACGCCCGAATGAAAGATCGCGATGCCCGTGCCCACGAGGCTCGCCAGCAGCCCGACGGCGGCGGCCAGCGGCAGCGAGACGACCGAAAGTCCCCCCGCCAGCACGGCAATCCCGTGCGGCCAGCGCTGCCAGATGCACATCTTGCAGGGGGCAAGACCTCCGATGTACTGGAAGCCCCACGCGCCCAGCAGAAGCGCGGCCGAACCGGCAGCGGCAATCAGGACGAGGGTGCGGGCGTTCAACTGCATCACAGGAAGCGTGTCGCGTAGAACCCGCCGATCAGCAAGACGACAAACACGATCGTGACCAGCCCGAGACGCTTCTCGATGAAGTCGCGGATCGGGGCGCCGAACTTCCACAGCAGCGCCGCGACGAGGAAGAACCGTGCCGCGCGGGCCACGATGGCGGTGATCACGAAGGTGCTCAGCGACAGCCCGGTCCAGCCGGACATGATGGTGATGACCTTGAAGGGGAAGGGCGTCAGGCCCGCGATCAGCACCGGCCAGAAGCCGAGGTCGTTGAAGCGCGTGTTGAACTCGGCCATCGCATCCGCCTTGCCCAGCGCCGCGAGGATCGGCTGGCCGAGCTGCTCGAAGGCGAACATGCCGATGGCATAGCCGAGCAGCCCCCCCAGCACCGACGAGACGGTGGCGACGGTCGCGATCAGCCAGGCCCGGCGCGGGGCGGCGAGGATCATCGGGATCATCATGACGTCGGGCGGGATCGGGAAGACCGAGCTTTCGATGAAGGCCACGAAGGCCAGCGCCCAGAGCGCGCGCGGATGCTCCGCAAGGCGCATGGTCCAGTCGTAGAGGGTGCGGAGCATGTGCCTGTGTCCTTGCTCAGGTTTTCGCCCTTGCAGCATTTGCCCCGGCTCAGGTCAAGGTCCGCAAATCCCTCTGGACGGGCTGTGGCACAGGCACTACGACAGCGCCGGGCCCGAGTGGCGGAATGGTAGACGCAGGGGATTCAAAATCCCCCGCCGCAAGGCTTGTCGGTTCGAGTCCGACCTCGGGTACCAGCCCTTCTCCGAATCGCGATGACGCAGGCTGCGCGGACAATCTCTCCGCGCGCGGCGCATTGTCGTCGGGCGCAGCCTCAGGCCGTTGCCGCAATTGCGCCGCGTTGTGACCGGGACCGGTGTTGCCGGGCGGCGGACAATCCTTGGGTGACTCCCCGGGTTTGCCCTTCATCGGCGGGGCGCGTAGACTGCAACGGTGCGCATCCGGAAACGACCATCGGGCAAAGCCGGGCAGGATCGTGGCGTCCGAGGCGGGGCTGCGTCCGGAATGTGGAGGAAATGGGGCAGAAATCCTTCGGCGCCGCGGCGGGTTTGCGTAAACTGGCGACATCGGGCCGGGCCCGGTCCGGGGCTCGGGGGCGCTCCGGCAGACGCGAAGACCGGCCGACACGCAACGATCCGCCCCCCGGGGCCAGCCCAAGGAACCCGACGATGACCATGATGCTTGCCCTGCTGTCCTTCGCCGCCCTGACCGTCTTTGCCTCGGTCATCCTGCTGGCCTGGGTCGATCCGGCCCCGCAGCGCGTCGAGGCGGCCGAGTAACTCAGTCCGGACGCCGCGTGCGCGCCTCCGCGAAGAGGTCCGCCGTGCGCAGGAACAGATCGGCCAGCGGGCGCGTATCCGCCCGCCGCCGGGCCAGTGCCGCCCCGTTCCGGGCCAGACGCTCGGCCATGTAGGGGTCGGCCCCGACCAGGTCTTCCGCCAGGATATAGCGCTGCTTCGTCCAGCCCTTCTCGCGGACCTCGTTCAGCACGACGCGCAGCCGGAACGAGGCCTGCAGCACCGCGAACACCTCCAGCATGCCCAGCCGCGCATCGGCGCGTGTGCGGTCCTCGGCCGCGACGTGCTGCGCGATCGTGTCGAAGTCCCGGGCGAGGTCGAGCGGAAACACCTCGTCCGAGATCAGCCAGCCGATGTCCTCGGCACCCTGGCGCAGACCGCAATGCTCGAAGTCGAACCAGGTCAGGTGACCGTCCGGGGCGATCGCGGCGTTCGCCGCGCGGGCGTCCCACTTGACGAAGGCCGGGTCGGGCACCGCCAGCGCGGCTTCGAGGGCGTCGGTGTCATAGGGCGGGGCCTCCAGTCCCAGCATCTTCGCCATCCGCCGGGGGCCCCGGACATATTGCGCGATCCAGTCCGGCGCGGTTCCGAGCGGGGCGACCTGCGGCGGCAGGCGCACCCGCCGCGCGGCGCGCTGCACGTCGAGCAGGGCGTCGATGGCGCGCAGGACCAGCGGCAGCCGGTCCTCGGCCCGCGCGCGCCACAGCGCGACCGGCAACCGGTCTGTGCCGCCGTCGCTGAGCACCGTCAGCCCGTCCGCGTGGACGATCAGTTCGGGCACATGCCGGGTTTCGGGCGCGAGCGCCCTGAGCACCGCGCGCTCCTTCTCGGCCTCGGCGGCCTCGGTCCGGGCCAGCACGATGACACTGCGATCGGCGAGATAGGCGCGCAGGACCGGCCGGTCCGGCCCGCCGGGGCGGGTCAGCTTTCGGACGGAAGCTCCGAGCACCGTTTCGATGCGACGGACGAGGGGCTCGATCTGGGCATCGCTGGCGAGCATGGTCCCCTGCGGAAATCGATGGCGTCTACCCACGTCCTGACAGGTGGGCAGGGCCGGGATATGGCAAGACTCGGGCAAACCCGGTCCACGATGGCCTGATCCGGTGTTCTCTGAAAGAAAACAGTACACGGGTCTTTTCGGAATTGTTTTGATCGGCGTCTTGTCCGCCGGGAACCGGTTTCGCGATCCTGCGTGATTTCAGGGGCTTGGCGTGTGCGTCCGGCCAATCCCGGGACCTTAAGAATATCTTTACTCTCCAAATGGATAGGAAGCTCCATTTCCCGGCAAAACTCGGGAACTTTCGGGCGTCTCGGGATTGATCCCGATTTGGAAATGTCCTGTTTCCGAACGCCCGGTTGAGCGCGAGCAGAATGCGGCCAAAAGAAGACATCGATCTGGTCGAATTCCGGCCGGGCGCGGGCCTTTTCATGAATTCGCGCCCGACCCGCAAGGAACCCGACCGTATTTGAGGCCAGCGGCGGGGGCAGTGCGGCCGAGCGCAGTATGTGAGGAGAGTCGCAATGCCCGGGAGCAAAGGCACCAAGGGAACGAAAGCCACCAAGGGGACCCACGGGACCGCCGGGTCGGCCAAGACCACCACCAGCCTGTTCGGCGGCGTCCTGTCCGGCCTGTTCGGGGGCAAGGCCTCGGCCGGAACCCACGGCACCGGCGGCAGCAAGGGCACGAAGGGCACCGCCGGCACGAAGGGCACCAAAGGGACCAAGGGCACCAAAGGGACCAAGGGAACCGGCGGCAGCAAGGGAACCAAGGGCACGAAAGGCACCAAGGGGACCGGCGGCACCAAGGGCACGGGCGGCACCTGCGGCACCAAGGGCACGAAGGGCACCGGCGGTCCGACCCGCGACGGCATCGTCATGGGCACCGCGGCCAACGACGTGATCCTGCCCGGCTACATGGACGCCGACGGCGACCTCGTGGACGGCAACGACGCCATCCTGCCCGGCGAGTTCGGTGACGACGACATCATCTATGCGGGCGCCGGGAACGACTTCGTGCGCGGCGGCAACGGCGACGACGAGATCTACGGCGGCGATGGCGACGACGCGATCTACGGCGGCGACGGCAACGACCAGATCTGGGGCGAGAAGGGGTCGGACGCGCTCTTCGGCGAGGCCGGAAACGACACCATCTACGGCGGCTCGGGCTGGGAAAAGCTGGACGGCGGCGAGGGCGACGACATCCTCTACGGCGAAGGCGGCAACGACACCATTCTCGGCGGTGACGGCAGCGACTATGCCGACGGCGGGGACGGCGACGACTACATCGACACCTCGGCCCCGGTCTCCGGCGTTCCGCTGCCGGATCGCGGCTATCCCGGCCTCTATCCGTCGGACAGCGACCCGTTCAACGACCGCGACACGGTCCTCGGCGGGGCGGGCAACGACACGATCTTCACCGGCGATGACAACGACATCATCGACGGCGGGGCCGGCAACGACACCATCGACGGCGGCTTCGACGACGACACCATCGATGGCGGGACCGGCAACGACTTCATCGTCGGCGGCGAAGGCTCGGACACGATCCGGGGCGGCGCCGGCAACGACACCATCTACGGCGGCCTGAACCCGTCCTTCCCGGATGCCGTGAACATCCCGGACGAGGGCCCGGGCGGTCCGGACCTCGTGCCCGACAACGGCAAGGACCTGATCTACGGCGGGGACGGTGACGACACAATCTTCGGCCAGGACGACGACGACACGATCTACGGCGATGCCGGCAATGACGTGATCGACGCGGGCATCGACGACGACACCGTCTACGGCGGGACCGGGAACGACACCATCACCGGCGGCCAGGGCAAGGACACGCTCTTTGGCGGCGACGACCGCGACACCTTCCTCGGCGGCAACGCGGGAGACGTGGTGGACGGCGGCTCGGGCGGGGACGACTTCGACACGCTGGACCTGACCGGCTCCGGCCCGCTGAACGTGGTCTTCACCTCGCCGGACAACGAGGATGGCTATGTCATCTTCAACGGCGACCCGACCCAGCGCCTCGATTTCACCGAGATCGAGAACGTCATTCCCTGCTTCACGCCCGGCACCCGCGTCGCGACCCCGCGCGGCGAAGTGGCGGTCGAGGACCTGAAGGTCGGCGACAAGGTCATCACGCGCGACAACGGCTTCCAGGACATCCAGTGGGTGGGTCACAAGCGGATCACGCTGAAGACCCTGACCGACGCGCCGCATCTGAAACCGGTGCTGATCAAGGCCGGGTCGCTCGGCAAAGGGCTGCCGGAGCGGGACATGATCGTCTCGCCCAACCACCGGATGCTGATCGCCAACGCCGAGGTCGACCTGCTCTTCGACCAGCCGGAAGTGCTGGTCGCGGCAAAGCACCTCGTGGGCATGGACGGCGTGCACCGCCTCGACATGGTGGCGACCACCTACATCCACTTCATGTGCGCCAGCCACCAGATCGTTCTGGCCGACGGCGCCTGGTCCGAGAGCTTCCAGCCCGGCGACTATACGCTGAGCGGGATCGACAGCGACCAGCGCGACGAGATCTTCGAGCTCTTCCCGGAACTGAAGACCCGGATCGGCCGCGAGAACTACGTCTCGGCGCGTCCGACCCTGAAGAAGTTCGAGGCCAAGCTGGTCGTCTGATCCGGCACTGACGGATACGAACAAGAAAGGGGCGCCCGTCGGGGCGCCCCTTTCGCGTTTGGCGGGCCTCAGCCCCGCATGCGGGCGCCGTCCGGATCGAAGAGCGGCGTCAGCAGGCGCTTTGCGGCATGCATCTCGCCCAGGATCTCGATCTCGACCTCCAGATCGTCTGTCAGCTGCTCGGTCGGCACGAACCCGAGCGCGATCGACTTGCCGGCCCAGTGCGAATAGCCGCCCGAGGTGCAGAAGCCGACGACCTCGCCCCCGAGCCAGATCGGCTCGTAGGCCACCACGTCGGCATCGGTCGCCTGCACTTCGAAAGCGCAGAGTGTGCGGGCGCTGCCCGATTGCCGTTCGGCCTCGGCCGCCGCGCGTCCGATGAAATCGGCGTTCTTCTTGAACGAGATGAAGCGGTCGAGCCCGGTTTCGCCCGGCGTGTAGTCGGGGCTGAACTCGCGTTGCCACGAGCCGAAGAACTTGTCGAGGCGCAGGCTCATCATCGCCCGCATGCCGAACGGCACCATGCCATGCGGCTTGCCTGCCTCCCACAGCGTGTGGAACAGGTGGCGCTGGCTCATCGGGTCGCAGTAGATCTCGTAACCCAGATCCCCGGTGTAGCTGACCCGCTGCACGATGCAGTCGGCCATGCCCAGCGTCATCCGGCGCACGTCGAAGAACCGGAACGCCTCGGCCGAGACATCGGCGCTGGTGACCGCCGCCAGCACCTCGCGCGCCTTCGGGCCCGCGATCTGGAACCCGGTCAGGCTGTCCGAGACGTTCTCGACCCGCACGCCGTCCTCGAGATGGTCGTCGAACCAGCGCTGGTGGTAGTGCTGCGAGCCGTAGGAGGCGGTCAGGCGGAACTCGGTCTCGGACAGGCAGGACACGGTGAAATCGCCGAATATGCGTCCCGTGGGCGACAGCATCGGCGTCAGGCTGAGCCGTCCCGGCTGCGGGATGCGGCCCGCCATGATCCGGTCGAGCCATGCGCGCGCGTTGGGACCGGTGACGCGGAACTTGCCGAAGTTCTGCACCTCGTTGATGCCGACCGCGGTTCTGACGCCGTGGACCTCGGCGCGGGTGGCCTCGAAGGCGTTCGAGCGGCGGAAGCTCGGTGTCTCGTAGCGCGGCTCGCCCTCGCGGGCGAAGTAGTTGACGACCTCCAGCCCGTAGGTCTGGCCGAAGACCGCGCCCATCCCGGACCAGATGTCGTACATGGCGGTGGTGCGGAAGGGCCGGGCGGCGGGCTTCTCCTCGTTCGGGTAGGCGACCGAGAAGCGGGTCTGGTAGTTCTCGATCACCTTGGGGACGGTGTAGCCGGGTGTCGTCCAGGTGCCGAAGCGGGCGACGTCGAAGCCGCGCGGATCGACCTCGGGCGCGCCGTGGATCATCCATTGCGCCAGCGCGAGGCCCATGCCGCCGCCCTGGCTGAAGCCCGCCATCACGGCACAGGCCGACCAGTAGTTGCGCAGGCCCGGAACCGGGCCGATCAGCGGGTTGCCGTCGGGCGCGAAGGTGAAAGGTCCGTGGATCACCGACTTGATGCCGGCGCGCTCCAGCACCGGGAAGCGGCGATAGGCGAAGGCGATCGAGTCTTCAATCTTGTCCAGGTTGTCATTCAGCAACTCGTGGCCAAAGTCCCAGGGCGTGCCGTTCACGGCCCAGGGCTCGCAGTTCTGCTCGTAGAAGCCGATGCAGAGACCGCGCCCTTCCTGCCGCAGGTAGCTTTCGCCGCCCGGGTCCATCACGTGCGGGAACTCCTTGGCGCGGTTGTAGATTTCGGGAATCTCGTCGGTTACGACATACTGGTGGGCCATCGGCAGCAGCGGCAGGTAGACGCCCGCCATCGCGCCCACCTCGCGCGCCCACAGGCCGCCTGCGTTGACCACGTGCTCGGCGTGGATCGTGCCTTTCTCGGTCACCACGTCCCAGGTGCCGTCCGGGCGCGGGTTGGTTTCGAGGACCCGGGTGTGCAGCACGATCTCGGCGCCGCCCTGCCGCGCGGCCTTGGCATAGGCATGCGTCGTTCCCGACGGGTCGAGGTGTCCGTCGAGCGGATCGTAGAGCGCGCCCAGAACGCCCTCGACATTGACCAGCCCGTCGGTCATCGCCACGACCTCGGACGGCGACAGGATCTCGGTGTGCAGCCCCATGTAGCGGTGCTTGGCGCGCTCGGCCTTCAGCATGTCGAAGCGCTCGGGGGTATCGGCCAGCGTGATGCCGCCGACATGGTGCAACCCGCAGCTTTGACCCGTAAGTGCCTCCAGTTCCTTGTAAAGCTGAATCGTGTAGCCCTGCAGCGCGGCCATGTTGGTGTCGCCGTTCAGGGTGTGGAACCCGCCGGCCGCATGCCAGGTCGAGCCGCTGGTCAGTTCCGAGCGTTCGACCAGCATCACGTCGGTCCAGCCGAGCTTGGTCAGGTGGTATAGCACCGAGCAGCCGACGACGCCGCCGCCGATGACGCAGACCTGGGTGGTGGTTTTCATCTCGTCCTCATTCTCCGTTTGGCCGCAGCCTAGCCCGCCGGAAAGCCGCCACTAGTCCAAACCCGACAGGTTACGGCGCAAACATGCGAAAGGGCGGCCCGCCGGGCCGCCCTTCGCAAAGCCTGCGACGTCCGTCACTCGGCCGCGATCTTGATCACCGGTTCCATCGCGCCGAGTTCCGCGTCCGACAGGTGGCACTTGATCTGGTGCCCGTCGCCGAGGTGGCGCACCGACGGCACTTCGGTCTCGCAGAAGCCGCCGGGGACCTTGGATTTCCAGCGGCACCGGGTCTGGAACGGGCAGCCCGGCGGCGGGTTCATCGCCGAGGGGATGTCGCCTTCCAGCACGATATGGGTCTTCTGGATGCTGGTATCCGCGATCGGCACCGCCGACAGCAGCGCCTCGGTATAGGGGTGGTAAGGCGGGCTGAAGACCTGGTCGGTGGTGCCCAGTTCGACCACGTGACCGAGGTACATGACCATCACCCGGTCCGACAGGTAGCGCACGATCGACAGGTCATGGCTGATGAACAGCAGCGTCGTCTTGTTGCGGCGCTGGATTTCCATCAGCAGGTCGGTCACCGCCGCCTGCACCGACACGTCGAGCGCCGACACCGGCTCGTCCGCGACCACGATCCGCGCATCCCCCGCGAAGGCCCGCGCGATCCCGACCCGCTGCTTCTGCCCGCCGGACAACTGCCGCGGCATCCGGTCGGCAAAGCTGCGCGGCAGCTTCACGAGGTCCAGAAGCTCCAGCATTCGCGCCTCGCGGTCCTCGTCCGATGACCCGACGTTGAAGATCTCCAGCGCCCGGATGATCTGGCGCCCGACGGTCATCGACGGGTTGAGCGTGTCGAACGGGTTCTGGAACACCATCTGCACCTCGGAGACGGTCTTGGTGTCCCGGTCCTGGATGCGGGTGTCCTGGATCTCGCGATTGTCGATCAGGATCTTGCCCGCCGTCGCCGTCTCGAGACCCATCAGGACCTTGGCGAAGGTGGACTTGCCGCAGCCCGACTCGCCCACGATGGCGAGGGTTTCGGACTCGCGCGCCTCGAAGCTGAGCGTTTCGTTCGCCTTGACGACCTTCTTCGAGCCGCCGCCGAACAGGGCGTTGGGCGAGACCTCGTAATACTTGCGCAAGTCTTCCATGCGCAGGACCACGTCGCCGACCTCGGCCTTGGCGGCGCCGGTCTCGACCACCGGCGGCGCGTCCCAGTCGATCTCGCGGAACTTCAGGCAGCGCGTGGCGTGGCGGTCGTCGCCCGGCACCTCTGCCATCCGTATGTCGCCCGCATCGCAGCGCCCGGCCTCGAAGTAGTCGCAGCGCGGCCCGAAGTTGCAGCCCGGCGGGCGCTCGTGGGGCAGGGGGAAGTTGCCGGGGATCGCCACCAGCGGGCGCGAGGTCTTGTCGGCCCCCGGCAGCGGGATCGAGCGGAACAGCGCCTGGGTGTAGGGGTGCTGCATCTTGTCGAAGACATCCTCGATCGAACCGGTCTCGACCGCCTCGCCGGAATACATCACGCAGAGCCGGTCGCAGGTCTCCAGCACCAGCCCGAGGTTGTGCGAGATGAACAGCATCGAGGTGCCGTATTTCTTGCCCAGTTCCTTGACCAGTTCGACCACGGCCGCCTCGACCGTCACGTCGAGCGCGGTGGTCGGCTCGTCGAGGATCAGGAGCGACGGCTTCGACATCAGCGCCATGGCGATCACGATGCGCTGCTGCTGGCCGCCCGACAGCTGGTGCGGGTAGCTGTTCAGGATGCGCGCCGGGTCGGGCAGCTTCACGTCCGTCACGACTTCCAGCGCGCGGGCGCGGGCGTCCTTCTCGCTGATCCCCTCGTGGATCATCGGGACTTCCATCAGCTGCTGGCCGATCTTCATCGCCGGGTTCAGCGAGGCCATCGGCTCCTGGTAGATCATCGCGATCTCGGAACCGCGGATGCCGCGCAACTCGTCCGCGCTCATCGTGTTCAGGTCGCGGCCCTTGAACCTGATCGATCCGCCGACGATCCGCCCGTTGACGCCGAGGTCCTGCATCACGCCCAGCGCGACGGTGGACTTGCCACAGCCCGACTCGCCCACGAGGCCCATCGCCTCGCCGGGCTGCACGGTGCAGGAGAAGTCCATCACGGCCGGGATTTCGCGCAGCCGGGTGAAGAAGCTGATGGACAGGTTCTCGATCTCGAGGATCGGGCCGTCATAGTCCCATTTTGCCATGATCAGTCCCTCAGGCTTTCTTCACGCAGGCCGTCGGCCAGCAGGTTCAGTCCGAGCACCAGCGTCATCAGCGACAGCGCGGGCACGATGGCCGGGTGCGGGTAGATCGACAGCAGCCGCCGTCCCTCGTTGATCGTCGAGCCCCAGTCCGGGCTTTCCGGACTGACGCCGAGGCCGAAGAAGCCCAGCGTTCCCAGAAGGATGGTCGTGTAGCCGATGCGCAGGCAGAAATCGACGATCAGCGGTCCGCGCGCGTTGGGCAGGATCTCCCACAGCATGATGTACCACGGGCCTTCGCCCCGGGTCTGGGCCGCGGCGACGTAGTCGCGGTTCTGGATGTCGAGCACGATGCCCCGCACGATGCGGAACACGGTGGGCGAGTTCACGAAGACCACCGACACGAACACGATCAGCACGTTCGGCGGCATCGAGATCACGCCCAGCGGATCGGCGTCGTACGCGAGGCCGAGATAGATCCACCCGCCGAGCACGACCGTGATCGCGACGTAGAGGTTCCGCCGTCCGGGGTTGGTGAAGAACCGCGAGTTCCAAAGGATCACGAGGAACAGGATCGGGAACAGGAACAGGACCCCTGCCATGTAGCGCGGGATGCCGGTCTCCACGATCTCGGGCGTCACCAGCAGGTAGAACAGCAGGATCACCGGGAAGGCGAGCACGAGGTTGGCGAGGAACGACAGCACCGTGTCGAGGCGGCCGCCGAAATAGCCCGCCGGCAGACCCAGCGTGATCCCGACCATGAAGGCGAAGGCGGTCGCGGCGGGCGCAATCTTCAGCACCTCGCGCGCCCCCATCACCATGCGGCTGAACACGTCCCGCGCCAGGTTGTCCCCGCCCAGCAGGTAGACGCCGGTGCCGTCCGGCAGCGGCGTGCCCGGCAGCTTGTTCTTCATGCCCGAGATCTGCGACAGCGGGTCGAAGAGGGCGATCATGTCGGCGAAGATTGCGGTGAAGACCCAGAACATGACGAGGCCGAAGCCGATCATGCCGATGGTCGAGTCGAAAAGCTTGCCGTAAAGCCCGAGCTTGCGCTTGAAGAGGATCGAGACGGCGTAAAGCGCCACGAGCGCGATCCAGACCGGCATGAACTGGTTCAGGATCGCGACGACGATCTGTCCTGCGGAGAGCGGTTCCATCTGCGTCGTCTCCTCAGGAAATCCGGATGCGGGGGTTGAGATAGACGTAACCGATGTCCGAGATCAGTTGCGTCACCAGCACGACCAGCACGGCCACGATGGAGCAGGCGAGCAGCAGTTCGATATCGTTGTTCCCTGCCGCTTCCACAAGCGTCCAGCCGAAGCCTTTGTAATTGAACAGGGTTTCCACGATCACCACGCCGGTCAGCAACCACGGGAACTGGAGCATGATCACAGTGAAGGGCGCGATCAGCGCGTTGCGCAGCGCATGCTTCATCACGATGTTGCGGAAGCTGACGCCCTTCAGTCGAGCGGTCCGGATATATTGGGCCGTCATCACCTCGGCCATCGAGGCGCGGGTCATCCGGGCGATGTAGCCCATGCCATAGAGCGCCATCGTCAGCACCGGCAGGGTGAAGTTCTCGAAGGTCACGCCGTCCATCGCGCTGGTGGCGGTGCCCTTGAACCATTTCAGGCCGACCACCGACGAGGCAAAGACCGTGATCAGCAGAACGCCGGAGACGTATTCCGGCGTCGCGGTCGAGGCGATCGAGAAGGTCGAGAGCGACCGGTCGAGGCGCGAGCCCTCGCGCATGCCGGCCAGAACGCCGATGATCAGCGCCATCGGCACCATCACCACCATCACCCAGAACATCAGCACGCCGGTCAGGGCGAGGCGGGTGGAAATGATCTTGGACACCGGGTCCTTGAAGACGGTCGAGAAACCGAACTCGCCCTGCAGGATGCCGCAATAGGTCGGCGGGTTCGTCTTGTCCTCGGCGAGGCCCACGCAGCGGCCGCGCAGGATGCCTTCCTCATCGACCCGCGTCCACCCGGGGACGATCCCCAGCCATTCGCCGTAGCGGACCAGCGTTGGCTGGGCGTAGCCGTTCTTTTCCAGCCAGCTGACGACCTGCGCGTCGGTCATCCGGGCGTTGCCTTCGGATTTCGCGAGCTTTTCGAGGTTCGGAGACAGGTTCGTCAGGGCGAACACGATGAAGGTCAGACATAGCGCGGTCAGCGCCATCACGCCGACCCGGCGCAGGATAAAGAGCAGCATGCGGCAATCCCTCCGTGACCCGGTTCATCGCGGGGCGGCACCGGGTGGCGGCGATCAGGGGGAGGGGGCGGGCCGTGGAAACGGCCCGCCCGGTCCGGCTCAGACGTCGAGCCAGTACTTGTAGAGGTGCAGCTCGAAGGTCGGGTGCATCTCGGCGTTCATCACGAAGTCCCGCTTGTGGCGGAAGAGCGACCGCCAGTACGGCTGGATCATCACCCCTTCGTCCTGCATGATCTTCTCGATCTTTGCCATCACCTCGCGCCGGGCGTCGGCATCGGCGATCGACATCGCCTGCGTCAGCAGGGTGTCGAACTCCTCGTTCGCGAAAGCGGTCTCGTTCCAGGCCACGCCGGACTTGTAGGCCAGCGCCAGCACCTGAACGCCGAGCGGGCGCATGTTCCACTCGGTGGCCGAGAACGGGTACTTCGTCCAGTCGTTCCAGAAGGTCGAACCGGGCAGGATCGTCCGCTTGATGTTGATGCCCGCGTCACGGACCTGGGCGGCAACCGCGTCACAGGTGGCCGACTGCCAGGCGTCGTCGATCGAGATCAGTTCGAACTCGGTGTCGGCGTGGCCGGCGGCCTCCAGCATGGCCTTCGCCGCGGCACCGTCGACGGTCTGCGGCGGAAGCTGCGCGTATTCCGGGTGGATCGGGCAGACATGGTGGTTCTCGGCCGGGGTGCCGAGACCGGCGTAGCCAAGCTCGAGCACCACGTCGTTCGACACGGCCATCTGGATGGCGCGGCGGACATCGCCGTTGTTGTACGGCTCGGCGAGCTGGTTGAAGCGCACCGCGATGGTCGCCGCGGTGACCGCGTCCGAGCGGCTCCAGCCGATGGCGTCGAAGACTTCGACGAAATCGCCGACCGTCTGGTAGGTCATGTCGATCTCTTCGGCCTCGGCGGCGGCCAGCGTGGCGGCCGGGTCGGTGCCGTAGTCGATGAACTCGATCCGGTCGAGATAGGCGCCGACGCCCCACCAGGCGTGGTCGGTGTTCTTCTGCAGAACCTGGCGGATGCCGACCTCGTTCTCGACGGGCAGGTACGGGCCGGTGCCGATCGGGTTGTCCGAGGGATCGCCGCCGTCGTAGCTGCTGTGTACGATCGCCGCCGGATAGTCGGCCATGCCCGGGATGATGGTGATGTCGGGCGCGCTGCAGTTCAGCTGCACGGTCATGTCATCGACGACGACGATCGCGCCGTCACGCGCCTTGCCGGTCGCCTCGTCGATCAGGGTCGACATCCGCGAAGCCATCGAGTTGCCCTCGACGGTGCTGTCGCACCAGCGCGTGATGTTGTTGGCGACATCCGCGGCGGTGAAGGCGTCGCCGTTGTTCCAGGTCACGCCCGGGCGCACCTTCAGGGTGTACTGGGTGGCGTCGCCGTTGGCTTCCCAGCCTTCCAGCAGCATCGGCGCGAACGAGCCGTCGCGGTTGTACTCGACGAGATACTCGAGCCAGCCACGCGAGAAGTTGGCCATTTCCGACCAGTCATAGGTGCGTGGGTCCTTGAGCGAGCGCAGTTCCATCTGGACGCGCAGCGTGCCGCCGGGCTTGCCGTTGGCGTGGGCCGCGGCTTCCGCCGGGGCGGGAATGCCGATCAGGCTGTAGGCGCCGACGGCGGTCACGCCGAGCGCGGTCGCGCGAGTCAGGAACTCGCGGCGGCTGAGCGCGCCGTCGAGGACCTCCTTTGCGTACATGGTAACGGCCGGGTGCATGGGCGTCCCGGTGAGGGTGGGGTGCGTCATCTCGTTCTCCCTGTGACACATGATCTTGTATCGTTCTGAGCCCGTATATCGCAGCGGGGCGGACCGTCCGGTTCTGGGAGGTCGCGCAGCACCGCCGAGCAGGCTTCGTCCACAGGGCAACAGGTTTTGATCGGCGGGTCAATGCCGATGCCCGGCGTTCCGGATCAAAAAAGCGACACGACAATTGTCCTTAAGCGACACAACGGTCGCACGGCGCGACACCGTGTCGCCGCAACCGCAGCGAGAATTCACTTGGGGCCGGACAGGCTCAGGCGGCGCGGCGTTCGCGCAGGCCGCGGGCGCGGGCCGCCGACGGAGTCATCCCCGTGCGCTGGCCGAAGGCCCGGGTGAAATAGGCCGCGGAGCCGAACCCGAGGTCCTCGGCGATCTGGCGGATCGGGACATCGGTGTCCTCGAGCATCCGCCGCGCCTCGGCAATCACGCGTTCATGCAGCAGGTGCGAGGCGGTCTTGCCGCAAACCTCGCGACAGACCCGGGTCAGGTGCGTCGGCGTGATCCCCAGCTTCTGTGCGTAGTCCGACACCGACAGGCCGGTGGTCAGGTGATCCTCGATCAGCGCCGTGTAGCCCTCGACGATCCGCTGCGACGAGCCGACCGCGCGGACCTGCTGGCCATAGGTGGCCTCCAGTCGCTGAAGCTGGACCGAGATCAGGTGGGCATAGCTGCGCGCGGCGGCGTACCAGCCGGGCGTGTGGTCGCGGACCTCGGTGTAGAGCTGGTCGATGACCTGCGTGAGTTCCCCCTGGTGCCGGTACTCGCTGATCCGCAGGACCGTCGTGTCCTCCGGCAGCTGCGGCCCGAGGTCGAAGGGAAAGTCGATCCGCGTGCCGAAGACATGCGGGGACAACTCGAACGAACACATGGTGCGCGCCGGCAGGAAGACCGCCGTGTGCTGGCCAAACCCCTTGGTCACGCCACAGGCGGTAAACCGCCCGGCGCCCTTGGTGATCCAGTAAAGCCGGGCACGCGGGCTGGAATGTGGAGACGTCAGGCGCCAGAGGCCCTTCTTCATCAGGCTCTGGAGCGTCGCGACTCGTACTTCGGTGCTATCGAGTTCCACCAAATACCCCCACACTTGGTGCTCAGCATGGGGAACGCTACCATATGGCCAAGAATCCTGTCACTGTGGAAAGCCTGTGGGTAACCCTTCATCTGGTGGCTTCCACAGAGTTCTCCACAGGATAATGTGAGTATCACGGGGATGGATCGAGCGCCTGCCATGATTTCAGGCGGTTCCTGAACCATGTTCGCTGACGTTTCGCGAATTGGCGGGTCGCGATCACGGCCCTGTCGCGCGATTCCCCAAGGCCCAGTTCGCCCGACAGGTGCGCGATCAGCTCCGCCGCGCCAATGGCCTGCGCCGCGGGCAGGGCAGGGTCCCAGCGCGGGGCAAGCGCACGCACCTCGTCCAGCGCGCCCATCGCCAGCATCGCGTCGAACCGGGTTTCGATCCGCGCGTTCAGCCACGCTGTGTCCGGCATCAGGACAAACGCCTGCGCCTGCCCGAGCGGCAACAGGGGGGCAGGGGTTTCGGCATGCCAGCGCTTGAAGCCCCGGCCGGTGGCGCGCAGGACCTCCCAGGCGCGCTGCACCCGCATCGGGTTCCGGCGGTCGAGGGACTGGGCGGTCTCCGGGTCCTCGGCATCGAGGTCGGCAAGCATCCGGGCCGGATCCTGCTGGCGCAGGCGGTCGCCCTCTGCGCGGATGGCGGGCGGGATCGGGGGGATCTCGGCCAGCCCCTCGGTCAGCGCGGAGAAATAGAGGCCGGTGCCCCCCACGATGATCGGGCGCAGCCCGCCGTCCAGAATCGGGGCGACCTCGCGCAGCCAGTCGCCGACGGAAAAGGCGACCTCGAACGGGACATGGCCGTAGAGCGCGTGCGGGGCGGCGGCTTCGTCCTGCGGGGCGGGGCGCGCACTCAGAACCCGCCAGCAGTCGTAGACCTGCAGCGCGTCGGCATTGACGATCACGCCGCCCTGGCGGGCCGCGATCTCGAGCGCCAGCGCCGATTTCCCGCTCGCCGTCGGCCCGGCAATCAGCACCGGGCGGTCGGGGTCAAGCGTGTCGAAGGGAAAGGCAGGCACCGAGTGATGTCCGGACAGGCAGCGTGGCGAGCATCCCGGCGATGTCGCGCGGATCGGCCCGCCCGGTCAAGTCGCGCGGCACCGCCTGTTGCGTTGCGGCGCGCAAGCGGGCAAAGGCAGGACACCGACCGAGGAGACCTGCCGTGACCGATGCGCCCCTGACCGCTGGCCCGAGTGCCAAGTACAAACGCGTGCTTCTGAAGATTTCGGGCGAGGCCCTGATGGGCCCGCAGGGCTACGGCCTGCACCCGCCGACGGTCGAGCGCATCGCGCAGGAGGTGAAGTCGGTCCACGACCTCGGCGTCGAGATCTGCATGGTGATCGGCGGCGGCAACATCTTCCGCGGGCTGGCCGGGTCTGCGCAGGGCATGGAACGCACCACCGCCGATTACATGGGCATGCTCGCCACCGTGATGAACGCGCTGGCGATGCAGTCCTCGCTGGAGACCATCGGCGTCTATACCCGGGTGATCTCGGCCATCCGCATGGACGAGGTGGCCGAGCCCTATATCCGCCGCCGGGCCGTGCGGCACCTCGAAAAGGGGCGGGTCTGCATCTTCGCCGCCGGGACCGGCAACCCGTACTTCACCACCGACACCGCCGCGACGCTGCGGGCCAACGAGATGGCCTGCGAGGCGATCTTCAAGGGCACCAAGGTGGACGGGGTCTACGACAAGGACCCGGTCAAGCACGCGGATGCCGTGCGCTACGAGACGGTCAGCTACGACGACTGCCTCGCGAAGCATCTCAAGGTCATGGACGCCTCGGCCATCGCGCTGGCGCGGGACAACAATCTGCCCATCATCGTCTTCTCGCTGGACGAGCCGGGCGGCTTCCGGGGCATCCTTGCCGGGCAAGGCACCTATACAATCGTGAGGGATTGAGGCTATAGACCCGACACCCCACAGGGCAGACGACAGACGAGAGGCATGAGCATGTCCGACGAGATTGAGATTGACCTCGACGACCTCGAACGGCGGATGGACGGGGCAATCGCGTCGCTTCGCACGGAATTCGCATCGCTCCGCACCGGCCGCGCATCGGCCGGCATGCTGGAGCCGGTCCAGGTCGAGGCCTACGGCCAGATGACCCCGATCAACCAGCTGGGCACGGTCAACGTTCCCGAGCCGCGCATGGTC
Organism: Alphaproteobacteria bacterium; assembly: GCA_030425185.1. GTDB lineage: Bacteria > Pseudomonadota > Alphaproteobacteria > Rhodobacterales > Rhodobacteraceae > Dinoroseobacter. The sequence goes on from JAUIAU010000007.1 coordinate 101,028, forward strand.
ACCATCAACGTCTGGGACAAGGCGATGGTGGGCAAGGTCGAGAAGGCGATCCGCGAGTCGGGCCTCGGGATCAACCCGCAGCTGAACGGCACGATCATCATGCTGCCGATCCCCGAGCTGAACGAGGAACGCCGCCGCGAGCTGACCAAGGTCGCCGCGCAATACGCCGAGCACGCCCGCGTCGCGATCCGCAACGTGCGCCGCGACGGGATGGACCAGATCAAGAAGGCCAAGGGCAGCGGGATGTCGGAAGACGACCAGAAGCTCTGGGAGTCCGAGGTCCAGGACCTGACGAATCGCGCTATTGCCAAGGTCGACGCCGCGCTCGAAACCAAGCAGCAGGAAATCATGCAGGTCTGACCCCGGTCGGACGGCTGCGGCGGGGGAGACGCGCGTGGACGGCACAGGTTCCGGAGAGAACGGCCACAAGGGGCCGCGCCATGTGGCGATCATCATGGACGGAAACGGCCGCTGGGCGCAGATGCGCCGGCGTCCGCGCCTCTTCGGGCACCAGGCCGGGGCGCGGCGCGTGCGCGAGATCGTCGAGGCCTGCCCGGACCTCGGGGTGCGCTACCTGACGATCTTCGCCTTCTCGACCGAGAACTGGAAACGCACGCAGGCCGAGGTGACCGGTCTGATGTATCTGTTCCGGCGCTACATCACGCGGGAGATGCAAGCCTTTGTGAAAGAAGGTGTTTGTGTCCGGTTCATCGGGGACCGGCTGCGGCTGGACCCGAAGCTGCAGGCGCTGATGGACGAGGCCGAAACGCTGACCCGCGACTGCACCAAGGTGAACCTGACCATCGCGCTGAACTACGGCGCGCGGGACGAGGTGGCGCGGGCGATCCGCGACCTGGCGGCCGATGTGAAGGCCGGGCGGCTGGAACCCGACGCGGTCGATGAGACGACACTGACGCGGTATCTCGATACGCAGGTTCTGCCGGACCCCGACCTCGTGATCCGCACCTCGGGCGAGGCGCGGGTGTCCAACTTCCTGCTCTGGCAGTCGGCTTATGCGGAATACGAGTTCATCGATACGCTCTGGCCCGATTTCAGCCGGGAGATCTTCGCCGAAGTGGTCGCCCGCTACGCGACGCGCGACCGGCGGTTCGGCGCGGTGAAGGCATGAGTGCGGGCGCGGGGCGCTGGGACGACCTGCTGGCCCGGCTGGGTTCGGCGGCCGTCATGGCGGGCGTTGGTCTGGGTGCCATGTGGGTGGGCGGCTGGGCCTTCCTTGTCCTCGTCGCGGTCTGCGTTGGCCTGATGATCTGGGAATTGTCGTCGATGCTGGCGCCGGTGCACCGGCGCTCGGCGCTCGGGGTGGCCGTGCTGGCCGCCGCTGCGGTGGTCCTGGCGCGGCTGATTCCGCTGGGACTGGCGCTGCCGTTCCTGCTGCTGCCGGGCATCATCGCCATGGCGCGGTTCGAGGGGAATCGCCGCCTGTTCTCGATCTACGCGGCACTGATCGCGCTGTCGGGCATCGGTCTCGTCGTCCTGCGCGAGGATTTCGGCTTCGTCTGGCTGCTGTGGCTTGTCGTGCTCGTGATCGTCACCGATGTCGCCGGGTACTTCGCCGGGCGCCTGATCGGGGGGCCGAAGTTCTGGCCGAAGGTGAGCCCGAAGAAGACTTGGTCCGGCACCGTCGCGGGCTGGATCGGCGCCGCTGTGGTGGCAATGCTTTTCATGAAGCACACCGGCTCGGGCATTGAACTGATTGGCATTTCCGTCGCTCTTTCCATGGCCTCTCAACTCGGCGACATCTCGGAAAGCGCGGTGAAGCGGAAGGTGGGCGTCAAGGACAGCTCGGCGCTGATTCCCGGCCACGGCGGGCTGCTCGACCGGTTCGACGGGATGCTGGCGGCGTCGGTCGTGCTGCTGCTGATCGAACAGATCGTTGATTTTCCGCCGGTTCCGGGAGTGTCTGGATGAAGCGCGTCAGCATTTTCGGCGCCACCGGTTCGATCGGCGAAAACACCGTCGACCTGCTGGGCCGTGCCGCGCCGGGGACCTACGAGGTCGTTGCGCTGACCGGTGGGCGGAACGTGAAACGGCTTGCAGAACAGGCGGTTGCGCTGCGCGCCGAGATCGCAGTCACAGCATTCGAGGACGCGTTGCCCGAGTTGCGCGCGGCGCTGGCCGGGACCGGGATCGAGACGGCCGCCGGGACTCAGGCGCTGTGCGACGCGGCCGACCGGCCCGCCGACTGGACGATGAGCGCCATCGTCGGCGCGGCGGGTCTCTACCCGGGGTTCGCGGCGCTCCGGCAGGGCGGGACGCTGGCGCTGGCGAACAAGGAAAGCCTCGTGTGCGCCGGACCGCTGCTGCTGGCCGAGGCGGAGGCGCATGGCGCGCGGATCCTGCCTGTCGACAGCGAGCATTCGGCGGTGTTCCAGGCGCTGGCCGGCGAAGACATCGCGGCGGTCGAGCGGATCATCATCACCGCCAGCGGCGGCCCGTTCCGGGACTGGCCGCTCGAGGCCATCGCCAAGGCGACGCTGGCCGAGGCGGTTGCCCATCCGAACTGGTCGATGGGGCAACGCATCAGCATAGATTCGGCGTCGATGTTCAACAAGGCGCTGGAACTGATTGAAACCAAGGAATTCTTCGGCGTCTCTCCGGACCAGATCGAGGCCGTGGTGCACCCCGAGTCGCTGGTCCATGCCCTCGTCGGGTTCCGGGACGGCGCGCTGATGGCGCATATCGGGCCGCCCGACATGCGTCACGCCATCGGCTACGCGCTGACCTGGCCCGAGCGCGGCGAGGTTCCGGTGGCGCGCCTCGACCTGGCGGCCATCGGTCAGCTGAACTTCACGGCGCCGGACGAGGTGCGGTTCCCGGCGCTGCGCCTCGCGCGCGAGGTCATGGCGACAGGCGGCCGCGCCGGGGCGGTTTTCAACGGGGCGAAGGAAGCCGCCCTCGACCTGTTCATCGGCGGGCGGATCGGATTTCTCGACATGGCGCGGATCGTCGAGCGGGCGCTCGAGGTCTGCGATGGCGAGATCGGCCTTGGAAAGCCCCTCGAGAGCCTTGATTGCGTCACGGAAGCGGACCACATGGCACGAAAGGCCGCGCATGACGCGGCGGCGGTCCTGACCGCCTGAGAGCAGACACGAGCGAGAGGGTACCCTCCTTGGACATGATCGGCCTCATCCCGTCCTTCGGGGGTCTTTTCTTTACGCTTCTCGCCTTTGTGGCCGCTCTGTCGGTGATCGTGGCGGTGCACGAATACGGCCATTACATCGTCGGGCGCTGGTGCGGAATCCATGCCGAGGTGTTCTCGATCGGATTCGGGCCGGTGCTGTTCTCGCGCTTCGACAAGCGCGGGACCCGCTGGCAGATCGCGGCGCTGCCCTTCGGCGGCTACGTCAAGTTCCTCGGCGACTCGAACGCCGCGTCCGGCAAGGACGGCGACGGCATGGAGGGCATGTCCGAGGCCGAGCGCGCCCGCACGATGCATGGTGCGGCGCTGTGGAAGCGGGCCGCGACCGTGGCCGCGGGGCCGGTCTTCAACTTCATCCTGTCCATCGTGGTCTTCTCGGCCGTCATCTTCGGACGCGGCACCGCGACGGAAGAGCCGACCATCGGCACGCTCTACGACCTGCCGGTGGCCGGGCTGACGCTGCAGGAAGGTGACATCATCCGCCAAGTGGCCGGGATCGACGTGCCGGATTACAGCGTCCTGAACACGCTCCGGGACGAGATTCCGCCGGCCGAGACCCTCGACTACGTCGTCGAGCGCGACGGCCGCCTGGTCGAGGCCATCGGACCCTACGTGATGCCGCCGGTTGCGGTCGGGGTTCAGCCGCGCTCGGCGGCGATGGATATCGGCATCGAGGCGGGCGACGTGATCACCGCGATCGACGGCACCCCGATCTGGTCCTTCGAACAACTCCGCGCCGCCGTGACCGAGGCGGCCGGTGCGCCCTTGCTGCTGGACGTCTGGCGCCCGGGCGAGGACGGGCCGCAGGAGCTGGAGTTCGCGCTGGCCCCGCGCCGGGCCGACCTGCCGTTGCCGGACGGCGGATTCGAGACGCGCTGGCTGATCGGCGTGTCGGGCGGCATGTTCTTCGAGCCCGCAACCGTGACCCCGTCGCCGCTGGAGGCGCTGGGGCAGGGGGTCGATCAGACGGTGATGATCGTGCGGTCCAGCCTTTCCGGCCTCTGGCACATGGTGACCGGGGCGATCTCGACCTGCAACATCTCGGGTCCCATCGGCATCGCCGAGGTGTCGGGCGCGGCGGCGAGCCAGGGCCTCGACAGTTTCATCTGGTTCATCGCGGTGCTCTCCACGGCGGTGGGTCTGCTGAACCTGTTCCCGGTGCCTGTTCTCGACGGCGGACACCTGGTGTTCCACGCCTACGAGGCGGTGGCCGGCAAACCGCCCTCCGACCGGGCGCTGCGCGTGATGATGAGCGCGGGCCTCGCAGTCCTGCTGACGCTGATGGTGTTCGCCCTGACGAACGACATCTTCTGTCCGTGATCCCGGCCGGACCCGTGGCTTTTTGTCCACAGGTCCGAGCCTCGGTGCACGCGCCGTAACTCTCCCCAGAACCGGCCCAATTCGCGCCACATTCGGACGCCAGATCGGGACTGCGTAAGAACTGGAGGGCAGAACCATGCATTATGTTCAGGACAGCGTTCAGGGCGCGCGGGCTCTGTTTGGGGCCTATGGCGACAGCGTTCTCGTGGTCGCACTCATCATCGCATCGCTTTCCGTGGCGGTGACCCTCGTCGGAATGCTGGGTGCGGCTCTGTGACCACACCTTCGCCCCGGGTGGAGTTTTCCACAGGGGCGAGGGGTGTTCGATTTTGACAACCTGACCGGCTCGGGGTAGCACTTCCCCAAACAAAAAACGGGACAGGTTTCAGCCATGAGCGGTACAACGAGCGGTCTTCGCGGCGCGGTCAGCAGGATCTGCCTCGGGATGGCACTTGCCGGCGGAGCAGTCACGACCCTGACGCTCGCCACCACCGCGCCCGCTTGGGCGCAGGACTTTCGTTTCAACCAGGTCAGCGTGACCGGCACCCAGCGTGTCGATGCGACGACCGTGCTCAGCTATGCCGCCATTCCGCGTGGACAGGCCGTGTCGGCGGGCGAGCTGAACGACGCCTACCAGCGAATCGTGAACTCGGGCCTCTTCGAGACGGTCGAACTGACCCCGCGCGGCGGCACGCTGGTGATCGCCGTGCAGGAATGGCCGACGATCAGCCGCATCAACATCGAGGGCAACAAGCGCCTCGACGACGACGTGCTGCTGGGCCTGATCGACAGCCGTCCGCGCCGTGTCTATGACCCACTGCAGGCCGAGAACGATGCCGCCAAGATGGCCGAGGCCTATGCCCAGCGCGGACGCCTCGCCGCCACGGTGGAGCCGCGCCTGATCCGCCGCTCCGACAACCGCGTCGACCTGGTGTTCGAAGTCACCGAGGGCCGCGTGGTCGAGGTGCAGCGCATCAGCTTCGTCGGCAACCGGTCGTTCTCGGAGCGCCGCCTGCGCAACGTGCTGCAGACCCGGCAGGCCGGTCTGCTACGCACCTTCATCCAGGCGGATACCTTCATCGAGGAGCGCATCGCGTTCGACCGCCAGGTCCTGACCGACTTCTACCTCTCGCGCGGCTTCCTCGACTTCCAGATCCTGGGTGTGTCGTCCGAGCTGGCCCGCCAGCGCGACGGCGTGTTCCTGACCTTCTCCGTGCGCGAAGGCCAATCCTTCCGGATCGGGCAGGCCACCGCCGAGAGCGCGATCGAGGGCGTCGATGCGGCCGACTTCGCGGCGGCCCTGCGGATCGACAGCGGCGAGACCTATTCGCCCGCCCTGATCGACAACAACATCGCGCGGCTCGAACGCCTGGCAATCGAGAAGCAACTGAACTTCGTCCGGGTTACGCCGCGCCTCGTGCGCAACGATGCCGCCGGCACCGTGGACGTGACCTTCGTGCTGGAGCGCGGCCCGCGGATCCTCGTCGAGCGGATCGACATCGAGGGCAACACCACCACGCTGGACCGGGTCATCCGCCGCCAGTTCAACACGGTCGAGGGCGACCCGTTCAACCCGCGCGAGATCCGCGCCGCGGCCGAACGGATCCGGGCCCTCGGCTTCTTTGGCAAGGCCGACGTCGAGACCCGGCGCGGCAGTTCCGATGACCGCGTGATCGTGGATGTGAACGTCGAAGAGGCGCCGACCGGCAGCCTGTCCTTTGGCGGGACCTACTCGGTTCAGGACGGGTTCGGCCTGTCCGTCAGCCTGACCGAGCGCAACTTCCTCGGTCGCGGCCAGTTCGTCAGCTTCACCTATGCCGGTGGGGTGGACAACACGGAAGCCAGCCTGAGCTTCGCCGAGCCTGCCTTCCTCGACCGCAACGTCCGGTTCTCGCTGGATGCGAGCTACGCGGAGACCAACAACGCGAACAACAGCTACGATACCGAGGTCGCCTTCGCCAAGGTCGGGCTCGAGTTCCCCGTCAGCGAGCGCGGACGCTTCGGGATCACCGCCGGGCTCGGGACGACCCGGATGTTCGATGTCGGAACCGCGTCGCCGATCATTCAGCGCGAAGCCGGACGCCGGAACACGCACTCGATCGGCTATACCTACAGCTATGACACGCGTCGCGGGGGGCTCGACCCGAATACCGGCGTCCTGCTGCGCTTCGGGCAGGAGATCACCGGCGTCGGGACGACGAACCAGATCCTGCGGACCACCGCCTTTGGCCGGGCCGAAACCAAGGTCTGGAACGAGGAAGTCACGCTCAGCGTCGATGTCGAGGGCGGTGCGCTCACGCCGCTCGGCGGGGCGACGACCCGCGCCACCGATCGGTTCTTCGGCGGCCGCAACGTGATCCGTGGCTTCCAGTCCAACGGCCTCGGTCCGCGGGACACGGCCTCGGCCAATGGTGACGCGCTTGGCGGCAACTACTACGCGGCCGCGCGGTTCGAGAGCGAGTTCCCGCTGGGTCTTCCGGATGAATACAACATCACCGGCGGCGTGTTCTTCGACGTCGGCTCGGTCTGGGGTCTGCAGGATACCGCGGGTGCCGGCGGTGCGGTGGACGACAGTGCGCGTCTGCGCGCGGTCGCTGGCTTCTCGATCTTCTGGACGACGGGCTTCGGGCCGCTGCGCTTCAACTTCAGCCAGCCGCTCGTGACGGAAACCTACGACCGGACGGCCGGGTTCGATCTGACGATCTCGACCAAGTTCTGATCCATGCGCCCTCTTGCGCTGACGACCTGTCTTGCAGCGGCCCTCCTTTCGGGGGCCGTTGGCCTTTCTGCCCAGGAGACGACGCCGCCCGCGCCGACGCTGCGCAGCCCGTTCCTCGTCGTCGACCAGGAGGCGCTGTTCGCGAACTCGGCCTATGGCCAGCGGGTCACCGCCGACATCGAGACCGAGTCCCGCCTGCTGGCGGAAGAAAACCGCCGTCTCGAGGCGGAACTGTCCGCCGAGGAGCGCGACCTGACCGAGCGGCGTCCCACGCTCGACCCCGAGGAATTCCGTCAACTGGCCGATGACTTCGATGCGCGGGTAACGCAGATCCGGACGGAGCAGGATGCCAAGGCGCGCGCGCTGTCCGAACGCGGCGACATGGAACGCCGCCGGTTCTTGAGCGCGGCGGTTCCGATCCTTGGCCAGATCATGCGCGATGCGGGCGCCGGGGCCGTTTTTGATCAGCGCTCTGTGTTCCTGTCGGACGACCGGCTCGACATCACCGACCGCGCTATCGAGGCGATCAACACGACGATCGGCGATGGCACGGGGCAGTTGCTGACCTCGCCGGAACCCCTCGACCCCGCGCCCCCCGATCCGGCCGCGCCTTCGGACAACTGACGGGGCAGGGCGCTTGCCCCCGATCCCCTCGCTTGCTACGCGGGGGAACCATCGTCTGGAGCCAGTGACATGACCATCCCGGCCGTCATCGACGTCGACCTCATCAAGCGGATCATCCCGCACCGCTATCCGTTTCTTCTCGTGGACAAGGTGCGCGACATCGACCCGTTCGTCGCAGCGACGGGCATCAAGAACGTCACCTTCAACGAGCCGCATTTCCAGGGCCATTTCCCCGCCACGCCGATCATGCCGGGGGTGACGATCATCGAGGCGATGGCCCAGACTGCCGCCGTCATGGTCGGCATCAGCATGGACATGGTCGACAAGAACCTGCTTGTCTATTTCATGGCGATCGACAGTGCCAAGTTCCGCCGCAAGGTCGTCCCGGGCGACGTGCTCGAAATGCGGGTCACCGTGACGCGCGGCAAGCCGGGCGGCAAGGTCTGGAAGTTCCGCGGCGAGGCCACGGTCGAGGGCGAAATGGCCTGCGAATGCGAGTTCACGGCGATGATGGACCTGCCGAAATGAGCCTCGATCCGTCTGCCCGGATCCACCCGAGCGCGATCGTCGAGGACGGCGCAACCATCGGACCTGATTGCGAGATCGGACCGTTCTGCGTGATCGGACCGGAGGTGACGCTGGGCCGTGCGGTCGTGCTGAAGTCCCATGTCGTCGTGACGGGCTGGACCGAGATTGGCGACGAAACCGTCATCTTTCCCTTCTCCAGCATCGGCGAAGTTCCGCAGGACCTGAAGTTCAAGGGCGAACGCACGCAACTGATCATCGGCAAGCGCAACCGGATCCGCGAGCATGTGACGATGAATACCGGTACGGCCGGTGGCGGCGGTGTCACCCGGGTCGGCGATGACGGGCTGTTCATGGCGGGCTGCCATGTCGCCCATGACGCGCAGATCGGCAACAACGTGATCCTCGTGAACCAGGTGGCGGTCGCCGGGCACTGCATTCTCGAGGACAATGTCCTGATCGGTGGACTATCCGGGATTCATCAGTTCGTCCGCATCGGGCGGGGCGCGATCGTCGGCGCCGTGACGATGGTGACCAACGATGTCATTCCCTTTGGTCTTGTTCAGGCCGAACGCGGGCGGCTCGAAGGGCTGAACCTTGTCGGGTTGAAACGGCGCGGGGTCAGCCGCGCCGATATCACCGCCTTGCGCGCCGCGTACCAGGCGCTGGCGCAGGGCGAGGGGTCCTTCCTCGAACGGGCGCAGCGACTCGATGACGACACCGACAGCGATTATGTGCGGGACATCACCCGTTTCATTCTTGCCGCATCGGATCGCAGCTTCCTGACCCCGAGCTGATCGCATGGCCCGCGCGATCATTGCCGGGTCCGGATCCTTGCCCGGGCTTCTGCACGCAGCGGGTCCGGCGCTGATCGTCGGACTGGAGGGTGTGCCGCGGGACCTTCCCGGAACACTGGATATTGTTGCGCGATTCGAGCGGCTTGGAGCCCTCTTTTCAGATCTCCGCGCGGCCGGTGTGGAGGAGCTTTGCTTTGCCGGCGGCATGGCGCGGCCCGCCCTCGATCCGACCGCCTTCGATCCGGAAACCGTCGCGCTGATGCCGCGGCTGCTGCCGGTTCTGTCGCAGGGCGACGACGCGCTGCTGCGCGCGGTCATCGGCGTGTTCGAAGAGCAGGGCTTCGCCGTGCGTGGCGCACACGAGATCCGGCCTGACCTGGTGGTTTCCGCCGGTCCGATTGTGGGAACGCCCGAGCCGCGCGACCTTGCGGACGCGGCGCGTGGCAGCGCCTTACTGGAGGCACTCGGACCGCTGGATGTCGGGCAGGCCTGTGTTGTCTGCGCCGGACAAGTTCTTGGGATCGAAGCGCTTTATGGAACCGATGTTCTGCTGTCTCAGGTTCGCGAGGCCCGGACACTGCGGCAGCCCGTCGTGAACGGCGTGCTGGTCAAGCGCGCCAAGCCGGGACAGGATCTGCGCGTGGACATGCCGGTGATCGGCCCGGACACGGTGGACGCGGCAGTGGATGCGGACCTGTCGGGTATCTGTCTTCAGGCGGGGCGGGTGATGATTCTCGACCGGGACGAGACGGTGCGGCGTGCGGATGCAGCGGGGTTGGTGCTGTGGGCCGAGACCTGAGCGTCTTCGTCATTGCCGGGGAACCCTCCGGCGACGCCCTGGGCGGCGCGGTCCTGTCGGGGCTCAAGTCCTTGACCCCGAATGTGAAAATCTCTGGCGTCGGTGGTCCGTTGATGCAGGCGGAAGGGCTCGACAGCCTGTTCGAGATGGACGAGCTCAGCGTGATGGGCCTGGCGGAAGTTCTGCCCAAGCTGCCCGGATTGTTGGCCCGCGTGCGCCAGACGGCCGAGGCGGTGATTGCCGCGAAGCCGGACATCCTGCTGACGATCGACAGTCCGGACTTCTGCCTGCGCGTGGTGAAACGGGTCCGGGCGGCCCGGCCGGATCAACGCGTCGTTCACTATGTTGCGCCCTCTGTCTGGGCGTGGCGGCCGGAACGGGCGGCGAAGATGGCGCCGCTGGTCGATCAGGTTCTGTGCCTGCTCCCCTTCGAGCCGCCCTTCATGGAGGCCGAGGGCATGCGGGCCGATTTCGTCGGTCACCCCGTTGCCGCGCGGCCTCTTCCAACCCATGAAGAGGTGTCCAATGTTCGCGCAAGCCTCGGATTGCAAAAGGAAACACCGCTGCTCTTGGCCCTGCCGGGGTCGCGGCGCAGCGAGGTGGACCGCCTTGCCCCGATCTTCGGTCCCGCGCTGGACCGCCTTGCAGCGCGGCATCCCGATCTGCGCGTGATCGTTCCGACAGTCTCGGGACTGGCTGCGCGCGTGCGCGACTTGGTGCGGAACTGGCCGGGACATCCGACGGTCCTGGCCCCGGAGGGACCCGACTGGCAGGCGCAGAAGCGGGCGGTCTTCGCCGCCGCCGATGTTGCGCTGGCGGCGTCGGGCACGGTGTCGCTGGAACTCGCGGCCGCGAACACGCCGATGGTGATCGGTTATGACATGAACTGGTTCAGCCGCCGGATCATCGCGTCGCGCTTGCGGATCGACACCGTCACGCTGGTGAACCTCGTCAGCGAGACACGCGCGGTGCCGGAATACCTTGGGCAGGCCTGTACCCCGTCGTCCCTGGCCACGGCGCTGGAGGCGGCCCTGGCCGATCCGTCGGCGCAGACCGCCGCGATGCAGGTGACGATGGAGCGTCTCGGCCGAGGCGGCGAGGCACCGGGTTTGCGTGCGGCGAAAGCGATTCTGGACGGTCTGTCAGCGCGTTAGGGCAGGGCTTTCAGATAGGCGGCCACCGCCTCTCGGTCCTCGGGCGGCAGCTGCGCATAGTTCTTCACCACCGCTGCCATGTGTCCGCCGACCGAGTCGAAGCTGGGGGTGAACCCGGTTTCGAGGTAGTAGGCGATATCGTTTGCCGGCCAGTCGAGTTTGTCCGGCGCAATCCCCGGGATCTGTCCGCTGCCCGACGGGTTGGGAGCCCCTTCCAGCCAACGGGCGGTGTCGAGCGCCCCCAATCCATTACGCGGTGTGTGGCATTCGGCACAATGGCCAAGGGCTTCAACGAGATAGCGACCGCGCATGATCTGCGGATCTTCGGAGGCCGGCATCACATAGGTGTCGGTCAGGAACAGAAGCTTCCATCCCCCGATGCTGGCGCGGACCGAGAACGGAAATCCCAAGTCATGGGGCTGCGAGGGCGTATCGCTGGCGGGCAAGGTGCCCAGGTAGGCGTGCAGGTCGACCACGTCCTGCGGCGTCGCCCGGACATAGCTGGAATAGGGGAAGGCCGGGTAGTAATGCGCCCCCTCGGGCGAGGTGCCGTGATGCATGGCGTTCCAGAGATTCAGTGCCGACCAGTCGCCGATCCCGGCGCCCCGATCCGGACTGATGTTCGGCGCGACGAAGGTGCCGAACGGGGTTTCGAACCGCTGCCCCCCGGCCAGAACGAGATCGTTCTCGCCCTCGGGCGCGGCATGGCAGGAGGCGCATCCCCCGGCAAGGAAGACGCGCCGCCCATTCTCGGGATTGGGCGTGAGGCCCGCCAGCACTTCGGGCCCGTCCGAACGCGGCATCGTGATACCCCATCCCGCCGCGATGCCCGCGGCGAGAAGGACTGTGCCGATCAGAAGGCCCTTGCGCATGACGGTCCCTGCTCCGGATCAGTTCGGCTGACGATAGGCCTCGTGGCAAGCCTGGCAGGTCCCGCCGACGCCACCGATGGCCGCACCGAGACCCTCGGCCCCCTGGCCGGCGACGGCCTGAAGGGCCACGGCGCGCTCGCCGAAGCTGGCCCATTTCGCCTGGAAGTCGGCGAAGTCGTCCCAGATGGCGGGCAGGGCGCGGGTGTTGCTGAGTTCCATGTTGTCCGAGCCTTCGGCCCACTGGACGGTCTGCGTCAGCTGCGAAATGGCGACGAGGTTGTCGGCCGCGGCCTGTGCCGCCTCGGCGTCATAGGGCATGTTTCCGCGCGCCATGCCGCCGAGAATTCCGAGATTGAAGGACATGATCTGCATCTCGCCCTTCCGGGCCGCCAGATGGTTGTCGAAGCTTTGCGCCGTTGCGGTCAGCGGGGCCGCCACGAGGGCAGCGCCGAGGGCCAGGGCGGCAAGTCTGGTAACGGTCGTCATGCGACACTCCTTGGTCGAATGGGTATGTGACCGAAGGATAGGGCGCCGAATACATCTGGAAACCCTGCAATTTTCCGGCATGGTTGTGACCTGATGCACAACGAGAGCTGGGATGATCTGCGCTTCCTTCTGGCCGTGGCCGATGCCGGCTCGGTCAATGCGGCTGCGCGCAAGCTGGGCGTCAACCACGCGACCGTGCTGCGCCGTCTCGCGGCGTTCGAAGCGCGCCACGGCATGATGATCTTCGACCGCTCCGCGCAGGGGCACCGGCTGCGCCCGGGGTTCGAGCCCGTCGTCGCCGCCCTGCGCCAGATCGACGGCGCGGTGTCGGCGGTGGACCGCCTGCTGGCCGGACGCGGGGCGCGGGTGCGCGGCGCGGTGCGGATCACCTCGACCGACACGTTCTGTACGGCGGTGCTGCCGCCGGTGCTGGCAGCGATCGCCACACGCGAGCCGGACCTGGAGTTCGAGTTGCTGTGCTCGAATGCCCACCTTGACCTGTCCCGGATGGATGCCGAGATTGCCGTGCGCCCGGCACCGGCGCTGCCGGAAGGCCTGTCCGGCGAGATTGCCGCCGAGCTGGGGTTCGTCGCGGTCGAGGCGGCGTCCGGTGCCGCGCCCGACTGGCTGGGGTACAAGGGCACGCTGGCCGCAACCGTGGCGGGGCGCTGGGTCACGGCGTATCTGGATACCACAGGCGGCCGCCCGAAGATGCTGGGCGACAGCTTCCTCGTGCTGCGGGACATGGCCTCGGCCGGAATGGGGCGTACGGTGATCCCGGCCTGCCTCGCGGGACCCGGCAGCGGCTTGCGGCGGCTCGACCTGTTGCCCGCGCCGCTGACCGTTCCGATCTGGGTCGCCTGTCACGAGGACCTGTCCCACGTGCCCCGGATCCGCACGGTGATGCGGGCGGTCCGAAAGGCGCTGCGAGACCGCCGCGACTGGCTGCTGACCGGCGACGACGCGCCCTAGCGGCCGCGCCAGATCCAGCCGCCGCCGAGGATGCGGGTGTCGCCGTCCGCGTGGCCGGGCGCGTAGAACACGCAGGCCTGCCCGGGCGAGACGCCGTCTTCGGGCGTCAGCAGCGTGACCTCTGCTTCTGTGTCGGACAGCGGCCGGATCAGCGCCGGGCGCGGCGGCCGGGTCGAGCGGATGCGCACGCTGACCTCCCACTCCGGGCGGCTGGTCAGGGGGGCATCGCCGAGCCAGTTGATCTCGCGCACCGGGACGGTCCTTGTCGCAAGCGCCTCGCGCGGGCCGACGACGACCTGGCGCGCGACCGGGTCGAGCCGCACGACGTAGAGCGGATCGCTGAGCCCGCCGATGCCGAGGCCGCGGCGCTGGCCGATCGTGTAGTGGATGACGCCGGTGTGCTCGCCCAGGACGCGGCCGTCGAGATGCACGATCTCGCCCGGCTCGCCGGCGCCCGGCCGCAGCTTCTCGATCACCGACGCGTAGTTGCCGTTCGGCACGAAGCAGATGTCCTGGCTGTCCGGCTTGTCCGCGACGGACAGACCGTATTTCTTCGCCAGGTCGCGGGTTTCCGCCTTGGACTTCAGGTGGCCGAGGGGGAAGCGCAGGTAGTCGAGCTGCTCGGGCGTCGTCGAGAACAGGAAGTAGCTCTGGTCGCGCGCGGGATCGGCGGCGCAGTGCAGTTCAGGCCCGTTCATGCCCATGGCGCGGCGAATGTAGTGCCCGGTGGCCATGCAGTCGGCGTCGAGGTCGCGGGCGGTTTCCAGCAGGTCCTTGAACTTGACCCGCTCGTTGCACCGGATGCACGGCACCGGCGTCGCCCCGGCGAGGTAGCTTTCGGCGAATTCTTCCATCACCGCTTCGCGGAACGTGTTCTCGTAGTCGAGGACGTAGTGCGGGAAGCCCATCGCCTCGGCCACGCGGCGGGCATCGTGGATGTCCCGTCCGGCACAGCAGGCACCTTTCTTGGCCAGCGCGGCCCCGTGGTCGTAAAGCTGCAAGGTCACGCCGACGACGTCGTAGCCTTCCTCGGCCAGCATGGCCGCGACCACCGACGAGTCGACGCCGCCCGACATGGCCACGACCACCCGCGTTTCGGCGGGCGGCTTGGCGAAGCCGAGCGAATTGAGCGGCGTGTCCGCGTCGCGGGGCATGAAGGTCTCTCCTGTCGGGCTGTCCGTCGCAATATAGGAAAATGCAAGATACTCACAAGTCCGGGTGCCGCTCGATTTCACGGCCCGTTAAGGCCGCGGCGGCAGGGTCACGCCACCCGGAACGAAGGACAATCCCGATGTATCTCAAGCGTGGCCGGGGTCCCGCCGTGGTGACCCTGCCGAACGGGCAGGTCATGAGCCGCTCGGACCTGCCGGACCCCGACACGAAGCGCTGGGTCGCCAGTCGCAAGGCTGCGGTCGCCCGGGGCGTGCTCTACGGCCTGATGTCGGTCGAGGATGCCTGCACGACCTATGGCCTGTCGAGCGAGGAACTCGCCAGCTGGACCCGCGCGGTCGAAGTGCATGGCGACGCGGCCCTCCGAGCAACGCGGCTGCGCCTCTACCGCCCGGCCGGCGGATCCTGACCGGAGCGCGAGGATGGACAACCCAAGGTTGTATCTGGTACGGTCGATGCGGTGGTAACGAGCGATTAACCTTTCCCGCCCACCTTCGGGCACAGTGGTTCCAGAACCGGAGGCCCCGGCCATGCGCGTCCTCATGATCGAAGACGATCCGACATCCGCCAAGAGCATCGAACTGATGCTCACGCACGCGAACCTGAACGTCTACGGGACCGACACCGGGGAAGAGGGGATCGATCTGGCCAAGGTCTATGACTACGACCTGATCCTGCTCGACCTCAACCTGCCCGACATGACCGGCTATGATGTCCTGCGCCAGATCCGCCTGGCCCGGATCGACACGCCGATCCTGATCCTGACCGGGGCGGACGACACCGACAGCAAGCTGAAGGGGTTCGGCTCGGGGGCCGACGACTATCTGACCAAGCCCTTCAACCGCGAGGAACTGATCGCGCGGATCCACGCCATCATCCGCCGGTCCAAGGGCCATGCGCAGGCGGTGATCCATACCGGGCGGGTGGCGGTGAACCTGGACGCCAAGACGGTAGACGTGGATGGCGCCGCGGTGCACCTGACCGGCAAGGAATACCAGATGCTGGAGCTGCTCAGCCTGCGCAAGGGCACCACCCTGACCAAGGAGATGTTCCTGAACCACCTCTACGGCGGGATGGACGAGCCGGAACTGAAGATCATCGACGTCTTCATCTGCAAGCTGCGCAAGAAGCTCGCGCAGGCGACCGGCGGCGAGAGCTATATCGAAACCGTCTGGGGGCGCGGCTACGTCCTGCGCGACCCCAAGCGGGACGCGGCCCCCGAGCGCGCCTACGCCACGGGCTGAGCCGCCGACTGGACGAGGCCCCGCGCCGCGCCTATCACCTGTGGCAAAGACTGGGGGCGCAGAGAATGGCAAGCACCACGTCCGGGACCGATCCCGAGGCCCTGACCGACGCCGAGGCCCGGCAGGAACTGGCACGGCTGGCCGAGGAGCTGGGGCGGGCGAACGCCGCCTATCACCGCGACTATGCCCCGGTGATGAGCGACGCGGAGTTCGACGCCCTCAAGCGCCGCAACGCCGCGATCGAGGCGCGCTTCCCGGACCTCAAGCGCGCCGACAGCCCCAGCGACCAGGTCGGCGCGATGCCCGCCGACGGCTTCGCCAAGGTCACCCATGCCCAGCGGATGATGTCGCTGGCCAATGCCTTCGACGCCGACGACATCCGCGAGTTCGACGACCGGATCCGCAAGTTTCTCGGCTTCGGGCCGGAGGCGCCGCTGGCCTATACCGCCGAGCCCAAGATCGACGGTTTGTCGCTGTCGCTGCGCTACGAGGACGGGCAACTTGTGCAGGCCGCCACCCGTGGCGACGGCGAGACCGGCGAGAACGTCACCGCCAACGCCCGGACCATTGACGATATCCCACAATCCCTGACCGGCGCGCCCGCGGTTCTCGAAGTGCGCGGCGAGGTCTACATGCACCATGACGACTTCGAGGCGCTGAACGCCCGGCAGGCTGCGCTCGGCGGCAAGACCTTTGCCAATCCGCGCAACGCGGCCGCCGGGTCGCTGCGGCAACTGGATGCCGCGATCACCCGGTCGCGCCCGTTGCGGTTCTTCGCCTATGGCTGGGGCGTGCTCTCCGAGCCGCTGGCCGTGACCCAGCACGGGGCGCTCGACCACCTCGGCGCGCTCGGCTTCCAGGTCAACCCGCTGACCCGGCGCTGCGACGGCCCCGCGGAACTGCTGGACCAGTATGCCGCGATCGAGCAGCAGCGCGCGACGCTGGGCTATGACATCGACGGCGTGGTCTACAAGGTCGACGATCTCGGGTTGCAGGGCCGTCTCGGCTTTCGCTCGACGACCCCCCGCTGGGCCATCGCGCACAAGTTTGCCGCCGAACTGGCCTGGACCCGGCTGGACCGGATCGAGATCCAGGTCGGGCGCACTGGCGCGCTCAGCCCGGTGGCGCGGCTGAGCCCGGTGACGGTCGGTGGGGTGGTGGTGTCGAACGCCACCCTGCACAACGAGGATTACATCGCCGGGCGCGATGCCAAGGGCGCGCCGATCCGGGAGGGGCGTGATATCCGCGACGGCGATTGGGTGCAGGTCTATCGCGCGGGGGACGTGATCCCGAAGATCGCCGACGTGGACCTGTCGAAACGGCCCGCGGACGCGGTGCCCTATGCCTTTCCCGAGACTTGCCCGGAGTGCGGCTCGCCCGCGCTGCGGGAACCGGGCGACTCGGTGCGGCGCTGTTCGGGCGGGCTGATCTGCCCTGCGCAGGCAGTCGAGAAGCTGAAGCACTTCGTCTCGCGTGCAGCCTTCGACATCGAGGGCCTCGGCGCTAAGCAGGTCGAGCAGTTCCACAAGGACGGCTGGATCGCCGAACCGGCGGACATCTTCACCCTGCAGGGGCGCTATGGCAGCGGCATGCAACAGTTGAAGAACCGCGAAGGCTGGGGCGAGAAAAGCGCGAATAACCTGTTCCAGGCCATTGAGGAGAAGCGGGACATCGCGTTCGAGCGCGCGCTTTTCGCGCTGGGGATCCGGCATGTGGGCGAAGTGGCCTCGGCGACGCTCGCGCGGGCTTTCGGTACCTGGGAGGCGATGACCGAAACGCTCGACCGCGCCGCGGCGGGCGAGGACGCGGCGCTGGCGGTCCTTCTCGATATCGACGGCGTCGGCATGGTCATGGCCGAGGCCCTGATCGCCGCGTTCCGCGCCGATGCCCCCGAACGCGCCTCGATCGACCGGCTGCTGAGCCAGATCACCGTCATTCCCGCCGAACGCCGGGGCGCGGTCGACAGCCCGGTGGCCGGCAAGACCGTCGTCTTTACCGGCACGCTCGAGACCATGACCCGGGCCGAGGCCAAGGCGCGGGCCGAGGCGCTGGGGGCCAAGGTCGCCGGGTCCGTGTCGGCGCGCACCGATCTGGTCATCGCCGGGCCGGGCGCGGGCTCGAAGGCCGAAAAGGCGCGGGCGCTCGGGGTCGAGATCGTGGACGAGGCGGGCTGGCGCGCCCTCGTCGGGGACTGACCCGATGGCGGAGCGCCCCGCCGTGCTTTTCCCGCTGTTCGCCGGGCTTGAAACCCTGCCCGGGGTCGGTCCGCGCACGGCGCGGGCGATGGAGGCGCTGGCCGTCACCCGGCCGCGCGACCTGCTCTATACCCTGCCCGCGGGCGGGATCCTGCGGACCCCGGTCGAGACGGTGCTCGGGGCCGAGTTGCCGGGCGTGCTGACCGTGACGGTCCGGGTCGGGCGGCACCTGAAGCCGGCGGCCAAGGGGCGCCCGTACCGGGTGGAGGTCGAGGACGCCAAGACGCGGTTCTACCTCGTTTTTTTCCATGCGCGGGGCGACTATCTGGAGAAACTGCTGCCCACCGGGACCACGCGGATCGTGTCCGGCAAGGCCGAGCTCTACGATGGCATTGTCCAGATCACGCATCCAAACCATGTCCTGCGCCCGGACGAGGCCGATCAGTTGTCGACCTTCGATCCCGTCTATCCCCTGACGGCCGGGGTCACCCAGAAGCTGATGCAGAAGGCCGCGCAAGGGGCGTTGGCGCGCGCGCCCGGGATGGACGAGTGGATCGACCCGGACCTGGTGGCCCGCGAAGGCTGGCCCGACTGGCAGACCGCGCTGGCCGAGGCGCACCGCCCCGAGAGTGCCCGCGACCTGGCCCCCGAGGCCCCTGCGCGGCGGCGGCTGGCCTATGACGAGGTCTTTGCCCACCAGATGACACTGGCGCTGGCCCGCGCCTCGCGCCGCCGCGCCCCGGGCCGCGAGACGACCGGGGACGGGCACCTGCGCCGGGCCGTCGAGGCCGCGTTGCCCTATACCCCAACCGGGGCCCAGACCCGCGTCCTGCGCGAGATCGCCGCCGACATGGCCGCGCCGCACAGGATGAACCGCTTGCTGCAAGGCGATGTGGGCGCTGGAAAAACCCTCGTCGCGCTGATGGCCATGCTGATCGCGGTCGAGGCCGGGGGGCAGGCCGTCCTGATGGCCCCGACCGAGATTCTCGCCCGCCAGCACCACGCCGGCCTCACCGCGCTGGCCGGTCCCGCCGAGGTGCGGATCGCGGTGCTGACGGGACGGGACAAGGGCCGCGCGCGGGCCGACAAGCTGGAGGCGCTGCGCCGGGGCGAGATCGACATCCTGCTGGGCACCCATGCGGTGATCCAGGACGACGTGGTGTTCCATGACCTGCGCCTTGCGGTGATCGACGAACAGCACCGCTTCGGCGTGCGCGAGCGGATGTCGCTCGGGCGCAAGGGGGACGCGGTCGATGTGCTGGTGATGACGGCGACGCCGATCCCGCGCAGCCTGGCGCTGGCGGGATACGGCGACCTGGACCTGTCGCTGCTGGACGAGAAACCGCCGGGGCGCACGCCGGTGACCACGGCGCTGGTCTCGGCCCAGCGGATTGACGAGCTCGTCGCCCACCTCGGCAAGGCGCTCGACGAGGGACGGCAGGCCTACTGGGTCTGCCCGCTGGTCGAGGAAAGCGAGACCTTGACCCTGACCGCCGCCGAAGAGCGGTTCCGCGCGCTGCGGACCCGGTTCGGCGAGGGGGTCGTGGGGCTGGTGCACGGCCAGATGCCGCCCGGCGACAAGGACGCGGCGATGGCCGATTTCGTGGCCGGTCGCACGCGCCTGCTGGTGGCGACCACGGTGATCGAGGTGGGGGTGGATGTGCCGAACGCCTCGATCATGGTGATCGAGGGGGCGGAGCACTTCGGCCTCGCGCAGTTGCACCAGTTGCGGGGGCGCGTCGGGCGCGGGGCTGCCGCGTCGTCCTGCCTGATGCTCTACAGCCCGCCGCTGACCGAGGGGGCCGAGCGCCGCCTGACGCTGATGCGCGAGACCGAGGACGGGTTCCGGATCGCCGAGGCCGACCTCGAGATGCGCGGCGCGGGCGACCTGATCGGGGTTGCGCAAAGCGGCCTGCCGCGGTTCCGCGTCGCGGATCTCGAGCGGCAGGCAGGGCTGATGGACCTCGCGCAGAGCGACGCGCGGGCGCTGCTGGCGCGCGATCCGGCGTTGGAAACGCCGCGCGGAGAAGCGGTGCGGATGCTGCTGTGGTTGCTGTCGCAGGACGAGGCGATTCGCCTTCTGGAGGTCGGCTGACCCAGTCTGTTCTCGTCGGTTCCGCGAATGTTCTAGAGCGGATTGCGTTTAATCGGTTTCATAGCCTGCGGCCTTGAAGAAGTTGTAGCACTCTTCCTCGGTGAAGAGGTCGCAGACATGTCCGGCGACGCGCCAGAGGTCATCGTATGTCCGCGCCGC
>JAUIAU010000151.1 GCA_030425185.1 Alphaproteobacteria bacterium
AGGGCGTTGACCTCTTCGGCGGTGGTCGGGCGCTCGACCTCGAAGACGCAGTCGGTGAGCGAGGCGTTCAGCAGCGGCACCCGCACCGCGTGGCCGTTCAGGCGGCCCGCCAGTTCGGGATAGATCAGCGTGATCGCGGTGGCGCTGCCGGTCGTCGTCGGGATCAGGCTGTTCAGTGCCGAGCGCGCGCGGCGCAGGTCCTTGGCGGGCCGGTCCACGATCGTCTGCGTGTTGGTCACGTCATGGATCGTGGTGATAGAGCCATGCCGGATGCCGAGGCTCTCGTGGATCACCTTCACCACCGGGGCGAGGCAGTTGGTGGTGCAGGAGGCCGCCGTGACGATCCGGTGCCGGGCGGGGTCGTAGGTGCCCTCGTTCACGCCGAAGACGATGTTCGCGGTGGGGCCGTCCTTGACCGGGGCCGAGACCACGACGCGCTTGACGCCTGCCGCGAAATAGGGCGCGAGCGCCGCCTCGGTCTTGAAGACGCCGGTGCAGTCGACGACCACGTCCACGCCGTCGAGCGGCAGCTTGCCCAGGTCCTTCGTGCCGATGAACGGCAGCCGCGTGCCGTCGATGGTGACGCTGCCCGCGTCATGGGCGAAGGCGGCGTCCCAGCGCCCGTGGACGGTGTCGAACTCGAGCAGGTGCGCGTGCATCTCCGGGTCGCCCACCGCGTCGTTGATCCAGGCGATCTGCGCGCCGCGCTCCAGCAGCGGCTTCAGGGCGAGCTTGCCGATGCGGCCGAGCCCGTTCAGCGCGTAGACGGTCATGCGGGGGTCTCCGTGCCGGCCGGGGTGCGGCCGATGTCGTCGACCGCGCGTTGCAGCGACAGCCGGTCGAGGCTGTCGAAGGGCAGCGCGGTGAAGGCGAGGATGCGGTTCCGCAGCGCGCCGTAGGCCTGCTGGAAGGCGAGGCTCTGCTCGGCGTCGGTGCCGGTCGCCTTGACCGGGTCGGGCATGCCCCAGTGGGCGCTGACCGGCTGGCCCTCCCAGGCCGGGCAGTCCTCGTTCGCGGCCTGGTCGCAGACGGTGAAGACAAAATCGAAGACCGGCGCGTCCGCGCCCTGGAACTCCGAGACGTTCTTGGCGCGCAGCACGCTCACGTCATGGCCCTTGTCGGCCAGCACCTTCAGCGCGAAGGGGTTCAGCTCGGAATAGGGCCGGGTCCCGGCGGAATGGGCGGTGAAGCGGTCACCGCCGAGATCGCGCAGCAGCGCCTCGGCGAAGATCGAGCGGGCGGAATTCCCGGTGCAGATGAAGAGCACGGACAGGGGACGGGCCGGCATGGGCGAACCTCCTTGGGCAAGCGAGAGGGAGACGGGCGAACAGACATCTGGACGGCCCCGGCAGCAGTCGAGCAGCAGCTCGTCGAACATCGCCCGCACGGCCTCTATCGCCACCGTGTAACGCAGCGATGTCCCGGCGCGGGTCTGGCTGACCAGCCCCGCCTGCATCAGCGCGGCGAGATAGGCCGACAGGGTCGAGGGCTTCAGGTCGAGCGCCTGCGCCAGCTCGCCCGCCGCCACCCGGTCCGGGTAGCGCCGCATCAGCAGCCGGAACAGCGCCAGCCGCTGCGGATGGCCGAGGGTGGCGAGACGGGAGGGGGTCAGTGATTCCATATTTCATGAATATGCGAAATAATGGGGTGAGGCAAGGCCGCTCTTGCGCGGGGCGGGGGGCTTCGGCAGGCAAGGGGGACAGGATTTGATCCCCGGAGTGCTTTTCGATGACGACCTCTTCCTCCGCCCCCCGCGTGCTGGTGACCGGCGGCGCGGGCTATATCGGCAGCCATGCCTGCAAGGCGCTGGCGCGGGCGGGCTTTGTTCCCGTCTGCTTCGACAATCTCTCGACCGGTCACGCGGCGGCGGTGAAGTTCGGGCCGCTGGAGCAGGGCGACCTGATGGATCGGGCGCGGCTCGACCAGGTCTTCGCGGCCCATGCCCCGGTGGCGGTCATGCACATCGCGGCCCTCAGCCAGGTCGGCGAGTCGATGAAGGAGCCGGGCCGCTACTGGCGCGAGAACGTCACCGGGGCGCTGAACCTCGTCGAGGCGGCGCTGGCGGCGGGGTGCGCGCGGATGGTCTTCTCCTCGACCTGCGCGACCTACGGCGACCAGGACGGCGTCCTGCTCGACGAGGGCACGGCGCAATGGCCGATCAACGCCTATGGCGGCTCGAAACTCGCCATCGAGCAGATCCTGCGCGACTTCGGCGCGACGCACGGGCTGGAGCACGTCATCTTCCGCTACTTCAACGTGGCGGGGGCGGACCCGGAGGCCGAGGTCGGCGAGGCGCATGACCCCGAGACCCACCTGATCCCGCTGATCCTGCAGGCGATCGACGGCCAGCGCCCGGCGCTGACGGTGTTTGGCACCGACTACCCCACCCGCGACGGCACCTGCGTGCGCGACTACGTCCATGTCTCGGACCTGATCGACGCCCATGTCGCGGGGCTGCGCTGGCTGCTCGACGGGCGCGGCAGCCGGGCCTTCAACCTCGGGACCGGCACCGG
>JAUIAU010000152.1 GCA_030425185.1 Alphaproteobacteria bacterium
GTAACCCTTCGGCGGGGGCCGTCTGACGGGGCGCTGTGGGGGATGATAAGTCCGACCTTATGGTCGACCTTACGTTCACACCCCAGATCGAGATCCTGTCCGCCGAGGACGCGCCGCGGCGGCGGCACTGGAGCGACGCGGACAAGATCCGGGTGGTCGAGGAAAGCCATCGGGGGTCTCGCCAGGTCACCGCGACGGCGCGGCGGCATGGTATCTCGCGTTCACTGCTGACCGTCTGGCGGCGACAGTATCGGAACGGCGAACTCGCGATCGCAAGCGGTCCTGCTTTCGTGCCGGTGAAGATGGCGCCGGACATTGATGCGCAGTCGCCGCGGCAGCCGGCCCCCGACGTCCAGCTCGAGATCGTTCTGCGGAACGGACGGCATTTGCTCGTGTCCTCGTCGGTGGACCCGGACGCATTAGCCCGGCTCCTGCTGGTTATCGAGGGCCGATGATCGCCTTCCCGGCGGGGGTGCGCGTGTGGATCGCTGGCGGGGTCACCGACATGCGGCGCGGCATGAACACCTTGGCGTTGACGGTGCAGCAGGGTCTGGGGCGCGATCCACATGCGGGCGAGATATTCTGCTTTCGCGGTCGCAAGGGCGACTTGGTCAAGCTGCTCTGGCACGACGGCGTCGGCATGTCGCTCTATACCAAGCGGCTGGAGGCCGGGAAGTTCATCTGGCCGAGCAGCGGCACCGGCGAGGCCGTGCAGATCTCGGCGGCGCAACTCGGCTATCTTCTGGAAGGGATAGACTGGCGCAATCCGCGGTGGACACAACGCCCGACAAAGGCGGGATAATAGTTTGCGAAAGCCCATATTTTGTTGGGCGTTTCGCCAGCTCGGGGTATGCTTCGGGCATGTCCGATACCGCTTCCGAGATTGCCCGACTGCGTGCCGCACTTGCGGCGTCGGAAGCCCGTGCCGAGGCCGCCGAGAGCGAACTGGCGCAGGCCCGGGCGGTGGTCTCCACCTCGGAAGCGATGATCAAGCACCTCAAGCTGGAAATCGCCAGGCTCCGGCGCGACCACTACGGCCATAGCGCCGAGCGCCGCGCCCGCCTGATCGACCAGATGGAGCTGCAGCTCGAGGAACTCGAGGCCGCCGCCACCGAGGACGAGATTGCCGCCGGGAAGGCGAAGACCACGGCGGTCGCCGGGTTCGAGCGTCGCCGCCCGGTGCGCAAGCCGTTCCCGGACCATCTGCCGCGCGAGCGGGTGGTGATCGAGGCACCGACAGCGTGCTCCTGCTGTGGCTCGGACCGTATCGTGAAGATGGGTGAGGACATTACCGAGACGCTCGAGGTCATCCCGCGTCAGTGGAAGGTGATCCAGACGGTGCGTGAGAAGTTCACCTGCCGGGCCTGCGAGAAGATCAGCCAGCCGCCGGCGCCCTTCCATCCCACGCCGCGGGGATGGGCTGGACCGAACCTGCTGGCGATGGTTCTGTTCGAGAAGTTCGGTCAGCATCAGCCGCTCAACCGACAGGCAGAACGCTATGCAAAGGAAGGCGTCGATCTCAGCCTCTCGACGCTGGCCGACCAGGTCGGGGCCTGCACCGCGGCTCTGGCACCGATCCACGCCCTGATCTGGAACCATGTTCTGGCGGCCGAGCGCCTCCACGGCGACGACACAACGGTCCCCCTCCTCGCGAAGGGAGGGACGCAGACAGCGCGGCTCTGGACCTATGTCCGCGACGACCGGCCCTTTGGCGGCGGCGCGCCACCGGCCGCGCTGTTCCACTTCTCGCGCGACAGGGAGATGGCGCATCCGAACCGGCATTTTGCGGGGTGGCAGGGCGTTCTCCAGGCCGATGCCTATGGTGGCTACAACGACCTCTATCGCGGTGATCGTGATCCGGGGCCCGTGCTGAGCGCCCTGTGCTGGAGCCATGCCCGACGGAAGTTCTTCGAGCTCGCCGACATCAAGGAAAATGCCCGTCAGAAGAAGCCCGCGCACGACATATCGCCTGTCGCGCTGGAAGCCGTGAAGAAGATCGACGCCATCTTCGATATCGAGCGTCAGATCAACGGTCTGGACATCGCCAGCCGGCTCGACGCCCGGCACCGGCTGGTCCGCCCCCTGGTCGAGGAGCTGCACGACTGGATGCGGGCCGAACAGGGAACCATGTCGAAGCACAACCCCGTCGCCAAGGCGATCGCCTACATGTTCAAGAAGAACCGATGGGACGCCTTCACGCTCTTCCTCGAGGATGGGCGCGTCTGCCTGACAAACAACGCGGCGGAACGGGCCCTGCGCGGTATCGCCTTGGGACGGAAGTCCTGGCTCTTCGCCGGCTCCGAGCGCGGCGGAGACCGGGCCGCCTTCATGTATTCCCTGATCGTCACCGCCAAGATGAACGACATCGACCCGCAGGCCTGGCTTGCCGACGTCCTTGCCAAGCTCCCCAACACAACGGCTTCACGCGTGCAGGACCTTCTGCCGTGGACGTGGCAGCCATCGGAGCGCCAACTCGCTGCATGACCGCGGCCTACGCCGGATGCTTAC
>JAUIAU010000153.1 GCA_030425185.1 Alphaproteobacteria bacterium
CCGGCCTGCGCCAGCTGGGCGTCCACGGTGCGGTCGTGGCGCAGGAAGTAGTCGGTCGAGGACATCTGCGCCCCGGCGGGCATCGGCTGCGGCGCGACCCGGACCGAGGCTTGCCGGTAGATCGCGTCCACCATCCGCTTGGTCGGCAGGATCATGTCGAAGGCGTCCGCCACCTGCAGCGCCCCGGCGAGGCCGAGCGGCACGCGGACATTGTCGCGGTCCGAGCCGATGGCGAGGTAGTCGGGGGTCACGCAGACGGTGATCTCGGCCTGACCGGCGGCGGTCATGCCCTGGAATCGGACCGGGCGCAGGTCGCGGAAGCTGTCGGGCACGTTGCCCTGCAGGGCCGCGCGTACGATGGCGGCGTCGCGGGTCCCGCCCGAGGCGTTCATCAGCCCGCCGATGAAGGCGGTGCCGTCCGGCATGTTGCCCCGGCGGCGCGGGATCTCGCGCGACAGGCGGCTGGAGCAGGGATTCGGTCCGGTCGCGGCGGGGCCGAGGCGCAGGATCGGCGCGGGCGTGCTGCGTTCGGGCACCAGGATATCCTCTGTCGCGTCGGCGCGGGCGACCTGGACGGTCGCGGCCTGCGGGGCCGCGGGCAGCGCGGCGGGACGGGTGGCGCGGGCGACGATCTGCGCGATGTCGCGCGGCCGGGCCGTGGGGCGCGGCGAGGTCAGGACACCGGTTTCGGGCAGGGCGGCGACCACCTCGGTCGCGGGTGCCTCCGGCGCATCCGGCATGTCGGCGGCCTGCTCGGCAGGCCGGGGCGACGGCGCGGGAACGAACTCGATGTCGTCGCTGGTCAGGGCGCTGGCCAGCACGACGGGCGCCTCGGCCGGTGCCGGTGTCGCGTCGGGCGCGGCGGCGAGGTCGGTGACCGGGGCCTCGGTGCGGGCCGGGCGCGGCGGCGGGGCGACGCGGGCCAGAAGCGGTTCGTCGAAGGCGGGGCGCAGCGGGGCCAGCGGGCCCTGAACCGGGGCGAGGGCGACGACGGGTGCCGTGCGTACGTCGTCCGGCGCGATGCGCAGGAGCAGCCCGACCCCGGCCGTGACCGACATGGTGGCGGACACCGCGAAGACGGCGACCACCGACAGGGGGACGTCTGTCAGGCGCAGCGCATCGCAGGCACGTCGGGCCTGCACGCCGAGGGTATAGGCGAAGCTCATGTTTTTCTCCCTACGCCCAACCTCCTAACAAAACAATCACGCCACCCTTGACAGCGGCGAAAGGGCAGAATTTGAGCGTATATCCGCCCATTCCACTACCTGTGGATATCCCGCGCAGGGCGGTTTGCGGCCCGGATCAGAGCTTGGTGCGCTTGAAGACGGGCTCGGGAACGGCGCGGATGATCGCCATGATCCAGCGCCAGACCGGGCGGACCCAGACCGTGTTGCGGCGTCTGGCGACGGCGGTGAGGATCGCCGCGGCGACCTCGTCGGGCTGCGCGGTCAGCTTCTCGGGCAGGTCGAGCCCCTCGGTCATCGCGGTGGCGACGAAGCCCGGTTTCACCGTCACGACATGCACCCCGGTCGGGGCGAGCCGGTGTCGCATCCCGTCGAGAAAGGCGGTGAACCCGGCCTTGGCCGAGCCGTAGACATAGTTCGACTGCCGCCCGCGCTCGCCCGCGACGGAGGAGATGCCGACGATCACGCCCGAGCCGCGCGCGGCCATTGCGTTGGCGAGATGGGCGAGGATGCTGGCCGGCCCCTCGAAGTTCGAGCGCAGGACGAGCGCGGCCTTCCCGGGGTCGGCGACGCTCTCGGCCTGGTCGCCCATGTAGCCGACGGCGCAGACCGCGACCTGCGGCAGTTCCGGCAGGCGCGACAGGAAGGCGGCGTGGGCGGCGGTGTCGAGCGCGTCGAAAGCGTGCAGGCTGACCGGGACGCCGTAGCGGGTTTCGAGATCGGCGCGGTCCTCCGTCAGCCGCTCGGGATGCCGGGCGGCCAGCTGGATCGGATGGCCCTCGGCGGCGAAGGCCCGCGCGGTGGCGCGCGCCATGTCCGAGCCCGCCCCGAGCAGCAGGACCGCGCCCTTGCCCGCGCTCACAGGCCGAGCCTTTCGGACTGGGCCGAGGTGAAGCGGGCCGCGCGCCCGGTCTCGCGCCGCCAGGCCGCGAAGGCCTCGGCGCGGGGATCGGCCTCGGCCAGCGTGGCGCGGTCGAGCCGGGCATCCTTGGCGAGGTAGAAGCGCCCGCCATGAGCGACGGTCACGCGGTCGAGGTCGCTCATCAGGCGCAGGCTCCTGTCGTTCACGGGCATGTCGAGGGCCAGCGTATACCCCTCCATCGGGAAGGAAAACCGTCCCTCCCCCGGCCCGAAGCGCTTGAGGACCGACAGGAACGAGGCCTGTCCGGCCGCCGTGATCCGTGTGAGCAGTTCGGTCAGCCCGGCCTGCGCGGTGGCGAGCGGCAGGGCGCACTGGAACTGCAGGAAGCCGCGCCGCCCGTACATCCGGTTCCAGTTCCCGATCGCGTCGAGCGGGTAGAAGTAGCTGTCCCAGTCCAC
>JAUIAU010000154.1 GCA_030425185.1 Alphaproteobacteria bacterium
TCGAAACAGGAGCGCGCGTTGACGATCTCGACGCCCTTGCCGATCGGCTTGTTCCGGAAGGACACGATCGAGGTCGGCCCGACGTTCAGACGGTCCCCGTTGGCCAGCGACAGGTAATAGCCCTGCAGACCGTTCGGCAGGCTGAAGATCATTTCGCCGCCGTCATGCTCGAACGGGTCCGTGCCCGAGGGCAACTCACCGATGTCGCCGGGACCATCGGGGTGCAGGATCAGGGACTGTTCACCGACATCCCCCGCGAAGTCGTAGGACTTCCAGTAATATCCGCCGCGCGGCAGTTCGAACCGCTCGAGCATGCGGTTGTGATCGGAAACCCCAGAGGTTCCCGGCGCCATCCCTGCCCGGATCATCTGCATCGACCGGATTTCGCGCGGCACATCCAGCCCGAAGGAGCGCTCCAGATCGCTGATCTGCGACGTCAGGCCGAGGAACATGTCGTAATAGGGCGCCTCCGAGGCGAACCGCAGCATCCAGTCGGCCCGCATGATCGGAACCGCGGTGCCCGTGGCCTCGGCCACGACGCGCAAGAGCGGGTTCGAGGCCGGATCGACGGCGTAGGGGTAAGGTTCCGCCAGGTCGAACCAAGCCGCTTCGGAGAAATCCGAGCGTCGCGCGGCTTCGGTGTAGCGCCCGGTCGTGAGGGCGTCCCACATCTCGCCGGTCCAGCGATAATCCCGCATGTCGAGGCGCAGGATCGCGCCATCCGTACCGGCGACCGGGGTGGCCGGCACGACGGTCGGCCCGAGGCTGATCGAGTTGATGAACTTGTTCACGCCGGCATGGAGGAAATGAACCGGATTGCGCAGCGCCCCTTCGGCGTCGCAATCGACGCGGGCCAGCGGCATGTTCGCAAGCGTCAGGTACCGGATGAAGCGGCGGTCGCGCGGCTCGGTGGCGTTGATGTCCGCGGTGACGGCCGCGACGCGGTCCCCGAAGCTGCCGCCCGCGAAGCGCGGATAGGGGGCCGGGTCGGCGGGGGCGGACGCGACGGGCGCGGGGGCGGCCGGAACATCGCCGAGGGCCATGATCCACGCGCGCAGGGTCTCGGTCTCGGCGCTGCTCGGCTTCGAACCGGTCGGCATCGCCCCGGAAATGATCGAGGTGTAGAGCGGCGAGCGATCCGGCTGCCCGGGGGTCACCGCGGCCGGGTCGGCGGCGATGTCCGCGAGATCGAGCGTCGGGAACTGGCCGGAGTAGGTCTTGCCCGGTCCGTGGCAGGCCCGGCAGTAGGTTTCGATATACTGATCCGCGGCCTGGGCCAGCGCGGGCGAGACGGCGGCGGTTGCGGCACCCGACGGGACCGGGGTCAGCGCGGCGGGGGCATCCTGCGCTTCGCAATAGGCCTCGACCTTCGCCAGGGTCGCGGTCGCGCCGGTCTCATCGGCGATCGGCGGCTCGGGCGGCGGCAGAACCTCGACCGCGGGCGAGGTGGCACTGCGGGCGGCAACGAGGTCGAGCCCCTCCCCCGCGACCGGCGCGCCTGTCAGGTAGGTATACATCGCCAGCCGGTCGTCGGCGGACAGGTGCGCGGTTTGCCCGGCAATCCGCCGCATCCATTTCGAGACGCCCGGTGCGCCGTTCAAGCGGGTGCCCGCATGCATTGCGCCATTGACGAAGGCCTCCGGTCCCTTCGCCGTCAGTACCGCGGCAGTGATCGGGCGGGCGTAATCGTCGAGGATGGTCATCGCGCCTTCGTAGGGCCGATCGGCGGCAAGGTCGTACTTCTGCCCGAGCCCGGTATCGCGCGGCGTATGGCATTCGGCGCAATGACCGAGGGCCTCGACCAGGTACTGCCCCCGGGCCAGCTGGGGATCGGCGGGCACGGTCAGCGTCGGACGCTCGTAGTCCCACCAGTCGATCAGGAAGCTGTAGCCGATGTTGATCTCGTGCGGCCGGGACTCGGCGTCGGAAGTCGGGAGCGTCCGCAGATAGGCCCGCAGGTCCAAGGCATCCTCGACGCGCATCTGCGCATAGGCCGGGTACGGGAAGATCGCCCCGAAGTACCGGTCGCCCTCCGGGGAAACCCCGCGCATCAGGGCGTTCAGGAAATCGGCATCGGTCCAGTCGCCGATGCCGTTTGCCGGATCGTGCGTGATGTTCGGGGCATAGAAGACGCCGGGACGGGTCTCGAACGCCTCGCCGCCCGCGAGGATCAGGTCATCCCCCTCGACCCCGTGGCAGACGGCGCAGCCCGACGCGCGGAAGATGACCGCGCCGTTATCGGGATCGGGCGTGTAGGCCGGAAGGTCCGCATCGGTGAAGAGGTCGGCAGCAACAGCCGGCAGCGGCGCGAGAAGCGCCGCAGCGGCAAGGATCGGGGCGAGACGGGTCATCTGAACTCAAACTCCTCGAAATGCAGGGATTTCGGGGACTGGCCGGCATCGCGCAGCCCCTTGATCATGCCATCGCGCATCGGAGCGGGACCGCAGAAACCCTTGAACCCTCCGTCGCATCCGTCTTCGCTTTATGACCGGAGAAGAAACT
>JAUIAU010000155.1 GCA_030425185.1 Alphaproteobacteria bacterium
CCGCCGATCCCCAGCTCGCCCGGGGCCAGTACCTCGTCGAAGCCCTCGGCCATTGTGCTGAATGCCATACGCCACGGGATACCGGGCTCGGGCAGAAATACGACCTTGCCGCCGATCGGCCCTACGAAGGCGCGATGACCATCCTCGACGATTACGCCCGACCGATCACCGCCGCGGTGCTGACGGCGAAAGGACCGGAGGCCTTCGTGAACGGTGCCATGCATGCGGGCACCCGGTTGAACGGTGCGCCCGGCGTCTCGAAATGGATGCGGCGCATTGCCGGGCAAACCGCGCACCTGTCCGCAGACGACCGGCTGGCGATGTATGCCTACCTGACTGGAACGCCTGTCCTGGCCGAAGGGCTCGACCTCGTCGCCGCCCGCAGCGCCACGTCGCCCACGGTCGAAGTTCTGCCGCCGCCCGAGCCGCCGATTGCCGACGAGACCGGCGCAACCGCGACCCTGGCGAAGGTCGAGGCGTATTGCGAGGCGCAGGACACACCTGCCGCGCTGGCCCCGACGGCGTCGGACACCGGCGCCGCCGCCGTGTCCCCGGCGCTGGCACGGGCCGCGGATCAGTATATCGAAACCTACTGCCGGGCTTGCCACGGACCGGGCAAGACATACTCCGGCCAGTTCCCGACGCTCGATCTCGCGGATATCGCCGCTGATCCGGCCGCGGTGACACCCGGGCAGCCGGACCGCTCGCCGCTCTACACCTCGATCATTTCCGGTGCGATGCCGACCGGCTCGAAGCCGAGCAGCGCCGAGACCGAGACCCTGCGCGAGTGGATCGTGGCCCTCGGTGCCGTCCCGGCCTCCACCGCGCCCGTCGCTTCTGCCCCCGCCGACCCGGCCCCGTATCCGCGCTTCGCCGGCGGCAGCTTCGGGGACCGCGTCGCTGCCGTCACCGCGGACATCAACGCCACCGAGCCGCGCGACCGCCGCTTCATCCGGTACCTGACGCTTGCGAACATGCCGCTGGCCCGCGTCGATTGCGACGCCGAAGGGGCGCTGCGCAATCCGGTTCATTTCCTCCATGCCGGCGTGAACAAGTTCATCAACTCGATCAGCCTCGGGCCGACCGTCGTGCCGGCCACCCCGGTCGCCGGTACGGATGGCGCGATCCTGCGCCTCGACATGCGGGATTATCGCTGGACCGGCGAGATGTGGGACGCGCTGACAACCGGGCGCTACACCGAAGCCGCGCGACGCTCGGATTTCTCCGAGGCGGCGTGGTTCGACCTGGCGGAGCGCTACCCCTACGCGGTCGATCCGGCCTCGAACCCGCTGCTGCGCGTCGTGGCCGAGGCCACCGGCACCGCGGTTCCCATCATGCGGGCCGACTGGATGCTGCGGTTCGCCTCGGAGGCACCTTACTACGACATGTTCCTCGGCCTGACGTCGCAGATCAGCGATCTGGAGCGCTCGTTCGGGCTGGATGTGCCGCGCGAAATCCGGTCCATGCAGATGATCCGGGCGGGCATGGCGCCGGGAACCTCGGGGGTTTCCGATCACAACCGCATGCTCGAGCGGTTCGAACTGCCGCGCGGCGGGTACTACTGGAAGTCCTACGACTTCGCGGGGGATGTCGGCGAACAGTCCCTGATCCTGCACCCGGATGGTCCCGGCGACATCGGTGAGCTGCCCTCCGGAACGGACCCGTTCGAGCATGACGGCGGTGAAATGATCTTCAGCCTGCCGAACGGCTTGCAGGGCTATTACCTGTCGCTGGCCAACGGGGACCGTCTGAACGTCGGGCCGACCTCGATCGTGTCCTTCCGGAACAAGCCGATCGGCAAGGGCGTCGAGATCGTCAACGCGCGCTCCTGTTTCGACTGTCATGCGGAAGGCATCATCGCCAAGCGGGACTTCGTGCGCGACGCGCTGCTGTCCTCCAGCCGCTATGGGCGCGACCAGCTGGACGTCCTGCTGGAAATGTACGTCGACAACGACCGACTCGCCGAGATCTATGCCCGCGACCAGCGCAGCTTCATCGGCGCGCTGGCGCAGGCCGGGGCGACGGAGCGCAACGAGTTCGGCACCGAGATCAGCCTGCGGGCTCCGGACAGCGTCGGCGGCGGCGAGATCTTCACCTACATCGCCGACATGCACTTCGACTCGCTGACCCTCGAGGACGTCGCCCGCGAGTTCCACCTCGACCCCGACACCCTGCGCGAGCGGGCGCGGCGGCTCGGCGATCCGGGCATGACGATGGTGCTGACCGACTGGCTGACCCGGCTCGACGCGGGCCAGAAGATCCACCGGGACGAACTGGAAACCCACTACGCCAGCCTGCTGGGCCGTCTGACCGATCAGCGGGCCTATGCACCGGATGAGGGCTATCGCGTCGAGGCCCCGCTCGATGCGGCGGGATACCAGGACCGCTTCAGCGCGGCCGTCGCCGAAACCGAGGCGCGCGCCGATGAGCCGTATGCGCCCGCCGTCACCACCCCGTCCAACTATACCCCGCCCAC
>JAUIAU010000047.1 GCA_030425185.1 Alphaproteobacteria bacterium
TGCCGCTTTACGCACGCATGATCCCTGATCGGGATCGCGACGAATGGGTGCGGCTCGAGATCGAAAGCAACCCGCTGCCGATCTGCACCCGGCCGCAGGTGCTGCGCTCGGCCAAGCGCACCTGATGACCGCCTTCGACGTTGCCCTCGACGCGCTCTTTGCGGATGCGCATCTCGCGCGCGACGTTGTCTACGCCGCCGAGGGCGCGGCGCCGTCGCTGGTGCGCGCGATCCTGCGCCGGCCCGACGATATCACCAACTTCGGCGAGGCCCGGCTTTGGTCCGAGACCACGCGCATCGACCTGCGCGTCGCCGAGGTTGCGAACCCGCGCCCCGGCGACAGGATCGAGATCGACGGCGAGGCCTTCCTCATCCAGGGCGAGCCCGTCCGCGACCGCGAGCGGCTTGTCTGGACGGTGGATCTGCGACCAGCATGAAACTGAAGCTCGACATCACGCCCGACCTCGTCGCCGCTATGGCGGCCGAGGTGACGGCTGGAGAGAAGGCCGTCACCGCCGCCATGCGTGAGGCCGGGACCGGGCTCAAGACCGCATGGCGCGGCCAGATCACCGGTGCAGGGCTCGGCCGGCGGCTGGCGAACTCGATCCGGCTCGCCACCTATCCGAAGGCCGGCGAGAGCCTGAACGCCGCGGCGCTGGTCTGGTCCAAGGCCCCGGTCATCGTCGGCGCCCACGACACCGGCCCACTGATCCGCTCAAGAGACGGGTTCTGGCTCGCGATCCCGACCGAGGCCGCCGGCCGTGGTCTCCGAGGCGCCAAGCTCACCCCCGGAGAATGGGAGCGTCGCCGTGGCCTGCGTCTGAGGTTTGTCTATCGGCGGACGGGGCCGAGCCTGCTGGTGGCGGAAGGACGGTTGAACAGCCGGGGGCTCGGCGTTGCGTCACGCTCCAAGACGGGCCGGGGGCGCACAACGGTGCCGATCTTTCTGCTGGTCCCGCAGGTCAAGCTGCCCAAGCGGCTCGATCTGGACCGCGACGCAGAGCGCGCGCTCGACAGCGTGCCGGGGCTGATCGTAGCGAACTGGATGGAGGGGCAGATTTGATGCCGAGCGGCTCTTCAGCCCAGCGTCGCACGGACGTTCGCCATTGGAATGAACACGCGCTGCTTGTTTGCGGGGTCGCCGAGCGGCTGGAAGCCAAGTTCTTCGTAGAAGTTCCAGCGGCGTTCGAAGTGTTCGTCCATGAGCACGTCTAGGACGATGGCCGCAGCTCCCATCTGATCGGCGATCCCAAGGCAGCGCCGCATTGCGTCAACGACAAGGGCGGTCCCGAGCCCCTTGCCCTGCATGTCCTCGCGAACTGCGACCGCTCTGATGTAGATGACCGGGATATCGGGAACTCCGGCGCTTTGCCATTTCTTGGGACCGAGATCGGCTCGGACGGCCATTGCGCCCAGAGTATAGAAGCCAAGCACTGCGGGATCGCCGCCTGCTGTGGCGATCCACGCAGCAACCATTCCCTTCTTGATCTGGTCCGAGAGCGACGACTTCAGGAAGTTGTCGATGGGGCCAAAACCACAAGAGAAGGCTCTGCGGTCATGCAACGCCTTGTCGAATTTCGCGATTGTCAGAGCGGGCGCATTCGCCGCGGTCTCAGCCGGCATCCTTCAGGAGGCCCTTCGACGCTTCTGCGGCACGAGCCAACCCGGGCACGACCTGACCAGGTGCCTCGACGGCTGTCTTGAACGCATCGAACGCCTCGACAGGCAAGACAGAGAGAGACATCCGTTGCTCCACCTCCTGCGCGCGCAAAAGGGCCGCCTGGCGAATGAAATCGGCTTCCTGCAGGCCGCATGCAGCGGCAGCGGCCTTGATGCGCTCTTCATCTGCGCGGTGCATGCGCAACTCCTTGCGCGCCTCCATCTTGCCCGGGGTCGGGCTTGCAGTCTCGATGGCGAACATGGTCGGTCTCCTTCAGAGCCATTGCGTACGGTAAAGCGCCGTACATGTCAATGATCATCATCGAGAAGATCGTCACCATGGTGAGGAGGACGATCATGATCACCACCATGATCGGGATGCCGACGACCTTCCTGCACACCGATCAACGTGAACGATAGCATCATGCCCACCCCCCGCGAAAACATCCTCGCCGCCCTGCATGCGCGACTCTCGGCGCTGCCCGCCATCGCCCTCCGCGGTGACGTGCTGCCCGAGCGCGTGCCGGCCGAGGGCCTGCTGATCCTGCGCGACGGCGAGCCGGGGGAGCCGGAGGTCACGCTGTCGCCGCTCGCCTACCACTACCAGCACCGGGCCGAGATCGAGGCGGTCGTGCAGGGCACCGACCGTGACGCCGTCTTCGACACGCTCTGCGCCAGCGTGGGCGTGGCGCTTGCTGCCGACCGAACGCTCGGCGGCCTCTGCGACTGGGTTGAAGCGGAAGCGCCGCGCCCGGTCGATCTGCCGGTCGATGGCGCGGCCAGCCTGAAGGCGGCCGTCATCCCGGTGGTGCTGCACTATTCCACGGCCGATCCACTGGCCTGACCCCGACAATCCGAGGAGAACACCATGGCACGAGCCCAGGGGGCGCGGGCACTGATGGCGCTTGCGTTCGAGACGACCTATGGCACGCCGCCCGCCAGCGGCTTCATCCGCATGCCCTTCGCCAGCACCTCGCTGGGGGCTGAGCAGCCGCTGCGGAACTCCGAGCTTCTCGGCTATGGCCGCGATCCGCTGGCGCCGATCAAGGACGCGGTCACGGCCGACGGTGATGTCGTCGTGCCGCTCGACGCCGAAGCCCTCGGCTTCTGGCTGAAGGCGGCGTTCGGCGCACCTACGACGACCGGCGCGGAAGCCCCCTATAGCCACGAGTTCCAGTCGGGGTCCTGGACGCTGCCCAGCATGTCGATCGAGACCGGCATGCCGGAGGTCCCGCGATACGCGATGTATTCTGGCTGCGTGCTGGACCAGATCACCTGGCAGATGCAGCGCTCGGGTCTGCTGACGGCAACCGCGCGGCTGGTCGCTCAGGGCGAGACGGTGGGCACGACCACCAGTGCGTTCGGCGCACCCGCCTCACCACCCGCCGCGCTGGAGCTGAAGCGCTTCGGCCACTTCAACGGGGCGATCACCCGGAACGGCACCGCTCTCGGCAATGTGGTCTCGGCCGAGATCACCTATGCCAACAACCTCGACCGGATCGAGACCATCCGCTCGGACGGCCGCATCGACGGGGCGGACCCGTCCATCGCCGCGCTGACCGGCCGGATCGAGGTGCGCTTCGCCGACCAGACGCTGGTGACGCAGGCGATCAACGGCGAGGCCTGCGAGATGGAATTCGCTTACGTCCTGCCCTCCGGCGAGAGCTTCACCTTCACGGTGCACGCCGTCTACCTGCCGCGTCCACGCATCGAGATCTCCGGGCCGCAGGGCGTGCAGGCCACCTTCGACTGGCAGGCCGCCCGCGACAGCACCGTCGGCCGGATGTGCACCGCCACCCTCGTGAACGACGTGGAGAGTTACTGATGTTGACGCTCGACCTGACCAACGCGCCGCGCTGGCATGACCTCGCCCCCGGCGTCCGGGTGCAGCTGCGGCCGCTGACCACCGCGCTGATGGTGGCGACGCGCAGCGACCCGGTCGTCGAGGCCGTGCCCGAGGACGCCTCCGACGAGGAGCGCGCCGTCGCCTTCGCCAAGGCGCTTGCCTGCCGCGCGGTGCTCGCCTGGGAGGGCATCGGCGACGCGGACGGCAACCCCATCGACCCCAGCCCCGAGGCCATCGACGCGCTGCTCGACGTCTGGCCGATCTTCGAGGCCTTCCAGCTGACCTACGTCTCCAAGGGCCTGCTGTTGGAACAGGAAAAAAACGTCTCCGCGCTCTCGCCGAATGGTCCTTCGGCGGGGGCGAGCGCTACTGCGAAGCCTGCGCGCAAACCTGCCCGGACTGCCCGGCGCGGCTGAACCGTCCGGAAACTCCGGAGGGTTGGCAGGTCTGGGACCTGGTCGGCCGCCTCGGCGGCCAGCTGCGTGTCCTGCCCGGCGCCGTGATCGGCTGGGACATGTCGGCAGCGCTGGCGCTCGGTGACGCGCTCGGCGTGCCGCCGCTCGCCATGGCCGAACTGCTGCCTGTCATCGAGGCGGTGATGGTCCGGAAGCTGAACGAGGAACTGGCCGCGAATGGCGGCAGCGGTGTCAGGTCTTGATCTTCTCGATCAGCGAGACGCAGGGCAGCCCCTCGAAATGCGCGTCGCAGGTCAGAAGCGTCGCGCCTCGGGCCCGTGCAGTTGCGAAGATGATGGCGTCGGCGGTTGCCAGCTTATGCTCCCGGCACGCCTCCGCCGCCGCGAGCGCGATCTCGGTATCGAGTGGAACGACAGTGCATACCTGCGTGAAGGCGATGACCTGATCCGCCTTGTCCTCGCCGACCTCGCGGGTCAGCCATTTCGCCAGCTCGAGCTGGACCATGGTCGGGACAAGCCACTCGGCCTGTTCGGGCAATTGCCCGGACAGCTTCTCGCCCGTTGGCGAGCCGATCAGCCATTCGATCCACGCCGACGTGTCGACGAGGATCATCAGAACCGATCCGTCCGGTCGCGATAGTCGGTGGCGGACGCGCCGCGCGCGAGACCCTTCAGCGCTTCCCGCTTGGGCACCGGCACAAGCAGGACGCCGGTCCCTTTCGGGATGAAGGCAAAGGTCAGCCCGGCTTCCCAGTGCTGTGCCGTCCGGATCGCCTTGGGGATCGAGATCTGGAACTTCGAGGAAAGGGTCGCGGTCTCGGCCACGGTCATACCCTCATGTGATCGATGTCTAAAACGTAAGACGCCAATGCGGCGAAAGCAAGGACTCTGACCGATGGCTGAAAAACGCGTCAGCGTCCGCCTCGCGGCGGTGGGCGGGCGGCAGGTGCGCGCCGAGCTGGAAGGTGTCGGCGAGGCCGGGTCGCGCGGCTTCGGACGGCTGAGCCGGGAGATGGAAGCGGCCAACGCCCGCCTTGCGGCCTTCTCGCGCCGGATGCGGGTTGCGGCGGCCGCCG
Organism: Alphaproteobacteria bacterium; assembly: GCA_030425185.1. GTDB lineage: Bacteria > Pseudomonadota > Alphaproteobacteria > Rhodobacterales > Rhodobacteraceae > Dinoroseobacter. The sequence goes on from JAUIAU010000047.1 coordinate 4,996, forward strand.
CGGTTGCGGCCGTGACCGCCGCTGGCGTGGCCATGATCCGGTCCGGGCTGCAGACGGTGGATGCGCAGGCGAAGCTCGCGCAGTCCCTCGGAACCACTGTGGCCTCGATCCAGACGCTGGAGCGCGCGGGCGAGTTGGCAGGCGTTTCCATGTCCGGCATCGAGCAGGCGACCAAGGATCTGACGCGCCGTCTGAGCCAGGCGGCGGCTGGGACCGGCCCTGCCGCCGATGCGCTGGACCGGCTCGGGCTTTCGGCCAACGAGCTGATCACTCTGCCGCTGGACCAGCGCGTCGGCGCCATCAACGCGGCCATCGAGAGCTTCGTGCCTGCCGCCGAGCGCGCGGCCGTGGCAGGTCAACTCTTCGGCGAGGAAGGCTCCATCGCAATGAGCCGGATCGACACAGCGACGCTGCGCCAGGCGACCGAGGACGTGCTTGCCTTCGGCGTCGTCGTCTCGGAGCAGGATGCCAACCAGATCGAGCGGACGAACGATGCGATCTCCCGGCTTGGGCTGATCTGGCGCGGGCTGTCGAACCAGCTGGCGGTCGCCGCGGCCCCCGCGCTCGAAGCGGTCGCCGACGCGCTGGCGGCAGTCGCAAGCCGCACCGGGCCGCTCGGCGTCGCCATCCGCGGTCTCTTCGACAATATAGGCCGCCTCGCAACCTATGCCGCCACCTTCGCGGCCTTCCTCGCGGGCCGCTGGGTGGCTGGCATGGCCGCCGCCGCGCTCTCGGTCCGTGGCCTTGCCACGGCGCTGGTCGTACTGCGGGGCGCGCTGATCCGCACCGGCATCGGGGCGCTGATCGTCGGCGCGGGCGAGCTGGTCTACCAGTTCACCCGCCTCGTCTCGGGTGCGGGCGGGTTCGGCGAGGCGATGTCGCTCCTGAAGAACCTCGCGGTCGAAGTGTGGGAGCGGATCAGGATGGGCGCTGCCGCAGCTGGCGCAGCCGCCACGGCGATGTTCTTCGACCTGAAGGCCGACGCCGCCTCGGGCATGCAGAGCGCCATCGAGAGCGTCGTTGGTTTCGGCAACACCGCCGCGAACACCTTCGAAGGCGCCTACGAGGCGATCAAGGCGATCTGGGGGCTGCTGCCGGCCGCCATCGGCGATCTGGTGTTCCAGGCGGCGAACAGCCTCGTCGACGGCGTCGAGGCGATGCTGAACGGCGTGGTCTCGCGCATCAACGGCTTCATCGGTGGCATCAACCAGGGCCTGGAAGCGCTCGGGTCCGAGCGGCGCATCTCGCTGGTACCTGACCTCGACCTCGGCGAGATCGAGAACCGCTTCGAGGGCGCGGCAACGGCCGCGACGACGGCCGCGCAGGCTGCGTTCGACCGGGCCTTCGAGGACAACCCGCTCACCGCGCCCGATCTCGGTCTGACTGACGCGGCCGCCCGGGCGCTCGAGTCCGCGAATGTCTACCGCGGCGCCGCGCACGATCTGGCCGAAGGGGCCCCCGCGCCCCTCGAAAGCTGGCAGGCGCTGCGCGACGCGGTGCGCGGCGCCGACGAGGCCAGTGCCCATGCGCTGACCGAGGCCACTAGCGCGGCCGAGCGGCTGGAGACGGCGCTCGGCGATGCCGGCCTTGCCGCGACCGGTGCGGGCGCGGCCGCAGGCGCGGCGGCTGCCGCCGCTGAACCTGACACTGAGGCCGCCGTCATCGGGTGGCAGGCCGTCACGGCGGCACTGTCGGATTACGCCAGCAAGGCGCGCGAGATCGGTGGCGGTATCGGCCAGAGCCTGGTGGGCGCCTTCCAGTCGGCCGAGAATGCCGTCGGCGAGTTCGTGAAGACCGGCAAGCTGAACTTCCGCGACCTCGTCACCTCGCTGCTGGCCGATCTCGCCCGGTTGGCGGCGCGGCGTTTCATCCTCGGACCGATCGCCAACGCGCTCTCGGGCGTGTTCTCCGGGGCGGGCGTTCGCGGGGCTTACGCGGCCCCACTGGGGCCACGGTCCCCGCTCACCTACGCCAACGTCCTGCACGCGGGCGGGATGGTCGGATCGGCCGGCCCTTCGCGCATGGTTCCGGCCATGGCCTTCGCCGCCGCGCCCCGGATGCATGGCGGCGGCATGGTCGGGCTAACCCACGACGAAGTGCCCGCAATCCTGCAACGCGGCGAGCGGGTGCTCTCGCGCCGCGAAGCGCAGAGCTACGGCATGGGTGGTGGCGTCAACGTCACCATCATGGCCCGCGACGCCGAGAGCTTCCGGCAATCCCGCGCGCAAGTGGCGGCCGACATCGCACGCGCCGTGTCACTCGGGCGGAGGGGAATATGATGGCGTTTCACGAGGTCCGATTTCCCGACAACATCAGCCGCGGCGCGCGCGGCGGGCCGGAACGGCGCACGCAGATCGTCGAGCTCGCATCGGGCGACGAAGAGCGCAACGCCAGCTGGGCCAACTCGCGTCGCCGCTACGACGTCGCCTACGGAATCCGCCGCGCGGACGATCTCGCCGCTGTCGTCGCCTTCTTCGAGGCGCGGAACGGTCGCCTCCATGGCTTCCGCTTCAAGGACTGGGGCGACCACAAGTCCTGCCTGCCTTCGGGCACGCCATCGCCCACAGACCAGGCGATCGGCACCGGCGATGGCACGACGACCGCCTTCCAGCTGGTCAAGCGCTACGCCTCCGGCGCGCAATCCTGGACGCGCGCCATCGCCAAGCCAGTGGCGGGCACCGTGCGCATCGCGATTGGAGGGGGCGAGCAGCTCTCCGGCTGGTCTGTCGACACCACGACCGGCGTCGTCACGTTCAGCGCCGCGCCAGGCGCTGGCGTCGCGATCACCGCGGGCTTCGCGTTCGACGTGCCGGTCCGCTTCGACACCGATGCGCTCGACGTGACGCTCGACCTCGAGCGGCTCGGCTCGATCACCTCCATCCCGCTCCTGGAGATCCGGCGATGAACGACACCGGAAGCTTTGTTGCAACCGTGTTTCGCGAACTGGCGGCTTCGACTGCCGTGATCCTCGCCGCGTGGGGTGCGCTCGGGGGCGCAACGAACGCGCTGACCACCAAGATGCGGCTGCGCGATGCGCTGCGGCACATCCTGCTTGGCGGACTGATCGCCGCCGGGATGGGCAGTCTCTCGATGGCCGTCATCACCGCCTGGCTCGGCCTGCCACCGGAGGCGATCCCGGCAGGTGGTGCCGCGGGCTCGGCCGCCTACCTCGTCGGGGTTTTTGGCCCGGCCTTCATCGAAATGCTGCTGGCCCGCCTTCGGCGCGCCGACAGGAGCGACGGCGATGCATGATCTCGTTCGCATCGCGTGCCGCCGTGCCCTCATGGAGGTCTGGACCGGCCGCGAAAACGCAACCTTCCGTCTTCCGCCGTCGCTGCTGGCGCTCGATCCGGGCGACGTCGTGCGTCTCGATCATGCCGGGCGCGCGCTCGAGTTCCGGATCGTCTCGGTGATCGATGCCAACGATCGCACTGTAGAGGCGGTACGACAGGATCGCGAGCAGAGCGACCTGCCGCCGGGTGCGGTCCGGCCAACCTCGGTGGCGCGTCGCCTTGTGTTTGGCTCTCCGGACGTCATTCTGCTCGACCTGCCGCAGCTTGCCGAGGATCAGCCCGCGCACCGTCCCTTCGCCGCAGCCCACGCAGTCCCCTGGCCCGGTGAGGTCGCGGTGTTTCGAAGTCCTTCCAACGAGGGGTTCGAGCTCGTTGCCGCCATCGGGACGCGGGCCCGCACCGGAGTGCTGGCGGCCGATCTCGACCCTGGGCCGACCTCCCGTTTCGATCACGCGAATGCAGTGCTGGTGGACCTCCGGTCGGGAACCCTCGAAAGCGTCACCGATCTGGCGCTTCTTGGAGGGGCCAACGTCCTTGCGATCGAGAGCGCACCCGGTGCGTGGGAGGTGCTGCAGGCCGGTACGGTGGAACTGGTAGCTCCGGGCCGTTCCCGGTTGACCCGTCTTCTGCGCGGGCAGCGTGGCACCGAGCACGCGATGGGTACTCCAACGCCGGCGGGGGCACGCCTTGTGCTGCTTGGAGATGGTCTTGTCCCCCTGCCGATCGGGGAGGCCGATCTTGGTGTGCCCTGGACCTGGCGGGCCGGGCCGGCAAACCGGGCGGTCACCGATGAGATCTATGTCTCACAGGAGTTCACCCCGAAGGGTGTGGGCCTGCGCCCTTTCCGCCCGGGCCACTTGCGGGCTGCAAGAGCCGCAAACGGCGACATCGCGATCAGCTGGATACGCCGGTCTCGGGCTCTTGCAGCCGACAGCTGGGTTGCCGCCGAGGTGCCACTGCTCGAGGAAAGCGAGGCCTATCAGGTCGATGTGCTCGATGGCGCTTCGGTCCTGCGCACCGTGACGGTTGTCGGATCCGAGGCGATCTACGGCGCGGCCGATCAGACGGCAGATTGGGGTGCGCCGCTATCGCCTGGCTCGACCATCACTCTGCGTGTCAGCCAGCTGTCCGCCTTTGTCGGTCGCGGCACTCCGGCCACGGCCACACTTTCTGTCTGAGGATCCGCAATGACGCCGCTCTTCCAGCTTCCGACCTGGCCCGCGCAGGGCCGCCGGCGCACCAGCCGGGCTGCGCTCGAGACCGCGGTCAACGCGGCGCTGACAGGCCTGCGCAGTGCCTCTCAGCCAACCCGGGTTCTGATCGTTCCCGATGCGGGAGATGCCACCGATCTCATCAACACGGCGCTCGATGAGATGGGGGCGGAAGGGGGCGGGCACCTTGTCGTCCAACGCGCTTCTCCGCGCGATCCGGTGACCCTGTCGGGGATCGTGCAATTGAGGTGGAGTGACGTGACGTTGGAGCTGTGCTCCCCGATCCACTACACCGCGACAGGATCGCTTCGCATCCGTGGCCAGAAATCCGAATTCTGGCGCGGGCCGGACGGCCCCGATACCGGTACCATCCCGGCCGTGCGCGAGAATGCCTTCACCGATACGGAAGGGCGCCTCGTTCTGCCGATGCGGAGTGGGGAAGGTACCCGATTCCAGGTCGGGGATTTTCTCGTGATCCGTGGCCTGCGCGATCTCGTCACCGGGACCACGCTGGAGCGGCAATACACCGAAGTCATCGCGATTGACGGCGACGACCTGATCTGTGCCGATCCTCCATTGCATGCGTTTCTTTACGACTATGGTCAGGCGAGCCTCGACGGCGAGGGGTTCAACACGACCAACGTTCGCGTCATGCGGGCCGCCGCGATTGCCTCGGCCACGATACCCGGCCAGTACACGGTTCCGGTGGCGGATACCGGCTATCTGGCGGTCGGCGACCTGTGTTTCATCGACGACCAGCGTCGCGAGGTTGACCTCAATCCTGATCGGGACTTCGACAATCCCGCCAACATGGAGATCGCGCGCATCGCGGGGATCTCCGGGAACGAGATCACCTTCGAGACGGCGCTCAGGCGCAGCTATCTTCCCGAGTGGAATGCCCGGGTCACAAAGCTCGAAGCCGTTGAACGGTCGCATATCCGACTTGGTCAAGCGCGCTGGACCGAGCCTCAAACCGCTCGCGTGGTGGCGGTGCAGATCGACTATGGCGCGCATTGCAGCATCACGGTCGGCGAAATCGACGGCAGCGCAGGTCGGATCGGACAGGCCTTGCGCCTGAGCTACAGCTACGACTGCCATGTGACAGGTGGCTACCTTCGAGGGGCATGGGCTCATGGCTCCGGCGAAGGGTATGGCGCGACGCTCTACTACGCCACCTCATGCTCGGTTTCCGGACTGCGCATCAGCGGGCAACGTCACTCGATCCTGTTCCAGGCGACCACGGCCTGTGCGGCTTTCGACAACGAAAGCACCGATGAACTGATCACCGGGATCGATACCCATGGCACGGCATGTCTGGCGACCGTGATCCGGGACAACCGGATTTCCGGGGGCGCACGCTTCGCTCCTGGCGTGACCCAGAAGGCCGGAATCCGTATCGGCAACAGTGCCCACGTCGTCTCGGACCGGGATACGGTGGTTGAAGGCAACCTCGTCTCCGGATTCAGTCTCGCCGGATGCGCCGCGCTCGACGTGGTCGGACCCTCGCGGGGAACCCTTCTGGCCCGAAACGTCCTGGCGGACTGCGCGATCGGCCTGCGCCGTCAGGGCAATAATGCCGAGACGGCCAACACGCAGCACATCGATCGGCTGGACGTGTGCGACAACAGCTTCGTTCGCGTGGCCGCGCCGGTTGATCTTGTCAGCGATACGAGTGGCACGATCGGCGAGGTCGTCCTGGCGGGTAATGTCACGATCGATTGCCCGGCCCAGTTCCGGCTGCGCGGTCTCGGCAACTTGATCGCGCTCGGCAACCGGGCATTCGCTCCCGCCGGGTCGACGGGCGTTGCGCTCCTCGATCTCGAACAGATCGGCACCGTGACGGCCCGGGATAACCACGCTGGCCCGCTCGAGACGGGGGTCAGCCTCGCCGATTGTCCTGGCGCCCGGATCTTTGGCAACGACTTCGGGGAGACGACACTCCCGATCGCCGATCTTGGCGGGAACACCGGCGCGCTCATTGGGGGCAATCATGGCGGCGCAGGGGGCGTTCTGCGGCTCGAGCGCGTGCCGGCCGATCTCGCAGGGCCGCTCGAGATCAGCGCCGTCATTCCCCATGACAACAGTGCGCCCGACCCCACCCTCGGTACCAGCGTGCTCTCGACGACCCTTGCCACGGCCGCAGGCGAAGTGATCGAGATCGAGGCCGTTCTCCCTTACGTCCAGCTCTCTGGCAGCACTGGCGCGGTTACGGCGCATCTCTTCGCGGTGGGTAGCGCGGTCGCCTCGACAACCGAGCGTATCACCACCGGCGGCTCCAGCGGCAGTCCGATGCGGCTTGTCGCTCTCGTCACCGCCACCGGCCCCACGCTCGCTCTCGATCTCCGCCTCGGCCCCTCGATCAGCGGTCCAACTCTCACCGTCAATACGAAGTTCGACGGCACGACGGAACCGTTCCTGCTCCTCCGGCGCCTGTTGCCCTGATCCCCTGAAACCGCGGAGATATTCAATGTCCGACGCCACCACCCATCTGTTGCTGCCCTATATCCTGGCGGCGCAGGCCCAGAAACATGTCACCCACAACGAGGCGCTGCGGATCCTCGACGGGCTTGTCCAGCTGTCCGTTCTCGACCGCGACCTGACAGGACCGCCAGTGAGCCCGGCCGATGGTGACCGCTACATCGTCGGCTCCGGCGCCAGCGGCGACTGGGCGGGCTGGGAGCTGAACGTCGCCCTCTGGACGGACGGCGCCTGGCTGCGTCTGCCGCCACGCATCGGCTGGCGGGCGTGGGTCGAAGATGAAGCTTTGTTGCTGGTGTACAATGGCGCAAGCTGGGTCGGGACGACGCCGGAGGCGCTCCAGAACCTTGCGCTGCTGGGGCTCGGGACCACGGCCGACGCCACGAACCGCCTTTCCGTCTCCGCTCCCGCCAGCCTCTTCAGTCATGAAGGCGCGGGGCACCAGGTCAAGGTCAACAAGGCGGCGGCAGCCAACACGGCGTCCATGCTGTTTCAAAGTGGGTTCTCCGGCCGGGCGGAAATTGGCCTCGCAGGATCGGACGATCTCGCCGTCAAGGTGAGTGCCGACGGCAGCGCCTGGCTGGACGCGCTGGTCTTCAACCGCACGACGGGCAAGGTGACCGGCGAGGCGGTGCAGTCGAGCGCCACTGATGTGGCCACCGGCAAGCTCTTGCGCGTCGGCGCCTTCGGTTTGGGCTCGGATGCCGGCCCCAATGTCGCCGATCTGGATACACATGAGGTGTCCGGCTTCTTCTTCGGATATGGCGGCGCTTCGGCAACGCCGCCCACGGGTGACAACCCGTTCCCGACCCTGAACGGGGCCTACGGCCTGATCAGCGGCAACGGCGTTCTCGGAGACGCCAGCAGCTACCTCTGGCAGATCGCCCTGCAGTACGGCACGCTCGCGCCCAGGCTCAAGTTCCGCAACAAGGCCGGGGCAACCTGGGACGCCTGGCAGACGATTGTCGCGACGGACAACATCCTCGGTCCTGTCAGCCAGTCCGGCGGGGTGCCCACCGGGGCCATCATCGAGCGCGGCAGCAATGCCAACGGCGACTATGTGCGCTTCGCCGACGGCACGCAGATCTGCACGCGCTCTGGGCTTGTCGCCGCTCGAGTAGATGCGGATCACTGTTCCGTGACCTGGACCTTCCCGGCAGCTTACGCCGCGCCGCCCGATGCGGTGACGCTCACACTCGATGGCGGCAGCTGGGCGACAAGCGGTCCGGTCAGCGGGATCACGCGCGGCGACGTTCAGCCTGTCTGCGGGACCAGGAGCACAGCGGCGGTTGCGGCCGAGACATGGTCGTCGGGCAGCGCCACGTTTTCGCCCGGCGACACGGTGCCCCTGCTGGGCGCCGCCTTCGGCCGCTGGATCTGAGGAGGAGCTTCGATGAACATCACACTGGTTCCACAGCGGCGGGACACGGCGCTCGTTGCCGAGAAATCTGGGGACGTGCTGATCCTGAACGGCGAGTCCTTCGACTTCTCGCCCCTGCAGGAGGGCGATGTGCTGCCGATATCGGCCATCGCGTCGGACCTCTTCGCCGGTCCGGTCTCGCGTCTGGGTGGCCGCTTGCACGTGTCTCTCGTGCTGCCCATCGGCGCCACCGCGCCCGAGGATGCGCGGTTTCCGCAACCGCTGGAAGGCGTTGCCGACGGGATCATTCCCTTGCCAGATTTCGAGGCCCCGCAATCCGCCACCGAGGAGACACCGTGATGGCGAACATCGATCTCTCGAAGGTAGTCCCAAGGACTCTCGTTATGAACGAGGGACGACCGGGGGGCAGGTCATCTCCAGTCATCGAAAAGGAACTTTCTGCCCATCACCCGCCATCCTCGGTCATGCCCTTTGACATGGCTTCTGCATAGGCCGGTTCAACACGCACGTCGATCAGGACCGAAGCGCCCTCGCGGTAGAGGGACACGGCCTGCCGCAGGGCACCAACCATCTCTGCGCCGCTGCCGACCGGACCGATAGCCGCCATGCCTTGCGCCCGCGCAATCGCGGCAAAGTCGATGTCGGGCTCGCGGATTTCCTGACCCACGCCCTTGTTCTCGACCGGGCGCCCGCGCATCCGCGCCACCTTTTCCTGGTGGACTTCGTCGTTGAAGTAGGAGCGGTTGTTACAGACGACGGCGATGAGCGGGATGCTGTAGCGGGCCGCGCTCCAGAAGGCCGATATGCCCATCATCGTGTCGCCGTCGCCGAGAACGGCGACCGGGATCCGCCCCGAGCCTTCGAGCGCCAGAGCCGCGCCCACCAGCATGCCGGGGCCAGAGCCGATCCCCGCCCCGCCATCATAGCCGAGATAGTCGAGCGGATGGCGGAACGGCAGGCTTGCACCGTCCCAGCCAAGCGGAAGGCGGACAAGGGTGACGGACTCTCCGGACAGTCCCTCGGCCAAGGCCGCCGCGAAGGCGGGCATTGTCAGGGGGCCGGTGCCACCCGTTTCATTGACGGGCTCAACCGGTCGCGCTTCCGGCGCGGCGGGCGGTTTCAGTTCCAGACGCCGAACGAGGGCGCCGATCACGGTGTCGGGCATGCATGATCGGGAAGATCCGGGTGCGGGCGTAATGCTCCGACGCGGCCTCGATCCCGTTGGCGAAGAGCCGGCCGACATGCGGGTGCACTTCGTCGAAGCAATGGAGCGAGCGCGGGCCGATGAAGCCGTCGATTTCGCCGTTGCGCAGCATCTGGTCCAGCGTCGCCCCCTCGGGCGCAGGCGTCATGTCGATGTCGTCGGGCAGGGAAATCGCGATCTTTTCGGGGCGGCCCGGCGTGTGCATGCCGCCCCGGATCCATTTGATGTCGGACGGCTTCACGCCGTAGTCTTCGAGAATGCCGCGCGCCCAGACGTTCGCGGTCAACTGCCATTCGGCGATGCCGATGCGGCGGCCCTTGAGGTCGGCCGGGCTGTCGATGCCCTTGTCCGTGCGGATGTAGAGCGAGGAATGCCGGAAGGCCCGCGACAGGAAGACCGGGATGGCGATGTAGGGCGAACTGCCCTGCGACCGCTTCACGCAATAGGACGAGAAGGACAGTTCCGACACGTCAAAGGCCTCGTGCCGGAAGGCGCGAAAGAACATCTCTTCGGGAGAGAGAAGCTGGGTGACCGGGGTCACGCCGTCGATCTGCACCCGGCCGTCATGGATGGGCCGCGTGCGGTCGTAATCGCCCATGGCGATGGAGAGGGTGAGGTTGGTCAAGGCGGTCTCCCTTTATCTTATTGTCGTTCCAGCGTCACGAAACCACCCGTCCGGGCGGAGTGAAGAATGGCATGGCAGATTTCCAGGCTGGCACGCCCCCATCCGCCGGATTGCAGCAGCGGTTGTCCCAGGCGGATCGCCTCGTAAAGGCCCCGCAGCACAGGGGCGCGGGGCGTCGGATCGGGCGGAGCCGGGATGAATTCCCGTTCGAAGTCGCCCCAGATCTCGACCCCCTTCGCCGTCAGGCGCAGGTCGGCCCGGTCGCAGGAGACGATTATGGGGCCGAAATGCTCGGCATGCGGGGCCGGGTCGGGAACCTCTGCGGCCCCGTAGGTGCGCCCTGATTTCAGTTTCGGCTCATCCTCAGGCGACGCGAGCGAGGCCAGCGCGCGGCGGGTCTTGCCGTAGGCGGTTGCGTCCTTGGGCATGCCCAACTCGCCGACCCAGTCCTGCAAATTGTCGCTGTCGTAATGCGCGTATCCCGAATAAGTCAGGCTGGCAAAACCACCGCCCGCAAAGCCGATCATCGCCGTGTAGGCGCCCTCGGTCGGCCGCGCCGGGTCCCAGGCGCCGGTCATCGCCACAACCCGCTCGGCCCGCGCGCCCATCAGCGCGCGCACCACGTCGACCTGGTGCACGGCCTGGCTGAAGACCACGCCGCCACCTTGCGAGGTGTCCAGTTCTTCGGGCCGGCGAGGACGATAGAGGAAGTCGGTGTAGTTGAACGCCTGGATCATCCGCACGGCACCGAACCGACCGGAGGCGATGAGGGCACGCGCCGTCATCACCGGTTGGTCGAAACTGTGGCTTGGCCCGGTGACAAGGCAGACACCCGCCTCGGCGGCGGCGGTCACGATGGCATTGGCGTCGTCCATTTCGATGGCGAGGGGCTTTTCGACAAGGATGTGCTTGCCGCCCCGCGCGGCGGCGATGGCATGGTCGCGATGCATCTGGTGGGGCGTCGCGATGTAGATCGCCTCGACATCCGGCGCGGCGCAGAGCTCCTCGACCGAAGCAAAGGCCGAACCACCGAACTCGGCGAGAAAGGCCTCGCGGCTTTCGGTACGCGGCGCGGCGCAAGCCATCAGCCGGACATGAGTGTCGCGCCGGATGCTAGGGTCAGGACCCATTGATCAAGCCCTAACCTTCTGATTCACTGCCCGAAAAGCGAGCGGTGACATGAGCAATCTTTTCTGGCTGACGGACGCGCAGATGGCGCGCATCGAGCCTTACTTCCCGA
>JAUIAU010000048.1 GCA_030425185.1 Alphaproteobacteria bacterium
GGCCCGTCCTCGCCGATGATGAAGCACCGGACGATGAACACGGTCATCGCCATCTCGGCAGCCGCGCTCGCGTCGCTCTACATCCAGACGCTGTCGATGGTCGTGGTGCTGTTCTTCTACCATGTGCTGGTCACGCAGATCACGATCTACGACCCGGTCGGTGCTTACGAGATGGTCCTCCTGAGCTGGTTCAGCGGGGTCGCCATCGGCATGGTGTTCCTCGGGATCAAGCCCTGGGCACCGGGCGTGACCAAGATCGGGTCGACGATCTACAGCCGCCTCAACATGATCGCCTCGGGCAAGATGTTCGTCGCCAACTCGCTGCCTTCGTCCATGCTGGTGCTGTTCGACTGGAACCCGCTGTTCCACTCGATCGACCAGGCGCGCGGCTACACCTTCGCGAACTATTTTCCGCGCAACAGCGATGCGGCCTATGCCTTCTACGTTGCGCTGGGCTGCCTGATGCTGGGCCTGATGGGAGAATTCTACACCCGCAAGCGGGCCTCGCTGAGCTGGAGCGCGAAGCTGTGATCCGTGTCGCGCTGGTTCTGGCGCTGCTGTCCGGCAGCGCCGCCGCGCAGGAGATGCCCGCCCTTCACGACGTGACCGGTGTTGCGGCCGACGATGTGCTGAACGTCCGCAGCGCACCCGACGCCGGCAGCGCCCGGATCGGGGCCCTTGCCCCTGGTGCGACCGGGGTCGAGGTCGTCGAGCTGTCCGGCACCGGCTGGGGCCGCGTCAACGTGGACGAGGGCTCGGGCTGGGTCTCGCTGCGCTATCTCGCCCGGCAACCGGATCAGCCACAGGTGCCCGACCGGCTGACCTGTTTCGGGACCGAGCCGTTCTGGAGCCTGGCACGCGAGGGCGACGCGGCGCGCTACGCCACGCCCGACGGCCCGGAGGCCCCGCTTCTGGTCGCATGGAGCACGGAAAGCTCCGTCCCCGGCCGCTTTGCGCTGGGCCTGCAGGGTACCGACCGGAGCGCCCATGCCGTGATCCGGCGCGAAATCTGTTCCGACGGCATGTCCGACCGCGTCTACGGGATGTCGGTTGACCTGGTCATCGACGGCAGGACCGGTGGGCCGGCGCTTCTGGCGGGATGCTGTACGCTGGCCCGCTGAGGTTCAGGTGACGACCCGCAGCGTCAGGTTCAGCCGGCCCGGCGCGCCAAGCAGGGTGGAACTGCCCGGCCTGATCCGGTCCACCCCGTGAAAGGCCATCCGCGACGGCCCCGTCAGCGCAAGGACATCGCCCGACCGCAGCCAGACCGAGCGTGTCGGCCCCTTGCGCGTAGTGCCCCCAATCCGGAAGAGCCCGTCATCGCCCAGCGAGATCGACAGAACCGGCTGGCCAAAGTCGGCTTCGTCCCGATCCTGGTGCAGCCCCATCCGGGAGTCGCTGCCGTAGAAATTGACGAGGCAGCTTTCCGGTGCGCGCGCCTCCGGCAGAAGCCGGTCCCACAGCGCCCGCGCGGTGGGCGGGATCGGCGGCCAGGGGCGGCCGTCCGCCTGCATCTCGGCATAGGCATAGCCGCGGGGACCGGTCGTCCAGCCGAAACGTCCGGCCGCGCTCAGCCGCACGGACATCGGCTTGCCGGACGGCGTGACCGGGCGCACCAGCGGCGCCGCACGGACCACGGCGCGGACTTCCTCGACGAGCCGGGCCTGTGCGTCCCGGTCCAGCAGGCCGGGCCAGACCCGCGCACCGGCCAGATCAATCTCGTCCATCCCGGTTTATTCCTTGCCAAACCCTTGCAACACTGAGCAATCCGCACCCGCAGCGCAGCTTGCAGCCCCCCGGACCCCCTCCTATATACGCTCGGAAGCCGGTCACGCCCACGGGCGGGGCCATGGGATCGGAAGCGCGGGGCCGAACGCGGATCGCGCCTCCAACACATCGCCAAACAAGAGGACATGAGAGAACATGGCCAAAGTCATCGGTATCGACCTCGGCACCACCAACTCCTGCGTCGCCATCATGGACGGCTCGCAGCCCCGCGTCATCGAGAACTCGGAAGGCGCACGCACCACCCCCTCCATCGTGGCCTACACGGATGACGAGCGGCTGGTGGGCCAGCCTGCCAAGCGGCAGGCCGTGACCAACCCGGAGAACACGATCTTCGCCGTCAAGCGCCTGATCGGGCGCCGGTTCGACGACCCGGCGCTGGAAAAGGACAAGAAGAACCTGCCCTACACCGTTGCAAACGGTGGCAACGGCGACGCCTGGGTGCAGGTCAACGGCGAGAAGTTCTCGCCCGCGCAGGTCAGCGCGCTGATCCTGAAGAAGATGAAGGAAACCGCCGAGAGCTATCTCGGCGAGGACGTCACGCAGGCCGTCATCACGGTGCCTGCCTACTTCAACGACGCCCAGCGTCAGGCGACCAAGGACGCCGGCAAGATCGCGGGCCTCGAAGTGCTGCGGATCATCAACGAGCCGACGGCGGCCGCACTGGCCTACGGACTCGACAAGAAGGAATCGAAGACGATCGCGGTCTATGACCTCGGCGGCGGGACCTTCGACATCACCATTCTCGAGATCGACGACGGTCTCTTCGAAGTGAAATCGACCAACGGGGACACGTTCCTCGGGGGCGAGGACTTCGACATGCGGATCGTCAATTACCTCGCGGACGAGTTCAAGAAGCAGAACGGCGTCGACCTGACCAAGGACAAGATGGCGCTGCAGCGCCTGAAGGAAGCGGCAGAGAAGGCCAAGATCGAACTGTCCTCCTCGTCGCAGACCGAGATCAACCAGCCGTTCATTTCGATGGACCCGAAGGGCGGCCAGCCGCTGCACCTCGTGATGAAGCTGACCCGCGCCAAGCTGGAAAGCCTCGTCGGCGACCTGATCAAGGCCTCGCTCAAGCCCTGCGCCGCCGCGCTGCGGGATGCGGGCCTGTCAAAGGGTGACATCGACGAGGTCGTTCTTGTCGGCGGCATGACCCGGATGCCCAAGGTGATCGAGGAGGTGACCAACTTCTTCGGCAAGGAGCCGCACAAGGGCGTCAACCCGGACGAAGTCGTGGCGATGGGCGCCGCGATCCAGGCCGGCGTTCTGCAGGGCGACGTCAAGGACGTGGTGCTGCTCGACGTGACCCCGCTGTCGCTGGGCATCGAGACGCTGGGTGGCGTGTTCACCCGCCTGATCGACCGCAACACCACGATCCCGACCAAGAAGAGCCAGGTCTTCTCGACCGCCGAGGACAACCAGAACGCGGTGACCATCCGCGTGTTCCAGGGCGAGCGCGAGATGGCGGCCGACAACAAGATGCTCGGCCAGTTCAACCTCGAACAGATCCCGCCCGCCCCGCGCGGCGTGCCGCAGATCGAGGTGACCTTCGACATCGACGCCAACGGCATCGTGTCGGTCAGCGCCCGGGACAAGGGCACCGGCAAGGAGCAGAAGATCACCATCCAGGCCTCGGGCGGTCTGACCGACGACGAGATCGAGAAGATGGTGCGGGACGCCGAGGCCAATGCCGACGCCGACAAGCAGCGCCGCGACCTGGTCGAGACCAAGAACCGCGCCGAAAGCCTGATCCACTCGACCAAGAAGTCGCTGGAAGAGCATGGCGACAAGGTCGATCCCTCGACCGTCGAGGCGATCGAGCTGGCGGTGGGTGCCCTGGAAGAGGCCGTGGCCACGGACGACGCCGGCAAGATCAAGGGCGGCATCCAGAACCTGACGGATGCGGCCATGAAACTTGGCGAAGCGATCTACAAGGCCCAGCAGTCCGAGGGTGGCGAGGATGACGACTCGCCGCGCGCCGCGGACGACGACGAAATCCTGGACGCCGATTTCGAGGATCTGGACGACCGCAAGCGCGGGTAAGGAAGCCTTGGCGGCACGGTGCCCCTGCACGGGGCGCCGTGCCGTGCGCGAAAGGGATTCGTCATGGCCAAACGTGACTACTACGATGTTCTGGGTGTCGCGCGTGGCGCCAGCGCCGATGAGATAAAGAAGGCCTATCGCACGAAGGCGAAGGAACTTCACCCCGACCGGAACGCCGACAATCCGAATGCCGAAGCGCAGTTCAAGGAGGTCAACGAGGCCTACGACGCGCTGAAGGACCCGGACAAGAAAGCCGCTTACGACCGGTTCGGCCACGCTGCCTTCGAAGGCGGCATGGGCCAGCGTCCGGGCGGCGGCGGGTTCCCGGGCGGCGGCAACGGCGACTTCGCCTCGGCCTTCTCGGATGTGTTCGAGGACCTGTTCGGCGACTTCATGGGCGGCGGACGCGGCGGGCGGCAACGTGCCTCGCGCGGGTCCGACCTGCGTTACAACCTGCGCATCTCGCTCGAGGAAGCCTTCGCCGGCGTGCAGAAAACGATCAAGGTGCCGGGCTCCGTCACCTGTTCGTCCTGCAAGGGCACCGGCGCGGAAGGCGGCGTCGAGCCAGTGACCTGCCCGACCTGCACCGGCATGGGCAAGGTTCGGGCGCAGCAGGGCTTCTTCACGGTCGAGCGCACCTGCCCGACGTGCTCGGGCCTCGGCCAGATCATCAAGAACCCGTGCCGCACCTGCGGCGGAGTCGGTCGGGAAGAGCGCGAGCGCGCCCTCTCGGTCAACATCCCGGCCGGGGTCGAGACCGGAAACCGGATCCGGCTGGCCGGTGAAGGCGAAGCGGGTCTGCGCGGCGGGCCGTCGGGCGACCTCTACATCTTCGTCGACGTGGCGGACCACCCGATCTTCACCCGCGAGGGCGCTACGCTGCACTGCCGGGTGCCGGTCAGCATGGCCACCGCCGCGCTGGGAGGCGAGGTCGAGGTGCCCAACATCGACGGCGGACGGAGCCGGGTGAAGATCCCGGTCGGCAGCCAGGCCGGACAGCAGATGCGCCTGCGCGGCAAGGGCATGCCCGCCCTGCGCGGCGGCAGCACGGGCGACATGTATATCGAACTGGCGGTCGAGACCCCGGTGAACCTGACCGCCCGCCAGCGCGAACTGCTGAAGGAGTTCGAGAAGCTCAGCGAGGAATCGAACTCGCCCGAAACGACCAATTTCTTCTCGAAGGTGAAGCGCTTCTGGGACGGGATGACGAGTTAACCCGCTTTTCATCCCGGCGGCGGAGGATCGGCCCATGTCCTCCGCCGCCCCTCTCCTGCAACCCGATCTCTTTGCCACCCCGGTGCCCAGTCCCGGTCCGGTCGTCGATGCCGAAGACGCCGACCTGATCGCGGGTCTTCTGGCAGTCACCCCGGCAACCCCGCTGGTCGCGCAACTCCTTGAACGCTTTGGATCGGCGGGTAGCGTGCTCGCGGCCGACCCGGACGACCTGAAGGCCCTCGGCATGTCCCGGCACGACATCGAGCGGCTCGGCGTCGCCCGGCGCGCAGCCCGCTGTCTGTGCCGGACGCGGGTGCTGGACCGGCCGGTGCTGTCGCACTGGCAGGCGCTCCTCGACTACTGTCACGTCACGCACGCGGGTCTCCGGCGGGAAGAGTTGCGCGCCCTGTTCCTCGACCGGAAGAACCGCCTGATCGCCGATGAGGTGCTCGGGACCGGAAGCGTGGATCACGTCCCGCTCTATCCGCGCGAGGTCTTGCGCCGGGCGCTTGCGCTCGACGCAACGGCCCTCATCCTCGTGCACAACCACCCGTCGGGCGATCCGACCCCGTCCGAGACCGACATCGCCATGACGCACCGCCTGCGCGACAGTGCCGACCTGTTCGGGATCACGCTGCACGATCATCTCGTGATCGGGCACGGGCGGCATGTCAGCTTTCGGTCGGAAGGGCTGTTCTAGCCCTGGACCCAGACCTCGACCCGCGCGTTCAACCGGGCCGCGCCGGGATCCTCCGGACACGCGACCGGCAGCGCCGCCCCGAAGTCGTGGATGGCCGGGCGTTTCCCATCGGCCGCCTCGCCGACCCCGGCTGCGATGCGCTCGGCCAGCAGGCGCTCGGCGTCCCCGCCGAACACCCCGAGGATCAGCCCGTCTGCCGGAACGGTGCCCGACGCCACCGCCTCGGTCAGCGACTCGAGCGCGAGGTCCGACAGGACCGCGTCGAACGACGCTTCCGGTCCCGCCCTGAACGCCAGTCCCAGGCGGCGCGCGCCGACCAATGTCCGGGCTAGGTCGCGATACACGTCCGGCTCGGCCAGCGTTCCCGGATGGGCCAGCGCCGCGAGCAGCCGACCGGCGAGGGGGACATCCACCGTCTCGCCGGGGTCGGGATGGGCGACCCCCGCCCGCGCCATGACACGGCGCGCCTCGTCGGACTGCAGGAACGAGATGAACCCGATCATGTCCCGCGGAAGTCGCCGGTCGGGCAGGTACGCCAGTGCCGGGATCAGCGCCGGGTAGTCGCCGGTCAACAGCGACCCCCGATCCGGGGCGAGCGCGAGACCGCAGCTTCCGACGAGCGGAAGGACCCGGCCTGCGTGCAGGGCCGCCGCGGGAATAAGCCCGACGCGGGACCTACTATCGCGGACGGCCGACTGCACGGACCACCCGTCGTTGTGGCGAATGGCCGTCCCGTCGGTCAGATCTGGTCCAAAGAGTGGCACCAGGTCCGCCGGGTCGACCGCGACGTGAACCTCGGGCGGCCCGCCCGGGCGCGGCACGAGGCGCGCGGCGAGACGGGCGGTCAGGTCGCCCGGCAGTTCGGCCCCGACCGGGGCGCCGGATACCGCCTGTGCGGGGGCACCGTTGGCGACGACGACGGCAAGGGCATCCACCCCCAGCAACATCCGCTGGGCCGGGCTGGCAAGGTCGCCATACCCCGCGTCGGAAATGAAGAGGGCCTCCGAGTCGGTCGGAAAGCGGGACACCAGCGCCATTTCCGCCCGCCCCACGGCGAGGTCGGCAAACGCCTCGGCAGACCCGGCGAGGTGCAGGGTCACCGGGAAGTGCCTGCGGGTATCGTCCGAGCCGAGTTCGTACACCACGTGCTGCGGCGCGTGCTCGACACGGCGCAGCGGCAAGCCCTGACGGGCAGCGAAGGCCTCGACCAGCGCGGGCAGGAGCACGCGCCCATAAGTCTGGTCGGCGCTGACGGTGAACCCGGTTGTCTCGGCATCGCCCGGACAGGCAGCACCGGAGCAATAGACGCGGTCACCGGCCACGGTCATCAGGCCGAACTCGGTCTCGATCTGGTAGAAACGGCCGTCGAAGGCGCGCAACTCCCCGGTCAGGGCCAGATCCCCGTCGGTCGCGTTGAGCGTCACCGTCTCGGCCCGGCCCGGGGCCGGCCCCGATATCCAGATCAGGGCCGCCGCCAGGAATGTCAGTGCCGGGCGCGCGGGACGGCGTGCGTCAGAGCAGCTTCCCATGGCAGTGCTTGAACTTCTTGCCGGACCCGCAGGGGCAGGCATCGTTGCGGCCGGGATTGCCCCAGGTGGCAGGATCGTCTTCACGGAACCCCTCCACCAGCGGCGTCGCCGCCTCGCCGGAGGGCGCACCCTCGGCCCCGGCCATGTCCGGCACACGGGCGCCCATCATCCGGGCCTGCTGTGCAATCTGCTCGGCCATCGCGCGCTGTTCTGCCTCGCTGAGCGGGCGGATGCGCGAGAGCTTCTGCGTGACCTCGGTCCGCAGGCTGTCGAGCATCGACTCGAAGAGCTGGAACGCCTCTGTCTTGTACTCGTTCAGCGGATCACGCTGGGCATAGCCACGGAAGCCGATGACGCTGCGCAGGTGTTCCAGCGTCACGAGATGCTCGCGCCATTTCGCGTCGATGGTCTGAAGCAGGAACTGCTTCTCGATCGAGCGCATGGTCTCCGGCCCGAACTGCGCGGCCTTGGCGGCCATCATCTCGTCCGCGGCGCGGCCGAGCCGCTCGACGATCTCGGCGTCGTCGACACCTTCCTCGGCCGCCCATTCTTCGACCGGAACGTCGAGGTTCAATTGCTCGCGCACGGCTGCGCGCAGGCCCTCGGTATCCCACTGGTCGGCATATGTCTTCGGCGGCATGTACTGGTCGACGAGGTCCTCGACCACCTGCTGGCGCATGTCTTGCGCGATCTCCGACACGTCCTCGATCTGCATGATCTCGAGACGCTGCGCGAAGATCGTCTTGCGCTGGTCGTTCATGACGTCATCGAACTTCAGCAGCTGTTTGCGGATGTCGAAGTTGCGTCCCTCGACCTTGGCCTGCGCCTTTTCGAGGGACTTGTTGACCCACGGATGGACGATGGCTTCGCCTTCCTTCATCCCGAGGCCGGACAACACCTTCTCCAGGCGGTCCGAGCCGAAGATCCGCATCAGGTCGTCTTCCAGCGACAGGTAGAAGACCGAGCGGCCCGGGTCGCCCTGACGGCCGGACCGGCCGCGCAACTGGTTGTCGATGCGGCGGCTTTCGTGCCGCTCGGACGCCAGAACGAACAGGCCCCCGGCAGCCAGAACCTTTTCCTTCTCGGCGGCGTGCTCCGCCTCGATCCGGGCGCGCACCTCGTCGGGGTGCGCCTCGGGATCGGCGGCCAGCGCTTCCAGAACCTTCATCTCGACGTTGCCGCCCAGCTGAATGTCGGTGCCGCGTCCTGCCATGTTGGTCGCGATGGTCACGGCGCCCAGCTTGCCGGCGTCGGCCACGATGGTGGCTTCCTGCTCGTGCTGGCGGGCGTTCAGGACGTTGTGCGGGATGTTCTCGGCGGTCAGGAGGCGGCTGAGCGCTTCCGACTTCTCGATCGAGGTGGTGCCCAGCAGGACCGGCTGACCCTTGGCATGGGCCTCCTTCACCGTGGTGACGATCGCCTGATACTTCTCGGCCTGCGAGCGGTAGACCTGATCGTGCTCATCCTTCCGCGCGATCGGGCGGTTGGTCGGGATCTCGACCACCCCGAGACCGTAGATCGTGGCGAATTCCTCGGCCTCGGTCGCGGCGGTGCCGGTCATCCCGCCCAGCCGGTCATACAGCCGGAAATAATTCTGGAAGGTGACGCTGGCGAGGGTCACGTTCTCCGGCTGGATCTGGCAGCCTTCCTTCGCCTCGATGGCCTGGTGCAGACCATCGGACAGCCGGCGACCCACCATCATGCGGCCGGTGAACTCGTCGATCAGGACAATCTCGCCGTTGCGGACGATGTATTCCTTGTCCTTCTGGAAGAGCTTGTGCGCCTTCAGCGCCTGCGTGACGTGGTGCACCAGCGTCGTCGACTCCGGATCGTAGAGCGACTGGCCCTCGGGCAGCAGCCCGAGCTCGGCGAGGCGCCGTTCGAGGAACTCGTTGCCCTCCTCGGAGAAGGTCGCGTTCCGGGTCTTCTCGTCGATGGTGTAATGCTCTTCGGTGATTTCGGGGATCACCTTGTCGATCTGAGTGTACAGGTCCGACCGGTCCTGCGACGGACCCGAGATGATCAGCGGCGTCCGCGCCTCGTCGATGAGGATCGAGTCGACCTCGTCCACGATCGCGAAGTAGTGGCCGCGCTGCGCCATGTCCTCGAGGCGGGACTTCATGTTGTCGCGCAGGTAATCGAAGCCCAGCTCGTTGTTGGTCGCGTAGGTCACGTCCGCGGCATACGCCGCGCGCTTCTCGTCCTCGGGTTGCTGCGGGACGACGACACCGGTGGTCAGGCCGAGCTGCGCATAGACCTTGCCCATCCACCCGGCATCGCGGCGGGCGAGGTAGTCGTTGACGGTGACGATGTGGACGGCCTTGCCGGTCAGCGCGTTCAGATAGGCCGGGAAGGTGGCGACCAGGGTCTTGCCCTCGCCGGTCTTCATTTCGGCGATGTTGCCCTGGTGCAAGAAGATGCCACCGATCAGCTGCACGTCGAACGCGCGCAGGCCGAGCGCGCGGCGGGCCCCCTCACGACAATTTGCAAACGCCTCGGGAAGCAGCGCATCGAGGCTTTCCCCACCGGCGACCCGACGCTTGAACTCCTCGGTCTTCGCGATCAGGCCCTCGTCGGACAGCTTTTCGAACTCGGGCTCCAGCGCGTTGATCTTCTCGACGATCGGACGCACGGATTTGATCTTGCGTTCGTTCGGCGTGCCGAAAACCTTTTTGGAAATCGTTCCAAGACCCAGCATAGACGTGGTTCCACCTCGTTGCGGCCGGCTCCGACCGTTGGTCCTCACTGCATCGGGCGCTCCGTCACCGTCCGCTTTCCACCGGCGGCAAGAGGCGACGTCAGAGGGGAAGCGGCCGACCGGCCCGGGGATATGATCGGCACATAAGGGGCCGTGTTTACAGTGTCAACGCGACCTTGCCGCCCTGTCGATGCAGTGGCAGACAGGGGACAAATCACCGGCGCGCCACTGGCCGAGGCCTCGACTCGCGCGCCCTGCAAAGGAGCTTCTCCCGTGATCACGCCCAGACTCAGCCTTTCCGGCGCCGGCCTCGTGCTGGCTCTCGCCCTGCCCGTCCATGCGCAGGACACCACCGCCGACACCGTGCTGGCCACCGTGGGCAACGTGGACATCACGCTGGGCAACGTCATCGTCGCCACGTCGAACCTGCCGGACCAGTACCAGCAACTGCCCGACGACGTGCTGTTCAACGGTATCCTCGACCAGATGATCCAGCAGGAGGCCCTGTCGCAGGCCCTCGGCGACGACCTGAGCCGGTCCGACCGGCTGGGGATCGAGAACGAGCTGCGCGCGCTGCGGGCGGCGATCGTGCTGCAGGGCGCCGCCGAAGCCGCGGTCACCGACGAGGCACTGCAGGAGGCCTATGACGCGCGATTCGCCGATGCCACGCCCGCGACCGAGTACAACGCCAACCACATTCTGGTGGAGACCGAGGACGAGGCGAAGGCGCTGATTGCCGAACTTGAAGGCGGCGCGGACTTCGAAACGCTCGCCAAGGAGCATTCGACCGGGCCGTCCGGCCCCAATGGCGGTGCGCTCGGCTGGTTCGGACTGGGCATGATGGTGCCGGAGTTCGAGCAGGCTGTTGTCGCGCTCGAGCCCGGCGCCATTTCCGGCCCGGTGCAGACACAGTTCGGCTGGCACGTCATCAAGCTGAACGAGACCCGCCTCGCCGAGGCGCCGACCCTCGAGCAGATGCGCGAGGAACTGACCAACGAGATCCAGGAGACCGCCGTGCGCGAGGCCATCGACTCGTTGACCGGGGCCGTGGAAGTGGTGCGGAATGAGGCCGACATCGATCCGGCCCTGATCCGTCAGGGCAACCTTCTCGACTGAGGACGACGCGGCCATGGCCAAGGACAAGAAGAAGAAAGACAAGACCAAGGGTGACGACAAGGCGAAGAAGAAGGCAGCCAAGGCCAAGACGGCCAAGGGTGCCGCAGCGCCGGTCGCCGCCGCCAAGGTCAAGCATGTCTCGCCCCTGGCCCCGGCCCGTTTTCCCGACCTGCCCGTCATCGCGGGGGTCCGCTTTGCCAGCGTCGCGGCGGGCGTCCGGTATCCCGGGCGCACGGACGTGATGCTGGCGGTCGCCGATCCCGGGGCAACCGTGGCGGGCGCCTTCACGCGGTCCTCCACCCGCTCGGCACCCGTGCGGGACTGCGAAGCCAAGCTGAAGAAACCGGCGGAGGCCACGTCCGGCCTCGCCATCCTCGTCAACTCCGGCAACTCGAACGCCTTTACCGGGGCACGTGGTCAGGTGTCGGTAGATGAGATCTGTGGCGGTGTGTCAGCCGCCCTCGACCTGCCGGGAGAGCGGATCTTTACCGCCTCGACAGGCGTGATCGGCGAGCCGCTGCCGCATGACCGGATCGTGGCGGCGCTGGAGGAGCTGAAGTCCGCGCTGGCCGACGACGGGATCGAAGGCGCGGCACGCGCCATCATGACGACCGACACTTTTCCGAAGGGCGCCGTCGCCACGGTGGATACCGATGCGGGTCCGATCCGGATCGCCGGGATCGCCAAGGGGTCGGGGATGATCGCGCCCGACATGGCGACCATGCTCGCCTATGTCTTCACCGATGCCGCGATTCCCCAGCCGATGCTGCAACGGATGCTGTCAAAGACGCTGGGCGGGTCCTTCAACGCCATCACGGTGGACAGCGATACCTCGACCTCGGACAGCGTGATGCTCGTGGCGTCCGGCAAGGGCGTGGCGATCACCAATGGCCGCAGCAAGGACGCCCGGGCCTTCGAAGCCGGGCTGATGGACGTCATGCGCGACCTGGCCCACCAGATCGTGCGCGACGGTGAGGGCGCGACCAAGTTCGTCGAGGTGCACGTCACCGGGGCTCTCAGCGACCCGGATGCCGACAAGGTGGCCCGGTCTATCGCCAACTCGCCGCTGGTCAAGACCGCCATCGCCGGGGAGGATCCGAACTGGGGCCGCATCGTCATGGCCGTTGGCAAGTCCGGGGCCGAGGCCGACCGGGACCGTCTGTCGATCCGCTTCGGAGATATCACCGTGGCCGAGAACGGCTGGCGCGCAGAGGACTACGACGAGGCCCGCTGTGCCGCCTACATGAAGCAGCCGGAACTGGTGATTGCTGTCGACCTCGGACTGGGCAAGGGACAGGCCACGGTGTGGACCTGTGACCTGACCCACGGCTACATCTCGATCAACGCCGACTACCGCTCGTGAAGATCGTTCTCGTCGCTGCCGTCGCCCTGATCGACCGGGACGGGCGGGTCTTGCTCGCACAGCGCCCCGAGGGCAAGAGCATGGCCGGTCTCTGGGAGTTCCCCGGGGGCAAGGTCGAGCCGGGCGAGACGCCCGAGGCCGCCCTGATCCGGGAGCTGCACGAGGAACTGGGGATCGAGACCTGGGACAGCTGCCTCGCACCGCTGACCTTCGCCAGCCACGGCTACGAATCGTTCCATCTTCTCATGCCGCTCTTCGCCTGCCGGAAGTGGAACGGCACCCCGCACCCCCGTGAGGGACAGCGACTTTCGTGGGCACATGCAAACGAGTTGCGCAATTACCCGATGCCGCCGGCGGATGTGCCTCTTATTCCCATTCTGCGCGAGTGGATCTGATACTTTTTGATGCATCTTCGCCGCAGCGCAGAGACGATATTTTCATTTTGGTAACAGTTCTGCGGCAGTTTTTTCTCTGTCCTGCCCCATTTTCATGCTAACTACGAACGACTGAACAGGCTGTTTCTGGAGGACAGACAATGCTTCGCACGATCGTTCTCGGCAGCTATCTGTCGATCCAGGGGACCTTCGTCCGCGCCCTCGACAACGGCAAGATCGTCGTCCGGGTCGGCAGCCGCCTGTTCGAGGGGCGCCCGGTCCAGTCGCAGGCCTGAGCCTCAGGCGCGACGACTCCCGCGCTTTTCTCGACGCTAGAGAACGAAAAAGGCGGCCCGCAAGGAGCCGCCTTTCGCATGTCTGACCGAGTAGGGTGCGCGCGGATCAGGCGAGCGTACGCACCACTTCCTCGCGCTCGAAGATCTCGATGACATCGCCGGGGCGGATGTCGTCGTAGTTCTCGAAGGCCATGCCGCATTCCTGACCGGACTGCACTTCCTTGACCTCGTCCTTGAACCGCTTGAGCGTCTTCAGGGTGCCTTCGTGGATCACCACGTTGTCTCGCAGCAGGCGCACCCCGGCCGAGCGACGGGCAACCCCGTCGGTGACCAGACAGCCCGCGACCTTGCCGACGCCGGAGACCTTGAAGACCTCCTTGATCTCGGCATAGCCGATGAAGTGTTCGCGGACTTCCGCGGACAGCAGCCCGCTGGCGGCCTTCTTAACATCGTCCACCAGGTCGTAGATGACGCTGTAGTAGCGGATCTCGACACCCTTCTGCTGCGCCGCGTTGCGGGCAGGCGCATTGGCACGGACGTTGAAGCCGATGACCGGTGCCCCGGAGGCTTCGGCGAGGCCGATGTCGCTTTCGGTGATGGCCCCGACGCCCGAGTGCAGGACGCGGACGCGCACTTCGTCGTTGCCGATCTTCTCCATCGCCTGGACGATCGCCTCGGCCGAGCCCTGCACGTCGGCTTTCACGACGATCGGCAGTTCCGACACGTTCTGATCGGCCTTCGCCTTGGCGAGAAGCTGATCGAGGGTCGTTGCGGCCCCGGCGGCGGCACGCTTGTCCTTGGCGGCCTGCTGACGGTACTCGGCGATCTCGCGGGCCTGCGCCTCGGTCTCGACCACGTTGAGCACGTCACCGGCTTCCGGCGTGCCGTTCAGGCCGAGCACCTCGACCGGAACCGAGGGACCGGCTTCCTTCACACGCTCGCCCTTGTCGTTGACCAGTGCGCGGACCTTGCCCCACTGCTCGCCCACGACGAAGATGTCGCCCTGCTTCAGGGTACCCTTCTGGACCAGCACGGTGGCGACCGGGCCACGTCCCACGTCGAGCTGCGCCTCGATCACGGCCCCTTCGGCCGGACGATCCGGGTTGGCCTTCAGTTCGAGGATTTCCGCCTGCAGCGCGATGGCCTCCAGCAGTTCCGGAAGCCCCTGCCCCGACAGCGCCGAGACCTCGACATCCTGCACCTCGCCCGACATGGCCTCGACGACCACCTCGTGCTGCAGCAGGTCGGTGCGCACCTTCATCGGGTTCGCAGCCGGCTTGTCGATCTTGTTGATCGCCACGATCATCGGCACCTTGGCCGCCTTGGCGTGGTTGATGGCCTCGACCGTCTGCGGCATCACGGCGTCATCCGCCGCCACCACCAGCACCACGATATCCGTGACCTGCGCACCGCGGGCGCGCATCGACGTGAACGCGGCGTGGCCGGGCGTGTCGAGGAAGGTAAGAAGCTGCCCCCCATCCGTCGCGACCTGGTAGGCGCCGATGTGCTGGGTGATGCCGCCCGCCTCGCCCGCGACGACGCGGGTATTGCGGATGGCGTCCAGCAGCGAGGTCTTGCCGTGGTCGACGTGGCCCATGATGGTCACAACCGGCGGACGGGACTGCAGGTCGCCGACCTTGTCCTCGACGGTGCCGATGACCTGTTCGACGTCCGAGTCCGAAACCCGAACCACCTTGTGGCCGAATTCCTCGATGATCAGTTCGGCGGTATCGGCGTCGATCGACTGGTTCTGCGTGGCCATGATGCCGTTCTGCATCAGGGACTTCACGACATCCGCAACGCGCTCGGCCATGCGGTTGGCCAGCTCCTGGACCACGATGGTCTCGGGAAGCTGCACCTCGCGCACCACCTTCTCGCGGTCCTGACCGCCGGACATCGCCTTCTGGCGCTGGCGTTCCTGCTTGCGCTTCATCGCCGCGAGCGAGCGCTGCCGCCCGCCTTCGCCCAGCGCTTCGGACAGGGTCAGCTTGCCGGACCGGCGGCGATCGCCCTCGGTCTTGGTCTTGACGCCCTTGCCGCGCTCTTCGCGCTCGCGCTCGGCCTTGCGCTGCGGTTCGGTCATCGGCGCGCCGGCAGGACGCGGTCCCGGGGCGCGCGCGGTCGCGGCGGCGTCCTCGGCCGGGGCCGGAGCCGCGGCCCCGGTGGCCTTGCGCTTCGCAGCGGCTTCGGCTTCCTGGCGCTGGCGCTCGTCTTCCTCGGCCTTGGCGCGGAGGGCTTCCTCGCGCTCGCGGTCCTCGCGCTCCTTCGCCTCGGCCTCGGCCCGGCGGCGGGCGCGCTCTTCCTCGCGCTGACGCTCTTCGTCTTCGCGGCGCTTGGCGTCGTCGGCCTCGCGTGCCTTGGCGGCGGCCAGTGCGCGCAGGCGGCGCTCCATCTCGGCGTCGGTCGCGCCACCCGTCTTGGTCGCATCAGGACGGTCGGAGCCGGGTTTACCACCCGCACCGGCCTTGGGCACAAGCACGCGCTTGCGCTTCGTCTCGACGACGACATTCTTGGTGCGGCCGTGGCTGAAGCTTTGCTTCACCTGACCGGTGCGTGCGCCGCCCGCACCACCGCTGCGCAGTCCAAGAGGTTTCTTCCCGTCCGTATCGCTCATGCGTTCCTTAAATCCTTCCCGGCGGCTTGCGGCGCCGCCTCGTCTGCGCGGACGCCTGCCAACCGTGCGGCCTCGTCTACAACACGCGTTGCGAGTCCGCCAGCCGTCAAGGCACCGTGTATCACACGATCCCGACCGAAAGCCAAACCCAATTCCGACGCCGTCAGGCAGCCTATGAATCCTGTCGGCCCCGGGGGAGCGCTCAGTTTCGTCTTGCCCCGCGCCGAGCCGTCCGAGGCCTGCAACAGGGTCGAGGCCCACCCGCTGTCGAGGGCCTCCTTCACCTTCTCAAAGCCCGCCACCGCATCCCCGGCCTTGCGCGCGAGCGCGAGCAGCGAGGTCACCCGACCGAGCAGCAGCGTCTCGACACGCTCGATCAGGTCAGGCGGCAGGGTCACCGGCTGGCGCGCTGCCCGGGCAAAGAGGCGCTTGCCCACCGCCCGGTCGAGCGCGGCCCGATCGGCCCGGACCCAGATCCCGCGGCCGGGTAGCCGTCCGAGGACATCCGGCTGGATGACCCCATCGGGATCGACCACGAAACGGATCAGGTCCGGCTTCGGACACACGTCACCGGTGGCGATGCAACGCCGCTCCGGTCCGGCATCCCGGTCCTTGTCCTGTCCGCCGCGGCTCACGGCGCCGTCTCCGGGGCCCGATCAGGCCCCGGCCTCCTCGTCTTCGGCCGC
>JAUIAU010000049.1 GCA_030425185.1 Alphaproteobacteria bacterium
GCAGACAAATCGCTTGCCGAAACCGGTTTCGGAAACAACGATCTGTCGCGAGGGGGAGAAAACCATGCTTGCGGACGCTCCAGAACCTGTGCGCGGTGACGCCCGGACGGTTCGGGTCACGATCAATCATCTGGCCGATGCGCTGGGTCTGTCGAAGGGAACCGTCTCGCGCGCGCTGAACGGGTATCCGGACATCTCCGAGATCACCCGCCACCGCGTCGTGCGCATGGCCGAGCGGATGGGCTACGCGCCGCTGGCCCATGCTCAGGCGATCCGGACGGGCCGGGTCCGCGCGCTGGGCATCGTCCTGCAGATCGGCGAGCACGACGCCCAGCGGCCGTTCCTGGCCGAGTTCCTCGCCGGGCTGACGGCTGCGGCGAGCGCGGAGAGCTGGACGCTGACCCTCGCGACCGCGCCGACCGAGGCGGAGGCGCTGGTAACGATGCGGCGCCTGATCGACGAGCGGAAGACCGACGGCTTCATCCTGCCGCGCACGAAGGTCGACGATCCGCGGATCGCGCTGTTGCGGGCGCTCGACGTGCCCTTCGTGCTGTGGGGGCGGACCGGCGACCCCACCGGCTGCGCGTGGTTCGACATCCTCGGCGAGGACGCGATGGGCGAGGCGGTGATGCGGCTCCAGGACATGGGGCACCGCCGGATCGGCTATCTCGGCGGCGGTCGGGGCTTCAACTACAGCGTCCTGCGCCACGAGGGCTACCGGAGTGCGCTGGAGGCGGTCGGGCTCGAGTACGATCCCGAGATCGTCTGCGAGAGCGCCGTGACGGTGGAGGAGGGCGCGGCGGCCGGGCGGCGCCTGCTCGCCGGGCCGCGCCCGCCGACGGCGCTCGTCTGCGCGACGGACATGGCGGCGCTCGGGGTCTACCGGGCCGTGGCGGAGGCGGGCCTCGAGGTCGGGCGCGACGTGTCGGTCATCGCCTACGACGGGATTCCGGAAGGCGCCTACGCGACGCCGCAACTCACGACCTTCGAGGTCGACAGCCGGGAGGCGGGCGCGCGCCTGGCGCAGCTGCTGATCCGGCGGATCCGGGGCGAGGCCCCGGAGGATCTTCGCGAGACCGCGCATGCGCGGCTCCGGCTGCGGGCGTCCGACGGGCCGCCCTCGATGACGTCCGAAGAACTGCGGGAGAGGCTTTCCCGCGCCACGACAAGGGTCTGAAAATCCAAGGGAGGACACCAATGACCTACGTGACCAAGCTCAACGCCCGGCTGTTGTCGGGGGCTGCGGTGGCGCTTGCGCTGACCGCGACCTCGGCCAGCGCCGACATCCGGTTCTGGACCACCGAGGAGCAGCCCGAGCGGCTCGCCAAGCAGGAGGAGATGGCGGCGCAGTTCGAGGCCCAGACCGGCGTCGCCGTCGAGGTGATCCCGGTGACCGAGAGCGACCTCGGCACGCGGGCCACGGCCGCCTTCGCGGCAGGCGACCTGCCCGACGTGATCTACCACACCCTGCAGTACGCGCTGCCCTGGGCGGAAGCCGGCATCCTCGACACCGAGGCCGCGACCGACGTGATCGAGGATCTCGGGGCGGGCACCTTCGCCTCGGGCGCGCTCGAGATGGCGGCGGTCGAGGGCGGCTATGCCTCGGTGCCGGTGGACGGCTGGACGCAGATGATCGTCTACCGCAAGGACCTCTTCGACGCGGCCGGACTCGCCGCACCGAACACCTATGCCAACGTGCTCGCGGCCGTCGACGCGCTGCACAACCCGCCCGAGATGTACGGCTTCGTCGCCGCCACCAAGGTCGACGAGAACTTCATGTCTCAGGTCCTGGAGCATGTCTTCCTCGCCAACGGCGTCTCGCCGGTCGACGCGAACGGCTTTGCCCCGCTCGACGAGGCGAAGACGACCGAGGTGCTGGAGTTCTACAAGGCGATTGCCGAGGCCTCGCCGCCCGGCGAGCTGTACTGGGACCAGTCGCGCACGCTCTACTTCTCGGGCAACGCGGCGATGATCATCTGGTCGCCGTTCATCCTCGACGAGCTGGCCGGTCTGCGCGACAGCGCCCCGCCGACCATCAACGACGACCCGACCTCGGGCGAGCTGGCCTCGAAGACCGGGATCGTGACCAACTTCGCGGGTCCCTCGAACCCGGACGGCGCGGCCTGGGCCGACATCCGCTACTTCGGGATCACCTCGGATGCCGACACCGACGCGGCGATGGACTTCGTGAAGTTCTCGATGGACGAGGGCTACACGCAGACCCTGTCGATCGCGCCGGAGGGCAAGTTCCCGGTCCGCAAGGGCACGGCGGACGATCCGACCCGGTTCGAGCAGGCCTGGGCCACGCTGCCGGTGGGCGTCGACCGCAAGGCGCCGCTGGGTGATCTCTACGAGGCCTCGATGATCGAGGAGATCGTGGGCGGTCTCGACGTGGCGCAGCGCTGGGGCGTCGCGGAAGGGCAGCTCGCACTGGCCTCGAAGATGATCAACAGCCAGGCGATCAACCGCATCGTTCGCCAGTACATCGACGGTGAGATCGACGCTCCGGCGGCGGTCGCCGCGATGAACGACGCACTCGGCGCGATCGAGTGAGGCGGAGCGGGCGCGGCGGCCTCCCCGCCGCGCCCCTTTACCGGCCCGGAGAAGCGAGATGAGCGCAATGTCGACGGACGACCGGTCGACCGATCCGTCCGAACCGGCGGCATCGGTGTCGCGGCCTGCGTCCTCGGGTCCGCCCAAGACGGCCGGGCCGCTGGCGCGGCGCGAGGCCCGGCTGGCCTGGGGCCTGCTGATGCCCACGGTCGTGATCGTGGCGCTGGTGGTGATCCTGCCGCTGCTGTCGATCTTCTGGATCTCGTTCAAGCCCGTCAGCCTTGCCGACCTGCGCGCCCCCGAAGTGGTCGTGCGCGAAGACCTGCGGGGTCGGCCGGAAGCTGCAGGCGACGCGGCCGAGATCCGCTACCGGCTGCGGAATTCCAGCCAGGACGCCGAGATCCGGGGTGTGACCCTGACCGACACCCTGCCGCCGGGTCTTGAGGTGCAGGCGCTCGACGACCGCTGCACGCTGAGCGGGCGGGACCTCTTTTGCGACTTCGGCGACTGGGAGGGCGGCTTCCGCGAGGACTTCCGCATCCCGGTCCTCGTCGGGCAGGCCTATCTTGACGGCGGCGACGTCGAGGCCAGCCTGCCGGTGGTGACGGACAGCGCTGACAACATCCTGACGAACTTCGATTTCACGCTGGAGAACTTCGAGCGGGTCTTCGATGGCGACGAGTTCTGGAGCGTGCTGGGCGTCACGCTGTTCTACACCTTCTTCGGAACGATCGGGGCCATCGTGCTGGGCCTGTTCGCCGCGATGCTGCTGAACCGCGAGTTTCGCGGGCAGGGGATCCTGCGGGGGCTGTTCCTGTTTCCCTACGTCGCCCCGATCATCGCGGTGGCCTTCACCTGGATCATCCTGTTCGACCCGTTCTCGGGCAGTGTGAACGCGCTGCTGGTGCAGATGGGCGTGACCGAGGCGAGCATCAACTTCTTCGGGCAGAAGCCCATCGCGCTGGTCATGGTGACGGTCTTCGCGATGTGGGGCTACTTCCCGCTCTGCTTCCTCTTCATTCTCGCCCGGATGCAGTCGATCCCCGAGGACATGTACGAGGCCGCCGAGATGGACGGGGCGAGCCCGTTCCAGATGTTCTGGTACCTGTCGATCCCGCAGCTTCTGGGCATCCTGTCGGTCCTGTTCCTGCTGCGCTTCATCTGGACCTTCAACAAGTTCGACGACATCTTCCTGCTGACCGGCGGAAACGCGGGCACGCGGACCCTGACCGTCAACGTCTACGAACAGGCCTTCGCGGTGTCGAACATCGGCGCGGGGGCGGCCGTGGCGGTGGTGATCTTCGGCTGCCTGATCCTGTTCTCGGTCTTCTTCTTCAAGTACGTGAGCCGGGAGGAAGGTCTGTGAACGTCCTGCGCTTCGGCTATGTCACGGGGCCGCTGATCGGGGCGCTCTGGACCGTCACGATGGCGGTCGTCACCTGCGTGGCGGTGTCCTTCGCGACGGGCCAGCCGCTCGCCCCGTCGCTGGTCTCGTCGCTGCTTCTCGGGGCCTGGCTCGGGGTGGTCTGGCTGCCGGGCGGCGGCCGGTCGCCTGTGGCGCGGCTCGCCCTGCCGGCGGTGCTGGCGGTGGTGCCTGCTGCGGCCTTCCTGCTCGGGCGTCCTGCGCTCGTCGGCGGCGAGGGCAGGACGCCGACGGCGATGGCTGTGGCCTGGGTCGTGCTCGGGCTGGCGTCGTCCTGGCCGCTGCGCCGGATGCTCGGCGGGCTGCCCTTCGGCGCCCTCACGCGGCACGAGTTCGAGGGCGCGGTGCTGCGATTCCTGACGGCCTTCGGCTATGTCTTCTTCGTCGCGATCGTGCTGATCCCTTTCTACGTCATGGTGATGACGAGCCTGAAGAACCAGCAGGAGTTGCTGCTGAACCCGCTCGACCTGACCATCGACCTGTCCAAGGGGTGGGGCCTGTTCCGCAGCTACGTGGAGCTGTTCCGCGACTTCAACTTCGGCACCTATCTGTGGATGTCGACACTGGTTTCGACGCTGACGGTGCTGATCACGCTGCTGTTCTCGATCCCCGGCGCCTACGCGGTCGCGCGGCTCAGGTTCCGCGGGCGGGCGACCTTCTCGCGCTCGATCCTGCTGATCTACATGGTGCCGATGATCGTGCTCGCGCTGCCGATCTACATCGCCTTCTCGATGACCGGGCTGCGGAACACGATCACCGGCCTCGTGATGATCTACCCGGTCACGACGATCCCGGTCGCGCTCTACATGCTGCAGGGCTATTTCCGGGGGCTGCCGGCGGAGGTCGAGGAAGCGGGGCTGATGGACGGGCTCACGCGGCTGCAGGTGATCTGGAAGATCACCCTGCCGCTGAGCCTGCCGGCGCTGGCGAGCGTCAGCCTCTACGTCTTCATGATCGCCTGGAACGAGTTCCTGCTGGCCTTCATGCTGCTGGACGATCCTTCGATCTTCACGCTGACGCGGGGGGTGGCGGCGCTCAACTCCTCCGAGGTGCCGCGCCAGCACCTGATGGCGGGCGCCGTGGTGGCGACGGTGCCGATCATGGTGCTGTTCCTCGGGCTCGAACGTTTCATGACAAAGGGACTGACCGCGGGGTCGGTCAAGGGATGACGAGAATGGATCACATCGCACTCGACGAGCAGGCGCGCGCCATCCTGCGCGGCAACGACCGGGGCGGCTACACGGTGCCGACGGCGGGACTCTACCCCTACCAATGGAACTGGGACTCGGCCTTCGCGGCATGGGGCTTCTCGACCTTCGACGTGGACCGGGCCTGGACCGAGATCGAGACCCTGCTCTCGGGCCAGTGGGAGGACGGGATGGTGCCGCACATCCTGTTCCACCAGGACGACCCGGGGTATTTCCCGGGGCCGGGGGTCTGGGGCACCGGGCGCACGCCGGCCACCTCGGGGATCAGCCAGCCGCCGGTGGCCGCCACGCTGGCCCGCCGGATCTACGAGGCCGACCCGGAGACGGGCCGCGACAGGTTGCGGGCGGTCTTCCCGAAGCTGCTGGCCTGGCATCGCTGGTGGCGGGCGCACCGCTGCCCGACCGGCGTGGCCGCGATCACGCATCCCTGGGAGTCGGGCCGCGACAACTGCCCGGACTGGGATCCGGGCATGAAGAACGTCGACGGGTCGAACGTGGGCGACTACACGCGCCGCGACACCGGCCATGTCGATCCCTCGATGCGTCCCGGCAAGGAGGACTACGACCGCTACCTCGCAATTCTCCAGTTCGGGCGCGAGTGCGGTTGGGATCAGGAGGTCATCGTCCGCGACGGGCCGTTCCTGATGGCCGACCCCGCGATGACGTTCATCCTGCTGCGCGCGCACCGCGACCTCGCCGCCCTGGCCCGCGAACTTGGCGAGAGCGATGCCGAGCTGATGGGCTGGGCGGCGGACCTCGAGGCGGCGCTGCCGACGATCTGGAACGAGGACCTGTCCTGCTACGACGCGCGCGACCTGCGCACCGGGGAATTCGCCGGCGTTCTGGGATCGGGGGCTTTCCTCGCGTGGTATGCGCGGGTCGAGAACCCCGAGATGGAACGGCGCCTGATTGCGGTCTGGAACCGGGTGCGGTTCGGCATCCCGTCGAGCGACCCGGCCGCCCCCAGCTTCGCGCCGCGCCGGTACTGGCGCGGGCCGACGTGGCCGGTCGTCAACTCGCTGATCGCCATGGGCTTTTCCGGGATGGGCCGCGAGGCCGAGGCCGAGCGCCTGCGCCGCGAGACGGTGGCGCTGATCGAGGCGGGCGGGTTCTACGAATATTTCGATCCGATGGACGGCACGGCCTGCGGCGGGCGCGACTTCAGCTGGACCGCCGCCATCTGGCTGGCCTGGGCCTCGCCCTCGGCGGGGAGGGACTGATGGGCGCGATCGAACTCAGGGCCGTCGAGAAGTGGTTCGGCGACGTCCAGGTCATCAAGGGCGTCGATCTCACCATCGGGTCGGGGGAATTCGTGATCT
Source organism: Alphaproteobacteria bacterium (assembly GCA_030425185.1). Taxonomy (GTDB): domain Bacteria; phylum Pseudomonadota; class Alphaproteobacteria; order Rhodobacterales; family Rhodobacteraceae; genus Dinoroseobacter. The sequence continues at coordinate 6,504 of JAUIAU010000049.1, forward strand.
TCGTCGGCCCGTCGGGCTGCGGGAAGTCGACGCTCTTGCGGATGATCGGCGGGCTCGAGGAGATTTCCCGGGGCAGTTTGCTGATCGACGACCGCGACGTGACCTCGGACCCGCCCGCGAAGCGCGGCCTGACGATGGTCTTCCAGTCCTACGCGCTCTACCCGCACATGAGCGTCCGCGACAACATGGGGTTCAGCCTCAAGACCGCCGGGCGCCCGAAGGACGAGATCGCGGCCAAGGTCGATGCCGCGGCGAAGATCCTGAAGCTCGAACCCTACCTCGACCGGCGGCCCAAGGCCCTGTCGGGCGGCCAGCGCCAGCGGGTGGCGATCGGGCGCTCGATCGTGCGCGATCCCACGGCGTTCCTTTTCGACGAACCGCTGTCGAACCTCGATGCCGCGCTGCGGGTCGAGATGCGCTACGAGATCGCCAAGCTGCACCAGAGCCTGAAGCGCACCATGATCTACGTCACCCACGACCAGGTCGAGGCGATGACGCTCGCCGACCGGATCGTGGTGCTCGAGGCCGGAACCATCGCGCAGGTCGGCTCTCCGCGGGACCTCTACGAGAACCCCGCGAACCTCTTCGTGGCGCAGTTCATCGGCAGCCCGAAGATGAACGTGATGCCGTGCCGCATCGAGGCCGACCGCTTCGTCCTGCCGCAAGGCCGGGGCGGCGCCTACCGGGGCGAACGGCCCGCGACGCATCTGGGGGTGCGTCCCGAGCACGTCCGTCTCGGTCCGCCCGGGACCGGCCAGTGCGACGGGGTCGTGGACGTTCTGGAATACCTCGGCGCGGACACCTTCGTGATCGTCGACGGCGGATCGCTGGGCCAGATCGTGGTCCGGGCCCAGGGCGATGCGCGGGTGACACCGGGCGAGACCGTCGGCCTGACCTTCGACGAGGCGGTCTACTTCTTCGACGCGGACGGCCTCGTCATCCCGCAGGGGTGAGCAGGGGCATTCCTGACCTTCCGCTCGCGGACTCGTTCGGGTCCGCTTGCCGCCGACGCATTGCGTCCGTGGGCCGATGCCGGTAGACGGCCCCGGCATCGTCAGTGCGATGCATTCCCGTTCTGACCCGAGAGAGGTTCGACGCGCATGCAGACGCCCTATTACCTGATCGACAAGTCCCGTCTCCTGCCGAACATGGAAAAGATCGCGTGGCTGCGCGCGCAGTCCGGGGCGAAGTCGCTGCTGGCGCTCAAGTGCTTCGCGACCTGGTCGGTCTTCGACATTATGTCCGAGTACATGGACGGCACCACGTCGTCCTCGCTGTTCGAGGTGAAGCTGGGGCGCGAGAAGTTTCCGGGCGAGACCCATGCCTATTCCGTGGCCTGGGCACCGCACGAGATCGACGAGGTTCTGGCGTCCTCCGACAAGGTGATCTTCAACACCGTCCAGCAGCTTCAGCGCTTCGAGACGGCGAGCCGGGGCCATATGCGGGGTCTTCGGGTCAACCCGGGCGTCTCGACCTCGAGCTTCGATCTGGCGGATCCCGCCCGGCCGTTTTCGCGGCTGGGGGAACACGATCCCGAGGGTATCGAGCCGGTTGCGGAGCTGATCTCCGGGTTCATGTTCCACAACAACTGCGAGAACGCGGATTTCGACCGCTTCGACGCGATGCTCGGGCTGATCGAACAGCGCTTCGGGTCCCTGATCCGGCGGATGGACTGGATCAGCCTCGGCGGCGGCATCCATTTCACCGGCGAGGGGTATCCCCTCGACCGCCTCTCGGAACGCCTGAAGCGCTTCGCGGGCGAGAACGAGGTGCAGGTCTACCTCGAACCGGGCGAGGCGGCGATCACCAACTCGACCACGCTCGAGGTGACCGTTCTGGATACGCTCTACAATGGCAAGAACCTCGCCATCGTCGACAGTTCGATCGAAGCGCACATGCTCGATCTCCTGATCTACCGCGAAAGCGCCAAGATGAACGAGAGCGGAGACAAGCAGTGGATGATCTGCGGCAAGTCCTGCCTCGCCGGGGATATCTTTGGTGAATTCCGTCTCCCGAAAGACCTCGAACCCGGCGATCGCCTGTCGCTGCAGGATGCGGCAGGCTACACCATGGTGAAGAAGAACTGGTTCAACGGCGTGCAGATGCCCGCCATCGCGGTGCGCGACCTCGATGGAACCGAGCGCCTCGTGCGCGGCTTCACCTACGACGATTTCGCGGCGGCCCTGTCGTGATCTGACTGCGCCCCAACGGGTGCTTCATCATCTCAAGGGAGTTCTGGCTTGAAAAAAACGGTTCTCATCATCGGCGCCGGCGGCGTCGCTCAGGTGGTTGCGCATAAATGTGCGCAGAACAACGACGTGCTGGGCGATCTTCACATTGCCAGCCGGACGAAATCGAAATGCGAGGCGATCATTGCCAGCGTCCATGAGAAGGGCGCGATGAAGGTCGACGGCGTGTTCGCGGCCCATGCCGTGGATGCCATGCAGGCGGAGGCCGTTGCCGCGCTGATCCGCGCGACCGGGGCGCAGATCGTCATCAACGTGGGCACCGCCTTCGTGAACATGCATGTGCTCGACGCCTGTCTCGAAACCGGGGCGGCCTACATCGACACGGCCATCCACGAAGAGCCGGACAGAATCTGCGAAACGCCGCCGTGGTACGCCAACTACGAATGGAAGCGGCGAGAGGAGTGCGCCGCAAAGGGGGTGACCGCGATCCTTGGTGCCGGGTTCGACCCGGGCGTGGTCAATGCCTATGCGCGCTTCGCCATCGACCAGATGGACGAGGTCCGCAGCATCGATATCGTCGACATCAATGCGGGCAGCCACGGCAAGTATTTCGCGACGAACTTCGATCCCGAGATCAATTTCCGCGAGTTCACCGGCACGGTCTATTACTGGGAAGACCAGACCTGGAAAGAGCTGTCGATGTTCGAGAGCGGGCGCACCTGGGATCTTCCGGTGGTCGGTCCCTCCAAGGCTTACCAGTCGGGCCATGACGAGGTGCATTCCCTCGCCGTGAACTACCCGCAGGCCGACGTGCGGTTCTGGATGGGCTTTGGCGACCACTACATCAATGTCTTCACCGTGCTGAAGAACATCGGACTGCTGTCCGAACAGCCCGTCACCACCGCCGAAGGCCAGGAGGTGATCCCGCTCAAGGTGGTCAAGGCCTGCCTGCCCGACCCCGCGAGCCTTGCGCCGGAGTACACCGGCAAGACCTGCATCGGCGATCTGGTGAAGGGTGTGAAGGATGGCGAGGAGATCGAGCTCTTCGTCTACAACGTCGCCGACCACGCGGACGCCTATCGGGAAGTCGGCAGCCAGGGGATTTCCTATACCGCTGGTGTGCCCCCGGTGGCGGCCGCGATGCTGGTGGCGACGGGCGAATGGGACGCGCGGACGATGAAGAACGTCGAGGAACTGGATCCCAAGCCTTTCTTCACGCTCCTCGACCGCATCGGATTGCCGACCCGCGTGCTGAAGGGCGGCCTCGGTGGCGAGGACATGGCATGGACGGACTACGCGGGCTGACCGCGCAGGGCGCGGGGCTCGGCCCGGTGCCTTGCGGTCATCGCGCTGTTACACGGCCATGACAGGGGCGGCGCATGTCCGATCTGTCCGCGCTGCCCCGTCTCCTCGCCGTTTCTGACTGGCCAGCCGCCGAGCGCCTGTTGCGGCGCGCGGCGCGTCCCGGGGCGGCGGCGGCGGTGTTCTACAACCTCGCCAAGGTTCTGGAGGCGCAGGGCAAGACGGGGCAGGTGGCCCATTGGCTGGGGCGCGCGGTGGCGGCCGATCCGGCTCACGCCAAGGCGTGGTTCGAACTCGGACGGGCGCAGCATGCGGCCGGGGACAGCGGTCGTGCGCTGGCGGCCTTCCGGAAGGCCGCCACGCTCGACCACGCCGACACCGAGGCATGGCGGATGGTGCTGCATCTCGCGCTCCGGCTCTGCGACTGGGCGGGGGCGGAAGCGGCGCTCGATCACCTGCCCGACGGGCCTGGTACCGCGGCGGCGCGCTACCGGGTGCTGGCCGAGACCGGGCGCGCCGGACCACAGGACCGGGCGGCGCTGCTCGCCGATCCGGCGGGGCGGCCCGAGGCACTGAAGGCGCTGACGCGGGTGGCCAAGGGCAGCCTGCCGCTGCGCCTGCCGGTCGGCCCGGGCAAGCCTACCTGAGGACGTAGCCGCGTTCGGCGTCCCGGGCGGCCTCGGCAAAGAACAGCGTGCAGGCCGCGCGCTGGGTTTCGCTGGCGAACCCGGTGCGCTGCGCCCGCGCGCAGGCGAAGAGAAAGGCCGAGGGCAGGGCGAAATCCGACTGGCAGGAGGTCTCCGCCAGGCCGGAGGGATAGGCCCCCGCCATCATCCAGCCGACGCACTGGGCCCGCCGCGCCTCCCACGCCGCGTCGTCGGCGGTGGCAGGCAGCGTCGTCAGTAGCAGACAGGCGAGGGTGCGGATCATGGCGCCTCCAATGTCATGGAAGCGTTACAAATCCGTCATGCCCTGGCAAGGCCGCAGCGGCTCAGTCGCGGAAGTCCTTGCGGTAGACGCCCGGCTTCGCCTGCAAGGCCTCCTGGATGCCGCGGCTGCGGGCCACCTCGTCCCCGGTCATGGCGCGATGCTCCAGCTCCGGGGCCTCGGCCGGGATCGGGATCACCTGCGCGACCGGGGTGCCGCGGGACAGGGTGCCGGTGAAGTCCGGATCGGTCCAGAGCGCGGGGAAATGGATGTAGCCCAGCCCGAACCGCGCGGTCGAGACCACGCCGCTCAGCGTGCGGAAGGGCAGGTCCATGCGGTTCAGCGGATGGGTGACCAGCAGGTTCCAGCCCGGCTCGGTCTCCAGCGTCCAGTAGTTGGTGAACTTGAGGACGGCGTGTCCGTCGAGGTCCAAAGGCACGCCGGTGGCCTGTTCCGGCACGTGCACCCCCACCGGGGCGCGGGTGATCGGGGCGTCGGGGATCGGCGGCGGGTCCCAGTCCCAGCTGATCTCGCCCGTCTCGACGTGCAGGTCCGTGGGCAACAGGATCATCACGCCCGTGGTCAGCGCGTCGATCACCGGCGGGCAGTGCTTCAGCGTGCGCACCTCCGCCCCGCCCAGAGTCGGCGCGGCCACGTCCGAGGGCATCGCGCGCAGCCAGTCGGGCAGGGCGCGTGCCGCCGGAACGGGTGGAGGCAGCAGCGGCGCGAGCGCCGGGTGGCAGCGGGCCAGGATGCGGCTCATGCGGCCTTCGCCTCGCGCCGCTTCAGCAGGGCATGGGCGACCGAGACCCCGACCGTGGCGAGGATGATGAAGGTGCCGAGCGCGTTGATCACTGGCGGATGCCCGTTCGGGTTGCGCGCCATGGCCCCGATCTCGGTCGCCAGCGTGCAGGCCCCGCCCTTGGCGAACATGGTGGTGTTGTAGTTCTCGAAACTGACCAGCGTGGCGATCACCGCCGCCGAGGCCAGCGCGGGTGCGAGAAAGGGCAGGGTGATCCGGAAGAAGACCCGCAGCGGCGTGGCGCCGAGGTCGAGCGCCGCCTCCTCGATGTCGATCGGCTGGCGCTGCAGGCGCGCCATCAGGATCAGCATCGGGTAGCCCGCGATGAAGGTCAGCTGCGCCATCATGATCGTGAAGAGACCCGCATCCACCCCGAGCCGCCCCCAGAACACCAGCGCGGACAGGCCGAGCACGATCCCCGGCGCCAGCATCGGCGAGAGGAGCACCCACCACAGCAGGCCGTTCGCCCGGCTCTGCCAGCGGGTCAGCAGCACCGCGCCCGCGAGGCCCAAGAGCAGCGCCAGCGGCACCACGACGACGGCGACCTGCACCGAGTTGCCGAGGCAGGCCACGAAGCGGTCCCGGTCGAGCGCCCGCAGCACCGGGTCGGCCCGCAGGCTGGCGTCGTCGGTCCAGAAGAAGCTGTACCACTTCAGCGTGAAACCCTGCCAGTCGGTGACGGAGGGCGGCGACGTGTCGTTGAAGGACGCCAGCACCATCAGGACGAGGGGCGCGAACATGAACCCGAGAAAGGCCCAGGTATAGGCGGTCAGCAGGCGGTCGGACGTCATGACTGCACCCGTGCGAAATCCTTCAGCCGGGTCCGCATCACGGCCATGAACACCGCCACGATCCCGAAGCAGAGCAGGGTGTAGGCAAAGGAATAGGCCGCGCCCACGTTGGAATTCTCGCTCTCGAAGAACTTGTTGTAGATCGTCTGGCTGAACCACTCGGATTGCAGGCCCCGGCTGATGATGCGCGGCACCGAGAAGGCCCCGGCCGCCAGCATGAAGGTGGCGATGCAGCCGACCGCGATGCCGGGCTTGGCGTGCGGGATCACGATGCGCCAGTGGACGCGCCACGCGCGCGCGCCGAGATCGCGCGCCGCCTCGATCTGGTTGCGGTCGAGCGTCGACATGACGTTGAAGATCGGGAAGACCATGAACAGCACGTAGGTATAGACCACGACGAGGAAGACCGTCCCGGGCATCCGCTTGAACTGCACCGGCTCGGCCACCAGTCCCGATCCGGTCAGCACCGCGTTGAGAAGGCCGTTCGTGTCGATGATCGTGGTCCAGGCATAGACCCGCATCAGTTCGACGATCGCGTAGGGGATCACCAGCCCGAGGAACAGCCAGACCGCGCGCTCGGGCGGGGTTGCCAGCGCCACCTTGTAGGCAATGGGATAGCACAGGACGAGGGCGAGCGCGGTGACCAGCATCGCATACACCAGCGTCCGGGTCAGGGTGATCATCCCGATCCGCGCGTGGATCTCGCCGTCGCGCTCGAACCGCAGGCCGATCAGCCCGAGCAGGCGGTTCGACAACTGGGCGTCCTCGATCGCCCGGGTCTCGGGTGTCATCGGGATCAGCACCGGCTGGACCAGCGTCGCGAAGTTGGCGGCGGTGTAGGGCGAGCGGGTCGCCTCCTCGGCGCGCAGCCGGTCCGCCAGCGCCTCGGCCAGCGCCGCGATCTCGGCGGCGGTCGCTTTCTGGGTCTCGATCGGGTCGCTGTCGCGCACCGCGAGCTGCGGCAGGTCGTAGAGCGTGTCGAGATGTTCCGTCACCCCGTTCGCCCGCACCATCGCCCGGTGCGTGTCGGCCCGGTCGCATTGCAGGATGTAGGGCCGCGCCGCGCCGCCCGAGGCCGACGGCACCGCCATCCCCCCCATCGACGGCACCGCCATGCCGGAGGCTGAAGGCACCGCGAGCCCGCCTGCGCCTGCCGCCGCCGCGGCATCGGACGCGGCATGGGCGTCGAGCACCGAGATGCAGGTCAGGCTGTCTTGCGCGAGCGAGGCCGCCACCGAACTGTCGAGCGCGCGTTTCGGCGCCGTCAGCGCCCGGTCGAGCATGGCCCATTGCGGGGCGAGGATCAGAACGATGCTCCAGACCAGCACCGCAAGCACGAAACCCGCGGTCAGGGCCGGGCCGAAGCTGCGGACGAGGCTTCTCATTCCGCGGCCAGCTCCCGCCCGGTCTCTGCCAGCTCGCCCGCCGGCAGGATCAGGGCGGCGTCAGGCGAGAACCCCAGCGTCTCGGTCTCCGCCCCGCCGCCGGCCGGGCCGAGGTTGGTGCGATGCACGGTCAGCGCGGTTCCCTTCGCCGTGCGGTAGTGGAGCGAGACGAACGGCCCTTCGAGGTCGCGCCGCTCCAGCGTGGCGGCGAGGCCGTTCTCCGTGGCGCCGGTCCGCATCGCCTCCGGGCGCACGAAACAGATCGCCTCCGTACCTACCGGCAATCCTTGCGTGTTGCGCGCCCGGAACCTTCCCTCGGCCCCGGCCAACACCGCGTGGGCGCCGTCGACGGCCTCGATCCGGCCCGCGAAGCGGTTGGTCTCGCCGACGAAGGTCGCGGCAAAGGCGGTGGCGGGGGTGGAATAGATGTCGTCGCCGGTGCCGACCTGCTCGATCCGGCCCCGGTTCATCACCGCGATCCGGTCCGACATGGTCAGCGCCTCGCCCTGGTCGTGGGTGATGTAGATGAAGGTCACGCCGGTCTTCTGCTGGATGGCGCGCAACTCGGTCCGCATGTGGCTGCGCAGCTTGAGGTCCAGCGCCGACAGCGGCTCGTCGAGCAGCAGGACCGCAGGCTCGACCGCGAGCGCGCGGGCGATGGCGACGCGCTGCCGCTGGCCGCCGGACAACGCGCCCGGGGTCTTGTCCGCCTGGTCGGCCAGCGCGACGAGCGCCAGCAGTTCGTCGGCCCGCGCGTGGCGCTCGCGCCGTCCGACGCCGCGCGCCTCCAGCCCGAAGGCGACGTTGTCGCGCACGCTCATCAGCGGGAACAGCGCGAGGTTCTGGAAGATCAGCGCGGTCGGCCGGGCGTTGGGCCCGAGCCCCGCCTGGTCCTCGCCGCCGATCAGGATGCGCCCCTGGCTGGGCGCGACGAAGCCCGAAACCGCGCGCAGGATCGTGGTCTTGCCGCAGCCCGAGGGGCCGAGGATCGAGAAGAACTCGCCAGCGCGCACCGTCAGGTCGGTGCGATGCACGGCACGGAAGCCGTTGGGGTAGGTGATCTCGACGCCGTCGAGCGTCACGTCGCGTCCGCGCATGGACGTCTCTCCCTGTCCGGAAAAGGGTGCGGGGGGCGCGGACGCCCCCCGCCGGTCATGACTGCCGGATCGCTCAGGCGTTGGTGATGATCTCGACGAACTCGTTGCGGATCGGTGCGAAGAACGGCGTGTCCGCCTGCCACCACCACATGTTGTTCAGCACGTCGGCGGTGTAGACCTCGTTGAACTGGCGCTTGAACTCCTCGGTGGCGAAGTCCGCCGCCCCGGCCACGGCCGAGTTGTAGCCGGTGTTGTTCGCGAACATGCCGCCGACTTCCGGCTGGAGCATGAAGTTCATGAAGGCGACGGCCTGGTCCTTGTTCTCGGCCTGCTTCAGCATGCCGAAGCTGTCGAGCCAGGTGATGATGCCTTCCTTCGGCGCGCGGTAGACGAAATCGGCGTTCTCGCGGTTCAGGAGCAGCCCGGTGGTGTCCCAGGTCTGGCCGATCACGCAGCCGGCGTCCTTGAAGGCGGCGGTCGCCTCGGTCGCGTTGTTCCAGAACGCACCGAAATGCGCCTTGCGCTCGACGATCCACTTGGCGACTTCGCCCCAGACGCGGCGGGCGTCGTCTTCCGAGCGGTAGACGTCCAGCATCCGGTTCGACGGCACCGCGCCGGTCGCGTCGAGGTAGAGGCCGATGCCCATGATGACCGACTTCTGGCGGAAGGCCGACTTGCCCTCGGTGCCCGGGCCGAAGAGATCGCCGTAGGACAGGTCGGCGTCGGCGATGTCGAGCGCGCCGCGGTTCAGGGTGATGCCCTCGGTGCCCCAGTCGAAGGGCAGCAGGATCTGCTCACCGGCGTGCATGCCGCCGAGGCCCGCGCTGTCGCGCAGGAACGAGGGGATGACGTTGCCGACGTTCACTTCGGCGGGGATCGCGGCGAAATAGCTGTCGCCGTTCTCGTCGAGATAGCCGGCCGCGTTGGTGATCGACGGGAAGACGATGTCGAAGCCCTTGCCACCGGCGGCGCGGATCGTGGACTCGGCTTCGTCGTTCGAGCCGAAGGTGGTCAGGTCGAGCGTGATCCCGGTGTCGGCCTCGAACTTCTCGGCAATGTTCGGCTGGATGTAATCCTGCCAGGCGAGCACCTTGACGCTGCCCGACGAGGCGAGCGCATCATGGGCGCGCAGAACGACGGGCGCGGCGAGCGCGGCGGCCCCCAGCTTCAGGGCGGTGCGGCGATTCAGGGTCATCTGTCTCTCTCCAGGAGATTGGCTTGAGTGCCGCAGGCGGTAGCCGCCTTCCGTGACACTTCCCTTTCGGTTCCGCGACAGATTGGTGAAGGTGGCTGC
>JAUIAU010000156.1 GCA_030425185.1 Alphaproteobacteria bacterium
TCCCCGGCGACCGCGTGACCTCGTGGGGCGGCGGCAACTGGTCGGGCTCGGCCGAGGCGGACCTGCGCACCCTGCGCGGCGGCGCCTGCATGCGCACCGTCGGCGGCCGGCAGTTCCTGATCTATGCCTATTTCAGTTCGGCCACGCCCTCCGGGATGGCGCGGGTGTTCCAGGGCTATGGCTGCGACACGGCGATGATCCTCGACATGAACAGCCAGGAGCACACCTACATGGCGCTCTACCTGCACAAGGGCGACGAGATCGAGACCCAGCACCTCGTCGCGGCGATGTCCGAGGTGGACCAGCGCGCGAGCGACGGCAGCATCATCCCGCGCTTCGTCGGCTTCTCCGACAACCGCGATTTCTTCTACCTTCTGCGCAAGGAGTGAGACCCATGTCCCGATCCGTGCTTGGCGGCCTCGCCGTCGCGCTGGTTCTCGGCCTCGGACCGCTGGCGGCCCCGGCCCAGACGCTGCAACAGAACAACGAGGCGATGTTCCGCCAGATGCAGGAGGTGCGCGGCGTCTCCTCGGCGACCATCGCGCGGGTGCGGGCGATCTTCGAGCGCTCGCCGGTGATCGGGCAGGGCAACCCCGCGGTCACCCGTCACCCGCTGACCCCGGAAGAGGCCGCCGCCCGGATGGGGGGCACAGTCGCCTCGGTGCAGCGCAGCTACCGCAACGCGACCTACGAGCGGATCTGCGGCGGGCGCTACCGGGTGCCTCTCTACGATCCGGCGACCCAGCGCCCGCAGGATGCCAAGGTCTGCGTCGACATGTTCGAGTATCCCAACGTCCCGCTGGCCTATCCGGTGGTCTGGGTCTCGGCCGCCGAGGCCGCCGCGATCTGTGCCGCCGAAGGCGGCCGCATGGGCGACGCGCACGAGTGGGAGGGCGCGGCGGCGGGCCAGTTGCTGCCGCCGGATTACCCCTTCGACCAGATCCGGGGCCTCGGCGCCTCGGCCGCGGTCAACCGGATGCGGTCGATCCACAACACCCGCTACGCCTCGACGCGCGGCTTCTACTCGATCGGGGCGTGGCGCAGCGGCGTCTGCGCGACCGGCAGCTTCAAGACCGGCGGCTGCAACGGCGGCAGCTTCCGGGGCTGCGGCTCGAACACCTACCCGGCGGGCAGCTTCCCGTCCTGCCACAGCCCGCTGCAGGTCTACGACATCGACGGCAACGCCGCCGAGCACATGAACCTGCCGCTGTCCGAGGACCAGATGGCCAGCCGCGGCTCGACCACGCTGGGCGTGACCGAGATGAAGGGCTCGTGGTTCATCTGGGATACCATCCGGGCGCACGAACACTGGGCCCGCTGGCGCGCGCCGTTCTGGCACGGCAGCCGGGTGCTGAGCCCGGCCAGCCACTCGAACTATCACCTCGGGTTCCGCTGCTTCCACGACGTGCGCTAGGCGCCACGGCCGGACCGGTTTGACGGGGGGCTCCTGCGGTGCAGGGGCCCTTTTTCGTGTGCGGTGGGTGGGGTCTGGGCGGCGGGGCGGTGGGGGACAAGGTGGCGGTGGCGTAGGTTCCTGCGGGGGGCTTTCGGTGCCGGGGCTGGCGCGTGGGACCGGGGGCGAGGCAGGGGGCCTGTCCCGCGTCGGGCGGCAGGCGAGGCGGGGTGCCGAGCGGGAACGGCTCCTGCAGGGGGCGCGCGGTTTGTGGGGTCGAGGGCGCTGGCCACATCTTGGTCCCGGGGGTGTGTCCCGGTCCCCGCATGGCGCTGACCTGGCCCTGTGCGACGGGGAGGTGGGGAAATGCTCGGTCGGGCGCAAGCTTCGGCAGGTGCGCCGCGTCCGCGTCTAGGCAGAGGGGGAGTGTCCCGGTCCCTTCGGGTTGCCGACCTGTCCCTCTGTCACGGTTGTCCGGGATCGGGTCGGTCGGGCGCACGCGGGGGCCGTCGGGCCGCGTCGGCGTCCCGCCTAAGCGGCGCCTCAGCGCAGTTGGGCCACGCGGGCGGTCTGGCTGGTCAGGACGCCGTCGTCGTTCAGCAGGCCGGCGTAGCGGGCGTCGGTCAGCAGCGCGCTCAGGTCGACCGAGCGGCCGTTCAGGAAGGCGGTGCGGCTGACGAGGCGGATGCCGTGGCTGTAATCGGCGTAGCTGGCGCCGTGCACCGTCGAGAGCGGCTGGATCGCCTGCCCGTTGGTGCGGTGCCAGCCGTAGATCGCGACCCGGCCCGGCGCGCTGCCGAGGCGGTTGGTCAGCACGATGTCCTTCTTGATCCCGGCCACCAGCAGCCCGTCGCGGGCCCCGGCCTGCGCCAGCTGGGCGTCCACGGTGCGGTCGTGGCGCAGGAAGTAGTCGGTCGAGGACATCTGCGCCCCGGCGGGCATCGGCTGCGGCGCGACCCGGACCGAGGCTTGCCGGTAGATCGCGT
>JAUIAU010000050.1 GCA_030425185.1 Alphaproteobacteria bacterium
TCCCCCGCGCTGATGGCGCTCGATCACCCGCGCTACGACGTCTGGGCGCTGCGCTGCGGGGCCGCCCCCGACGAGGCGCTGCCCGAACTGACCGAGACCGAAGCCGCCGCGGAAGAGGTCGCGCAGGAGAGCGCCCGCCCGGGCGATCACGCACCGGAAACCTCGCTGCGTCCGCGTCCCCGCCCCTGAGGGGGCTCAGCCGAACAGGTCCGCCGGGCGGGTGTCGTCCGGCATCGCCTCGATCCGCGCGAAACTGCGCAGCGCGGCGTTGAGCTGGCCGTGATACTCGGCGCGGCTGATCTCGACGGCGCCAAGGCTGTGCAGGTGCTCGGTCACGAACTGGGTGTCGAACAGGCGGAACCCGCCGTAGCGCAGCCGCGCGACCAGCCAGGCCAGCGCCATCTTCGAGCCGTCGCGGCGGCGCGAGAACATGCTTTCCCCGAAGAACGCCGCCCCCAGCGTCACGCCGTAGACCCCGCCGATCATCTCGCCATCGACCCAGATTTCCAGCGAATGCGCGTGGCCGCGCTCGTGCAGGGCGACGTAGGCTTCGAAGATCTCGTCGTTGATCCAGGTCTCGGGGCGATCGGCGCAGGCCGCGACGCACCCCGCGAAATCATGGTTCAGGCGGGCTTCGTGGGGGCGTGTCAGCAGGGTCCGGCGCAGGCTGCGCGAGATGTGGAATCCCTGCAGCGGGATCACCCCGCGCCGCCGCGGATCGATCCACTGGACCTCCTCGGCGCCGCGGTGTTCGGCCATGGGGAAGACCCCCAGCGCATAGGCCTGCAACAGAAGTTCGGCGGTAAGGGCGGTCATACCGGCCGTCGGTCCTCGGGCTGCCTCAGGTCAGATGGGTCTCCAGCCAGTGCTCGAGCCAGTGAATCGTGTAGTTGCCGCTCTGGATGTCCGGCTCGGCGAGCAGCGCCCGGAACAGCGGCACCGTGGTATCCACCCCGTCCACGATCAGTTCGGACAGCGAGCGCGCCAGGCGCGCCAGCGCCGCCTTGCGGTCGGGGGCATGGACGATGAGCTTGGCGATCAGGCTGTCGTAGTGCGGCGGGATGCGGTAGCCGTCGTAGAGCGCGCTGTCCATCCGCACACCGAGGCCGCCCGGCGCGTGGTACTGCGTGATCCGGCCCGGACAGGGCGCGAAGTTCGGCAGCTTCTCGGCGTTGATCCGCACCTCGATGGCGTGGCCGTTCACGACGAGGTCTTCCTGCCGGAACGACATCGGCAGCCCGGCGGCGACCTTGATCTGTTCCTGCACGAGGTCGACCCCGAAGATCGCCTCGGTCACCGGATGCTCGACCTGGAGACGGGTGTTCATCTCGATGAAGTAGAACTCGCCGTTCTCGTAGAGGAACTCGATGGTGCCCGCGCCCTCGTAGCCGAGGTCGCCGACCGCCTTCGCGCAGGTCGCGCCGATGCGGGCGCGGGTCTCGGCGTCGATCGCGGGACCGGGGGCCTCCTCCAGAACCTTCTGGTGGCGGCGCTGGAGCGAGCAGTCGCGCTCGCCCAGGTGCACGGCCCGGCCACGGCCGTCGCCGAACACCTGCACCTCGATATGGCGCGGCTTGCCGAGATACTTCTCGATGTAGACCTCGTCGTTGCCGAAGGCGGCCTTGGCTTCCGAGCGCGCAGTCTGGAAGGCGCGCTCCAGCTCGTCGGCGGTCCGGGCCAGCTTCATGCCGCGCCCGCCCCCGCCGGCGGTCGCCTTGATGATGACCGGATAGCCGATCTCGGCGGCCACGGTGCGCGCGGTCTCCATGTCCGGGACACCGCCCTCCGAGCCGGGCACGCAGGGCACGCCCAGCTTCTTCATCGTGTCCTTGGCGGTGATCTTGTCGCCCATGATCCGGATATGCGCGGCGGACGGGCCGATGAACTTCAGCCCGTGATCCTCGACGATCTGCACGAAACTCGCGTTCTCGCTCAGAAAGCCGTAGCCGGGGTGGATCGCCTCGGCGCCGGTGATCTCGCAGGCCGAGATGATGGCCGGCACCGACAGGTAGCTGCGGGCCGAGGGCGGCGGGCCGATGCAGACGCTTTCGTCGGCCATCCGGACGTGCATCGCGTCGGCGTCGGCGGTCGAGTGCACGGCCACCGTGGCGATGCCCATTTCCCGTGCCGCGCGAATCACGCGCAGGGCGATCTCGCCTCGGTTGGCGATGAGGATCTTCTTGAACATCGCGGGCTTACTCGATGATCATCAGGGGCGCGCCGAACTCGACCGGGGCGCCGTCCTCGATCAGGATGCGGGTCACCTTGCCCGCGCGCGGCGCGGGGATCTGGTTCATCGTCTTCATCGCCTCGATGATCAGCACCGTCTGGCCCTCGCTGACGCTGTCACCGACCTTGACGAAGGACGGCGCGCCCGGCTCGGGCTGCAGGTAGGCGGTGCCCACCATCGGCGAGGTCACGGCCCCCGGATGCTGTGCCGGATCGTCGACGGCTGCGGCGGGCGCAGCCTGCGCCGGGGCGGCAGCCATCGGGGCGGCCTGCGGCACGGCGACCTGCACCGGGGCCGCGACGGGCGCCGCGGTCAGGGTGCGCGCCACGCGCACGGTCAGGCTGTCGTCGTCGCCGTACTCGCGCTTCACTTCCAGTTCGCTGAGTTCGTTCTCGCGCAGAAGCTCCGCCAGCGCCTTGATGAAGGCCACGTCGCTCTCGTGGGACTGCTTGCTCATTCCGCCCTCAAATCCGTCTCTTGTGATCGGTCCCTCGCCCGGTCGGGTCGGGTGACGCTCTGCCGGGTCTCGCCTCCCTATAGACCCGGTGAAGGCCAAGGGAAAGGGTCGGATACACGGGAGGTGACGCTGGGGCAGCCCGCCGCGACCGCCCCGCCACGCGAAAAGGCCGCCCCGTCAGGAGCGGCCCAGGCCGGCGGGTCGTCGGGGGGATGACCCGTCAGATGGCGAGGTATTCCTCGCGCAGTTCCTTGTTGTCGAGCACTTCCTTAGCCGACCCGTCGAAGACGATGGTGCCGGTGTCGAGGATGATTGCCCGATCCGCCAGTTGCAGCGCGCGGACCGCGTTCTGCTCGACGAGGATGGTGGTCATCCCCTGCTCCTTGATCACGCGCAGGGTCTTCTCGATCTCGTCGACGATGACCGGGGCGAGGCCCTCGTAGGGCTCGTCGAGCAGCAGCACCTTGAGGTCGCGGGCCAGCGCCCGGGCAATCGCCAGCATCTGCTGCTCGCCGCCCGACAGCGTCACGCCCTCCTGCATCCGGCGTTCGCCGAGGCGCGGGAAGAGCGTGTAGATCCGCTCGAGCGACCAGCCGATCGGCGGGGCGATCTGCGCCAGCTTCAGGTTCTCCTCGACCGTCAGGCCGGGGATGATGCGGCGATCTTCCGGCACGAGCCCGAGGCCCGCCGCCGCCGCCTGGTAGCTGGTCATGGTGTGCAGCGGCTGGTGATCGAGCCAGATCTCGCCGCGCCGCACCTCGGGGGTGCCGGTGCGCGCGATCGAGCGCAGGGTCGAGGTCTTGCCCGCCCCGTTCCGGCCGAGAAGGGCAAGGATTTCACCCTCGTGCACGTTGAAGCTGATGCCCTGGACGATGTAGCTCTCGCCGTAATAGGCATGGATGTCCCACACGCTGAGGAAGGCGGGCGCGGTCTCGGCCTGGTTGGCGTTCTTCGAGAAATCGGGTCTGACGTTCATCTCGCGGCGTCCTCTCTCACTGATGCTCGCCGAGATACGCTTCGCGCACCTTCGGGTGGCCCTTGATCTTCTCCGGCGTGTCCTCGACGAGGGGCGTGCCCTGCGCCAGCACGGTGATCCGGTCGGCGAGCGAGAAGACGACGTGCATGTCGTGCTCGATGATCGCCATGGTGATGTCGCGCTTCGCCTTGATCTCCTTCAGCAGGTCGATCGTGTTGTTGGTGTCGGCGCGCGCCATCCCGGCGGTCGGCTCGTCGAGCAGCAGCAGGCGCGGTTGCTGGACGAGGCACATCGCCATTTCCAGCCGCCGCTTGTCCCCGCGCGACAGCGAGCCCGCGTGGAAGTCCCGCTTGCCCAGCATGTTCACGTCGGCCAGCATCGTCTCGGCCTGCTCCACCAGCTCCGCCTCGTGGCGGACCTGCTCGATGGCATGCATCCGGAAGGCCCCGTCCCGCCGCGCGAAGCAGGGGATCAGGACGTTCTCCAGCACCGTGAGATCGGCGAAGATCTCGGGCGTCTGGAACACCCGGCTGATGCCCATCTGGTTGATCTCGTGCGGCTTGCGCCCCAGCACCGACTGGCCGTCGAAGGTGACCGAGCCGGTGTCGGGGATCAGCTTGCCGACGAGGCAGTTCAGCAGCGTGGACTTGCCGGCGCCGTTCGGGCCGATGATGGCGTGAACCGTGTTCTCCTTGACCGAGAGGTTCACGTCCCCCAGCGCCTGCAGACCGCCGAAGCGCTTGTTGACGCCCTTGACTTCGAGAATACCCATCTCAGAGGCTCCTTATTCCGCAGGGCTGGACTTGGCGTCGGGCTTCGCCGCGGCCTCGGCGGAGGACCCGCCCTTGCCGAAGCGCCGCCCGATCCAGCCGCCGATCCGCTGGCCGCCCTCAACGAGGCCGCCGGGCAGGAAGATCACCACCAGCATGAACATGATGCCGAGCGTCAGGTGCCAGCCCTTGCCGATGAACGGGTAGATGATCGCGACCACCACGTCCTCCAGCCCGTCGGGCAGGAACGAGAACCACTGGTGCAGGATGTTGTCGTTGATCTTCGAGACGATGTTTTCCATGTACTTGATGAAGCCCGCGCCCAGGACCGGCCCGATAAGGGTGCCGACACCGCCGAGGATCGCCATCAGCACGACCTCGCCGGACGCGGTCCAGAACATCCGCTCCGCCCCGGCCAGCGGGTCCATCGCCACCATCAGGCCGCCGGCCAGACCGGCGTACATGCCCGAGATCACGAAGGCCGCCAGCGTGTAGGGCTTCGGGTTCAGGCCGGTGTAGGTCATCCGCTGCTGGTTCGACTTCACCGCGCGCAGCATCATGCCGAAGGGCGACCGGAAGATCCGGATCGACAGGTAGAAGGCCAGCACCATGAACACGGCGCAGAGGTAGTAGCCCGCGTTGAAGGTGAAGAGCCACGCGCCCACGTCGAGCTGGAAGCTGTCCCGCATCTCGAGGCCGAAGAGGCTGGGAACCGGGATCGTGCCCGCGTCGGTGATGCTCTGGCCGAAGATGCGCGGATCGTTCGCCGACAGCTGCAGGCCGGTTTCACCGCCGGTGATCGGCGTCAGCACCGAGTAGGCCAGGCTGAACGACATCTGCGCGAAGGCCAGCGTCAGGATCGAGAAGTAGATCCCCGACCGGCGCAGCGAGATGTAGCCCACCAGCACCGAGAACAGGCCCGCCACCAGCATCGACAGCAGGATCGCCGGCAGCACGTTCATGCCGAGCAGCTTGAACATCCAGACCCCGGCATAGGAGCCGACCCCGAGGAAGGCCGCGTGGCCGAAGCTGAGGTAGCCGGTCAGGCCGAACAGGATGTTGAAGCCGATGGCGAAGATCCCGAAAATCAGGAAGCGCTGCATCAGGTCGGGATAGCCCGCGTTGAACTGCGCCAGCTCGCTGCCCTCGGGGAAGGGGTTGAGGATGAACGGGGCGAACAGGGTCAGCCCGATGACGATGAGGAAGAGGCGCGTGTCCGCCTTGCTGAGACCGAACATGAATTATTCCTCCATCACGCCTTTGCGGCCCATCAGGCCCCGCGGACGGGTGAGCAGAATGACGATGGCAACGAGGTAGATGATCACCTGGTTGATACCGGGGATGACGGTGGTGATGGCGGGCATCGAGGCGAAGCTCTCCAGTACGCCGAGCAGGAAGCCCGCAAAGACCGCGCCGGGCAGCGAGCCCATCCCGCCGACGACCACCACGACGAAGCTGAGCACGAGGAAGTCCATCCCCATGTGGTAGTTCGGCGAGTTGATCGGCGTGTACATCACCCCCGCCATGCCCGCGACGCAGGCCGCAATGGCGAACATGATGGTGAACCGGCGGTCGATGTTGATGCCGAGCAGCCCCACCGTCTCGCGGTCGGCCATGCCGGCCCGGACCACCATCCCGAAGGTGGTGAACTGCAGGAAGGCGAAGACTGCGGCGATCACGGCGGCGGCGAACATGAAGTAGATCAGGCGCCAGTAGGGATAGATGATCGTGCCCGGATCGAACCCGAGCAGCGCGCCGAAGTCGAACGAACCGACCAGCGCGTCGGGCGCCGGGGTCGGGATCGGGTTGGCGCCGAAGAAATACTTGATGACTTCCTGCAGCACGATCGCGAGGCCGAAGGTCACCAGGATCTGGTCGGCGTGCGGGCGCTTGTAGAAGTACTTGATCAGGCCCCGCTCCATCGCGAAGCCGACGGCGACCATGATCGGGATCGAGAACAGGATGGCCAGAGGCACGGACCATTCGATCAGCGTCTGTCCGGCCTCCGGGCCGAACCACTCATGGACATAGGGCGTCGAGACTTTCAGCGGATTGCCGAGGAAGTCCGTCCGGGTCGGATCGACGGTCACATGGGCAATGCTCAGGATGCGGCTCAGCACGACGGCGCAGAACGCGCCCAGCATGAACAGCGCCCCGTGGGCGAAATTCACGACCCCGAGGGTCCCGAAGATCAGGGTCAGGCCCAGCGCAATCAGCGCGTAGGCGGACCCTTTGTCCAATCCATTGAGGATCTGGAGGATGAATGCGTCCATCTTTCCCACCTTGTTCGGCCCGCCGCGCCGGCCGTCTCACATTTTCCGGGGAAGGCGGCCTCCGTCAGGACGGGCCGCGCCGAAAACCCGGCCGCGTACGAAACGCGGCCGGGACTTGTCGGGTCAGGCGATCAGGCGCCCGGGTTGCAGGCGCCGAGCGAGCCGCCCGCGAACTGCGGGTGATCCGGGGCGTAGGTGACCTGCTCGACCGGGGTGATCTCGACCTGTTCCACGAGGTCGAACTCGTTTTCCGGGTTCTCCTTGCCCTTCACGACCACCACGTCCTTGAAGCACTGGTGATCTTCGGCACGGTAGAGGGTCGGACCGTTGCCCATGCCGTCGAACTCGAAGCCCTCGAGGGCCTCGACCACGCCGCACGGGTTGAAGGTGCCGGCCCGCTCGACCGCGTCCGCATAGAGCAGGGTCTGCACGTAGCAGGTGTGCGCCGCCTGGCTGGGCGGGAAGCCGTATTTGGTGCCGAACGACTGCACGAACGCTTTCGAACCCTCGTCCTGGAACTTCCAGTCCCAGTTCTGCGAGCCGAAGATGCCGGCGATGTTCTTGCCGGCGCCGCGCGCCATCAGCTCGGAGTAGAGCGGAACGACGATCTCGAAGTTCTTGCCGTTGACGACGCGGTCACGCAGGCCGAACTGGACGGCGTTGGTCAGCGAGTTGACCATGTTTCCGCCATAGTGGACCAGGACCAGCACGTCGGCGTCCGAGTTCAGGACCGGCGCGATGTAGGACGAGAAGTCGGTCGCCGCCAGCGGGGTAAGAACCTTCTGGACGGTGTTCCAGCCCATCGCCTCGGTCGCGGAGGAGATCGCTTCCTCGGTGGTGTAGCCCCAGTTGTAGTCGGCCGTCAGGTAGTAGGCGTTCCGGTCGGTGCCGTACTGGTTGGCCAGCACCGGCGCCAGCGCCGCGCCCGACATGTACGAGTTGAAGAAGTGGCGGAAGCCGTTGGCCCGCTTGTCCTTGCCCGTGGTGTCGTTGGCGTGGGTCAGGCCCGCCATGAAGATGACGCCCGCGTCCTGGCAGAGCGCCTGCACGGCCACGGCCACACCGGAGGAGGACCCGCCGGTGATCATCACCGCGCCGTCCTTCTCGATCATCGACTTCGCCGAGGCGCGCGCCGCGTCCGACTTGGTCTGCGTGTCGCCGGTGACGTACTCGACCTTCTTGCCGAGGATGCCGTTCCCCTTCAGCGCCTTGGACGAGAAGGTGTTCATCATCCCGCCGTCGCCTTCACCGTTCAGGTGCTCAACGGCAAGCTCGTAGGCGCGCAGTTCGTCGAGACCCTCGTCGGCGTAGGGGCCGGTCTGGGGCACGTTGAAGCCAAGCACCACGGACGAGCCGGTCGGCTCGTTGGTGTAGGCCGCCGCGGACTGGGCGGTAAAGATGGTCGGCATCGCGAGGCCGGCACCGGCGATGGCGCCGGTTTTCAGCACGCGACGACGGCCGAGATCTAGTTTGGACATGGAAATCCTCCCGTTTCGGTAAGGTGGGCGCGGGCTCCTCTTCCCGCTCCCTGAGGCTGTCAAGCCGTCGCCATAAGGCCCCGACTCCAGTCAACCGTTCAACAAATGCTTTGATGCCAAAGGTTTTTCTGTAAACGTTTCGCTCAATGCAGGCGCAGAATTTGTAAACTCCATTATCCGCGCCTGCAGCAAGTGCTTGATTTCTCCGGGATCGCCGCCCGGACGGGGGACCGGGGATGCCGAAAACTGCGCTGATGGGGAGCCGGATTCGCGAGCGCCGCCAGGTGCTCGGCATGAAGCAGGCCGAACTGGCCCGCGCGGCGGGGATCTCGGCCTCCTATCTCAACCTGATCGAGCACAACCGGCGCAAGATCGGCGGCAAGGTTCTGCTCGGAATCGCGCAGGCGCTGCAGGTCGACGTGACCGCGCTGACCGAGGGCGCGGAGGAGGCGCTGCTCGATGCGCTGCGCGAGGCCGCCGCCGTGTCGCGCCGCGACGAGGCCGAGACCGACCGGATGGAGGAATTCGTCGCCCGCTTTCCCGGCTGGGCGCAGCTTGTCGCGGCCCAGCGCCGGCGGATCCTGTCGCAGGACCGCAGCATCGCCGCGCTGAACGACCGCCTCACCCATGACCCGGTGCTGAGCGAGGCGATGCACGACATCCTGTCCACTGTCACCGCGATCCGGTCGACCGTCTCGATCCTCGCCGAGACCCCGGAACTGGAGGCGGTCTGGCGCGACCGCTTCCTCCGCAACCTGCAGGAGGAAAGCACCCGCCTCGTGGACGGCAGCCAGTCGCTGGTCAGCTACTTCGAGGACCAGGTCCGCACCGACACGCCGTTCACGACCCCGCTGGAGGCGCTGGAGGTGTTCCTCGCCCGCCGCGACTTCCACCTGCCCGATCTCGAGACCCTCGCGGGGCCCGAAGCCGTGGCGCCCGCCGTCGAGGCCCTGCTCGAGGCCGCCGAGGAACTGAACACCCCGCAGGCCCGCGCGCTGGGGCAGACCTATCTCACCCGCTATGCCCGCCTCGCCCTGCGCCTGCCCGCCGACCGGATCGCGGCCCTGTGGCGCGAGACCCCCGATCCCGGCGCGCTGGCGCGGCAGACCCGCTTCGGACTGGCGGACATCATGCTGCGCCTGGCCCTCGTCCCGGCCGAGGCGCTCGGAACGCGCCTCGGGCTGGTGATCTGCGACGCGGCGGGGGCGCTCCTGTTCCGCAAGGTGCCGGACGGCTTCCCGGTGCCGCGCTTCGGGGCGGCCTGCGCGGTGTGGCCGCTGTTCCAGGCGCTCAGCCGTCCGACGATCCCGGCCCATGCCCTCGTCGAGACCCCGCCGGGGCGGCGGTTCGAGACCTGGACGGTCGCCACGCCCGAGGGCATCGCGGGCTTCGACACGCCCCCGGTGTTCCGCGCCGCCATGCTGATCGGCCCCGACACGGGCGCCCTGCCCCCGGAATCGGCGGCCCCGGTGGGCACTACCTGCCGGATCTGCCCGCGCCCCGGCTGCGCCGCCCGCCGCGAACCGTCGATCCTGCTGGAGTGAAAGGGTCTGCAACCACCGCTTGCGCTTTGACACCCGAAAGGTCCTGCGCGATAAGATGACGAAAACATAACAATGTTGCGCCGGACCGGGGGGAGACGGAGATGGCAAAGACGGTGCTGCTCGTGGAGGACGAGCCCAACATCGTGGAGGCGATCGGGTTCATCCTGTCCCGCAGCGGCTATCAGGTCCATTCGCACGGCGATGGCGCGACGGCGGTGCAGACCGTCCGCCGCGAGGCCCCGGACATGCTGATCCTCGACCTGATGCTGCCCAACCGGGGCGGCCTCGAAATCCTGCGCGACCTGCGCGCCGATCCCGATCTGAAATCCCTGCCCGTGCTGATGCTGACCGCGCGCGGGCAGAAGAAGGACCGCGAGCAGGCCGAGCTCTTCGGCGTCTCGGCCTTCATGTCGAAACCCTTTGCCAACGGCGACGTGCTCGAACGGGTGCGGGCGCTGATCGGCGAGGCGTGAGATGCCGACCCGCCGGCCCCTGCCGCGCGGCCGCGGCGAGCCGTTCCGGGCCGAGACCGACCCGCCCCGCCGTCCGGCCCTGTTCCTCGCCCCGCAGCCCTACCGCCAGCGCCGCCTGATCGACGCCGCGCGCGCGGTGCCGCTGTTCGGCGCGTTCCTCGTGCTGGCCGTGCCCCTGCTGATCCCGCGCGGGGTCGAGGGCACGACGACCTCGCTGCTCGTTTTCCTCCTGCTGGTCTGGATCGGCATGGTGATCGCCGCGGCTCTGATCGCCCGCTTCCTGCGCGGGGCCATGCCCGAGGCGCGGGACGGCGACCGATGACGCTCGACCTGCTGATCTTCGTTGCGCTGCTCTACGTCTGCCTGCTGTTCGGCATCGCCTTCGCCGCCGAACGCCGGGCCCGGACGGGCCGCAACGCCTGGGTCCGCTCGCCCTTCGTCTATACCCTGTCCCTGTCGGTCTACTGCACCGCCTGGACCTTCTACGGCGCGGTCGGGTCGGCGGCGCGCTCGGGCCTCGAATACCTGACGATCTACCTCGGGCCGACGCTGGTCTTCATCGGCTGGTGGTGGCTGCTGCGCAAGCTGGTGCGCATCGGACGGGCGCAGCGGATCACCTCGATCGCCGACCTGCTGTCGGCGCGCTACGGCAAGTCGAACGGGCTTGCGGTGCTCGTCGTGCTGCTCGCGGTGGTCGGCACCACGCCCTACATCGCCCTGCAACTCCAGTCGGTCTCGCTTGCCGTCGAGGTCTTCGCGATGAACGGCGGCGCCACCGGCGTCTCGCAGGGCGTGACGGCGTTCTGGACCGCGGCCGGGCTCGCGGTCTTCACAGTGATCTTCGGGACCCGCAACCTCGACGCCAACGAGCGCCACCACGGCGTCGTCATGGCCATCGCCGTCGAGGCCGTGGTCAAGCTGGTCGCCCTGCTCGCCATCGGGATCTTCGTCGTCTGGGGCCTGACCGGCGGCGTCGGCGCGACGATGGACCTGATCGACGCCTCGCCGATCGCGAGCTGGCAGGTGGACGGCGGGCGCTGGTTCGTGCTGATCCTGCTGTCGGGCGCGGCCGTGCTGACCCTGCCGCGCATGTTCCAGGTACTGGTCGTCGAGAACGCCGACGAGCGCCATCTCGCGACGGCCGCCTGGGCCTTCCCGCTCTACCTGCTGCTGATCTCGCTCTTCGTGGTGCCGATCGCGGCGGTGGGCCTTGCCCGCATGCCGGGCACCAACCCCGACCTCTTCGTGCTGACCCTGCCGCTGGCCGAGGGTCAGGACCTGCTGGCCACCCTTGCCTTCCTCGGCGGCTTCTCCTCGGCGACCTCGATGGTGATCGTCGCCGCCATCGCCCTGTCGACGATGCTGTCGAACCACATGATCATGCCGCTCTGGCTCAGCCTGTCCAGCGGCGGCGCCTCGGTCTCGGGGGACGTGCGCCGGGCCATGCTGCTGTCGCGCCGGGTGTCGATCGCCGCCGTGCTCGGGCTGGGCTACCTCTACTACCTCGTCTCCGGCGGCGCCGAGGCGCTGGCCGCCATCGGGCTGATCTCCTTCGCCGGGGTCGCCCAGATCATGCCCGCGCTGATCGGCGGGCTGTTCTGGCGCGGCGCGACCCGCAAGGGCGCGGCGGCGGGCCTGGTCGGCGGCTTCGTGGTCTGGGCCTACACCCTGTTCCTGCCGAGCTTCGGCCCCGACGGCGTGTTTTCCGCGACCACCCTCGCCCAGGGGCCGCTCGGCCTCGGCGCGCTGCGGCCGCAGGCGCTCTTCGGGCTGGAAGGGCTCGACCCGCTGGTCCACGCGACGCTCTGGTCGCTGGTGATCAACACCGGGCTCTTCCTGTCGGTCTCGCTCGCCACCTTTCCGACGCCGATGGAACGGCTGCAGGGCGCGGAGTTCGTCAACGTCTTCGACCGCTCGTCGATCCCGCGCGTCTGGTCCGGCGGGCGCGCCGAGGCCGAGGACCTGCTGGTGATGACCCAGCGCATCCTCGGCGCGGAAGAGGCCACCGGCTTCTTCTCCGCCGCCACGCGGCGGCAGGGCAAGCTGGGCTACCTGCCGGACCCCACGCCCGAGTTCCTGACCGAGCTGGAACGCGTGCTCGCGGGCTCGGTCGGCGCGGGCACCGCCCACGCGATGATCGCGCAGGTGCACGGCGGCGCGTCGATCTCGGTCTCCGACCTGATGGCGGTGGCAGACGAGACCGCCCAGATCATGGAATACTCGACCCAGCTCGAGGCGAAATCCGCCGAACTGGAAGCCACGGCACAGGAATTGCGCCGCGCCAACGACAAGCTCACCCAGCTGTCGATCCAGAAGGACGCCTTCCTCAGCCAGATCAGCCACGAGTTGCGGACCCCGATGACCTCGATCCGGGCCTTCTCCGAGATCCTGCTGGCGGGCGGTCTCAGCCAGACAGAGACCGAGCGCTATTCGCGGATCATCCAGGACGAGTCGATCCGCCTGACGCGGCTGCTCGATGACCTGCTCGACCTCAGCGTGCTGGAGAACGGCCAGGTGGTGCTAAACCCGCAGGTCGAGCGGCTGTCGGCGGTGCTCGACCGGGCGGTGGCCGCGGCCAGTGCCGCGGGCGAAGGCGCGCTGGTCCTGCGCCGCGACGAGGCGGGCGAGGCGATCGAGGTCGACACCGACACCGGGCGGCTGAGCCAGGTTTTCATCAACCTGATCTCCAATGCCGCCAAGTACTGCGACGCCGACCGCCCGGTGCTGCGCATCGCGGCGCGGCTCGACGGCGAGACGGTCGAGGTCGACTTCTTCGACAATGGCTCGGGCATCCCGGTCGCCGGACAGGGCCTGATCTTCGAGAAGTTCGCCCGGATGGAAACCACCTCCGGGGCGGGCGGCGCGGGCCTCGGCCTCGCGATCTGCCGCGAGATCATGGACCGGCTCGGCGGCTCGATTGCCTATTTGCCCGAGGCCGAGGGCGCCGCCTTCCGCCTGCGCTTCCCGCGCCGCCTGTCGCAGCCGGACGCACCTGATCCCCGCCGCGCCCGGGCCGCCGTCGCCTGACGCCCGGCGCGTCAACGCTTTCTCAACCCGGCCTCTCCAGTCTCGGCCCCGACCCCAGCGGGAGACGAGCACATGACCGCAGCCCCCGGATCGGCCCTGGCCCGCAAGCTGCAGGCCGCGCGTCACGCCGGTGCCGAGGCGGGCGCACCGGAAGGCCGGACGCTGCGCCTTGCCGCCGCCCGCGCCGGACGCCGCGTGCTGGCCTGCGACATCACCGCGACCGGCCTCGACGAGGACCGCGCCGACCGGCCCGAGGCGCTGGAGGCGCTCTTGGCGGGCAGCGCGCTGGTGCTGCGGCTCGACGGCGGCGCGGGACCGGGCCTCGCGGCGCTCGACGCGGGCGCGGTGGCCGCCATCGCGCTTTTGCGAACGGTGGGGGTGACCGGCCTCGACACCCTCGCGCGGACACCGCCCCGGCAAGACCCCGCCACCCCGGTGGAGGCCGCCCTCGCCCGGCCCTATCTCGACGACCTGCTTGCGGGCTGGCACGCCGCCCTCGGCCCCGCGGCGGCCGCCGTCCTGCCGCAACCGCTGCACTGCGGCCCGCCCGCCGTCGCCCTGCGCGCGGCGGTCCTCGGCCTGCCGCAGGGTGCTTACCGGGTGTTCCTGCTCGACCTCGACATCGCGGGACGCTCGGAAGGACGGCTCCGGCTCGCGCTGCCGAAGCCCCTGCCCCCGGCCGATCCCGTGACCCGGCCCGAGGACTGGGCGGAGGCGTTCCGCGGAACGGTGCTGGACTGCCCGGCGGGGCTTGAGGCCGAGCTGTGCCGGATCACCCTGCCGCTTGCCCGCCTGCGCGCCCTGCGCCCCGGCATGCAGATCGCCCTGCCCGCCGACAGCCTCGGCGCCGTGGCCCTGCGTCCGCCCGGACGCGCCGCCGTCGCGGCCGGGCGGCTGGGACAGGTGCGCGGCCTGCGCGCCGTGCGGCTGACCGGAACCGCCCCCCCGCCGCCTGGCGGCCCGCGCATCACCGCCACGCAGGCCGCGGGCTTCGAACCGGCGCGCGCGCCCTCCGGCACCGATAACCCGGCCCCGGACGTCACCCCGCCCGAGCCGCTGTCGATGATCGTCGACTGAGGCCCCCCCGGCGTCCCGTCTTGACCTGCCCCCGGCGCGCGCCATCTGCGCCGCGATGACCGACGACCGCTTCCCCCCGACCCGCACCGAGGGCCTCGCCCGCCTCGCCGCCTTCCTGCCGAAGGCGGGCCGTGACTATGCCCGCCTGCGCAACTTCGATCTGCCGGGGGCCGGGCATCCCCATGTCTCGGGCCTGTCGCCCTACCTGCGGCACCGGATGATCACCGAGGCCGAGGTGCTGGCCGCCGTCACCGCGCGCCATAGCCCCGACAGCGCCGAGAAATTCCTGCTGGAAGTGATCTGGCGCAGCTACTGGAAAGGCTGGCTGGAACGGCGGCCCTCGGTCTGGCAGGGCTACCGCGCCGGGCTGGCCCGCGCCCGCGACCGGCTGGCGACCGAAGCCGGCCTGCGCGCCGACTGGGAGGCCGCCTGCCGGGGCGAGACCGGCATCGACGCCTTCGACGCCTGGATCGGCGAACTGACCGCCACCGGCTACCTGCACAACCACGCGCGGATGTGGGTCGCCTCGATCTGGATCTTCACCCTCGGCTTGCCATGGGAACTGGGCGCGGACCTGTTCCTGCGCCGCCTGCTGGACGGCGATCCGGCGTCGAACACGCTCGGCTGGCGCTGGGTCGCCGGGCTGCACACGCCGGGCAAGACCTATGCCGCGACCGCCGACAACATCGCCCGCTACACCGAGGGCCGCTTCGCCCCGCGCGGCCTTGCCCCGGTCTGCGGCCCGGTCGAGGGCCTGCCCAACCCGCCCCTCGGCCCGGTGCCGGAGGGCGAGAGGCCCGATCCCGACGCCCCGTCGCTGGTGCTGGTGACCGAGGACGACCTCTCCCCGGGCTGGCTGCTGCCGCAGGTCCGGGACTGGCGCGGGGCGGTGCTCTGGACCGCGGCGGAGGACCGCTCGCCCCTCGCCGTCTCGTCGGCTGTCCGGTCCTTCACGCAGGCGGCGGGCCGCGACGCGCTGGTGCGCCTCGGTGGCGCGGCCGGTCCCGAAGTGCAGGCCGACGACGCGGGCGTCCTGCTGGAGGCCGCGGAGGCCGCCGGGGCGACGCAGATCGTGACCGCCTTCGTGGCGCAAGGACCGATGCGCCCGCGCCTCGACGCGCTGCGCAGCGCAGCCCGGGCGCGGGGCCTGCGGGTGGCAGAGTGCCTGCGCGGCCATGACCGGCTGGCCTGGCCGCAGGCCTCGGCCGGGTTCTTCCGGTTCAAGTCCGTGCTGCCGAAGCTCTTGGAGGCTGCGCGGAGCGGCCGGGCCTAGGCGGGCGGCGGGCGTGGCGGCCGTGGGAATAGCCGTGCGGTGACGGGGTCAGGCGGGTTCCTCGCTCGCGTCAGCCTGGAGCAGGTCCGCCCCAGCCCCCAGCCCCCAGCCCCCAGCCCCCAGCCCCCAGCCCCCAGCCCCCAGCCCCCAGCCCCCAGAAAAGATCTAAGAAAATTAGAAAACGGCTACCAGATGTGGTAGAGTAGCCACTTAACCCAATAATATCGTTTCATAAAAAAATTAGCCCTCGCGAACACAGCCAGCCCTGGCACCCAACCGCCCACCGCACACCCGCACGCCCCCTTGCGCGCCGCCGCGCGGGACGCCACTCTCGGCCCATGACGCGCAAGATCATCATCGACACCGATCCGGGGCAGGACGACGCGGTCGCCATCCTGCTCGCCCTCGCCTCGCCCGAAGACGTCGAGGTGCTTGGCATCACCGCGGTCGCGGGCAACGTG
>JAUIAU010000157.1 GCA_030425185.1 Alphaproteobacteria bacterium
GCCTTCGCCTCGCTGCCATAGGCCTCGAAGAGCCGAACGCCGAAGATCCGCTCCTGTGCATCCGACAAATCGCGGATCAGCTTCCAGAGAACACGGTCCTCGACAGCGATACCGGCCAGAACCTCGTAGGGAGACTCGCGCAGATCCTGCCCGGATTCATCGATGAAGAGGGCCCAACTCATCCGTCAAATCCGCAACGTGTCGAAGACAGGCTCACCATACGAGATGGCGAAGACCCCGCAACACGGACCAGGCCGAGCCGTGGCCCTCACCCCGCCGCGGCCAGTCCCAGCACGGTGCGCGGGTCGGTGCCGCGGACAGGGGTGCGGAAGAGCGCGCGGGCCGGGCGGTCGGCGAGGCCCGGGTCGCGTTCGAGGAAGCTGCGGTAGAGCCCGAACTTGAAGAAGACATGGCCGGTCGAGGTGTTCATGCCGTCGTCCCAGGCCACGCTCTGCCAGTCGGCGGCACCCTCGGGGCGCACCAGAATCTCGGTCCAGCCGCCCGCCACCAGCCGATAGGCACGCTTGCCGACCGCGCGCTCGAACTGGGCGACGAGATCGCCCTCCTCGGTCAGGTTCAGCATCAGCGCGGGCGTCGCGGCCGCGCCGTCCTGCCCCTCGCGCTGGTGAAACTGGGCGACATGCAGCTTCGCGCCGTTCTCCGGCAGCGCCGTCATCGGGTCGAGCCAGACCGAGAAACGCACCCAGACCGGCCCGGCGGCGGTGTTGGCGTCATCGCTCTCGGCCGTCTCGGACAGTTCCGCGCGCTGGCTCTGCTTCGAGCCCGACAGCGCCACCGGCATCTCGGGGCCGAGCACCACCTCGGTGATCCCGGCCTCGGTGCGGATCGGCGGCAGGTCGGTCGCACCGGAGAGATCCGCGCGGAACAGGAAGGCGGTCAGCGCCAGCAGGGGGAGGGAGACATCGGACAACTCGGGCGCGCCTCCCTGGCATCGGGGGGGATGAAGGACGGCTGCTCGAATTGTGTTCTAGTTGTGGCAAGGACTGCCCGATCCGGACGGGTCTGCCAAGCCCTTGCCCAGATTTCGCCCCAATTTCACTGGGAATGCGGGACAATGGGCGGAAACCGGGACCGGCGTCGCCGGGACGGGGACGGCGCGCGGGCCGTCAGAGCATCCCCCGCGCCCGCGCCCGCTCGACCAGCATCCGCACGCTCGAGACCGACCATCGCGCCCCGCCGCGGGGAGTGCGCTCGCGCAGCGCCTCCAGCCGGGCCGCGATGGCGCGCAGGCTCAGGTCGGGATCGGCCCCGGCCAGCGCCGCCACCACCGCCAGCAGCCGGTCGTCGCCCGGCGGGCGCGGCGCGGGGGCGAGCACGCTCTCGGGCAGCATCCCCTCGCGGACGAAGCGCCCCACGGCGCGGCGCAGGCGCGGCTGGCTCCAGGGCGCACGGCCCTCGGGAAGCTGGGCGTTGACCATCCGCACCACGGTCTCCCAGGGCAGGTGCGGCCGGGTGCGGCGCACCACCGGCACCCATTCGCCCGCGCTCTCGGTCAGGCTGTCGAGCCAGGCCGCGTCGCGCGCGGCCTTCAGCCGGCGCCGCATCGCCGGGTCGCCCGCCTTCAGGGCCGGGTTGCCGCCCGTGCGCCCCTCGGCCCGCGCCGCGGCCAGCCCGGCCCGGGTGCGCTCGCGAATGAGGGCCCGCTCGAACTCGGCCGCCGCCCCCAGCACCTGCAGGGTGAACTTGCCCTGCGGCGAGGCGGTGTCGATCGGGTCATGCAGCGAGCGGAAATGGGCGCCCTGCGCCTCGAGCCGTTCGAGGACCTGCAACAGGTGCGACAGCGAGCGCGCCAGCCGGTCGAGCCGCACCACGCAGAGCACGTCGCCCGGTCCCAGCTCGCGCAGGAGCCGCCCCAGAACGGGCCGCGTCCGGTCGCCGCCCGAGCCGGTCTCGCAATGCACCGGGTCGCAGCCCGCGGCGCGCAGTTCGGCCACCTGCCCCTCCGGCGTCTGCTCGCCGGTCGAGACGCGGGCATAGCCGACCAGCGCCACCGGCTCAGCCCCGCGGCGGGTAGCCGCCCGAGCGGTGCCAGCGCCAGGCGTCGGCGATCATCCGGTCCATGGTCGAACGCGCCGGAGTCCAGCCCAGTTCCGCCTTGGCCCGCGTGCTGCCCGAGACGAGTGCCGTCGCATCGCCCGGCCGCCGCGCGCCCTCGACGATGGGCACCGGCAGGTTGGTGGTGCGCTTCGCCGCCTCGATCACCTCGCGCACGGTGAAACCGGTGCCGGTCCCGAGGTTGAAGGCCCGGCTGCCGCGCCCGTCGAGCAGCCAGCGCAGCCCCGCGACATGGGCGTCGATCAGGTCCGAGACATGGACGTAGTCGCGCACGCAGGTGCCGTCGCGGG
>JAUIAU010000051.1 GCA_030425185.1 Alphaproteobacteria bacterium
CTGCCCGCCGATACCCCGCCCAAGCCCGGAGAAACGCGCCTGCAGAACGGGGCTTCCCACCCCTGACCCACGGTGTTAAGAGGCCGACCACTGGCCGGTGTAGCTCAGCTGGTAGAGCACGTCATTCGTAATGATGGGGTCCGCTCGAGAACTACATTTGAGGCCAGTTGGTTGGGCGCGGAGCGCTATAAGTTATAGGGCCGCGAGAGAGAAGGATGCCGGTGTAGCTCAGCTGGTAGAGCACGTCATTCGTAATGATGGGGTCGGGGGTTCGAGTCCCTTCACCGGCACCATCCTTCTCAGGAAAACCTGCGCGAGAGCCTTTCTCAAGAGACGAAGTGAGCGCTCCTGTTGCGCCTTTTCCTCCAAGCCAGGGGAGTTGCTGCGCACCTCGCGTGTGAGGCGTGATTGCCCCTTTCCCCTTTGGCATCAGGTGACGCTTACGATCTCGGCGGTCCCGACTGAGCCAAAAGCGGTTGATGAGGGCGACACGGATCTGGATCTTTGCAATTTGGCGGGCGGGCTCTCCGACGGCGATGCGCGCACCGTGGGCCTTGAGGCAGCGCATCTTCGTCTCAATCCGGCTTCTTAAAGAGTAGGCGTATTGCGGGTTGCGACAAAGGCTCGGTAAGCCGAAAATATTTCACGCGTTGCGATGGCATCGCCGGTTTCGGCGGTAAGCAGACGTACCAAGAAATGGTTGATCCGTGGGCGCACGGGCCTGGCGTTCAGAGCGTTCTCACGCCATCAAGAGGCGTCAAATGGGTCCCACGGCTGTTTGTATAGCTCGAAGGTGGCGCTGCTCTGCTTCCCAAAGCGGTAGAAAATGTTGTTGCGCACCAGATCCATCGCTAGAAGAGACCTGCCCCGCGAGTTGAGGATTTCGGAGAACACTTGCCCCCGCACGTGTCGCAATTTCATCACAGACGCAGGCGAGGACGGCGCCGTTTCCCTTTGGGCTTGGCCCGCACGCGCCGCAGCTGCCCAGCCCACCTTCGCCGCCAGCCGGACACCTGCCGCTACTCGACGATCAGATCCGCGTGCAGGGCGCCGGTCGCGTGGAGCGCCTTCAGGATGTCGATCAGGTCGCGGGGCGCGACGCCGAGGGCGTTCAGTCCGGCGACGATATCGGTCAGCGAGGCTCCCGGCGGCAGTTCCACGAGGCCCAGCCCCGGCTCGGCGGCCACCGTCGCGGTCGTCCGGGGCAGAACGATCGTCTCGCCCGGCGCAAAGGGGTTGGGCTGCACCGCGACCGGGGCCTCTTCGACGCGCAGCGTGAGGTTTCCCTGCGACACGGCAACCCGGTCGATCCGGACTTCGGCCCCCATCACGATCGTTCCAGACCGTTGGTCGATCACCACCCGGGCGCGGACATCGGGGCTGACCGTCAGGTTCTCGATGCGAGCCATGACCCGCGACGGCGAATCGCCCCCGGCCGCCCCGATATCGATCTGCACCGTCCCGGAATCGAGCATCCGGGCAACCCGGCGCGGAAAGACGGCGTTCACCGATTCCTCGATCCGCGCGGCGGTGGTGAAATCCGGTGTGCGCAACGCCAGCCGGATGCTGTCGAGCGTGCCGAAGTCGAAGTCCACCTCGCGCTCGACCCTCGCCCCGGTCGGGATGCTGCCGCTTGTCGGAACGCCCTCGACCGTGCGACTGCCCTCCCCTCGCGCGGCGGCCCCACCGGCGAGGATGGGGCCCTGCGCGACGGCGTAGATCTCGCCATCTGCCGCGTTCAGCGGGGTCATCACCAGCGTGCCCCCGAGCAGGCTGCTCGCGTCGCCGATGGCGGAAACCGTCACACCGATCCGCGAACCGGCGCGGGCGAAGGGCGGAAGGGTCGCGGTCACGATCACGGCAGCCACGTTGCGCGGACGTATCTGCTCGCCCGAGACGTTGACCCCGAGCCGCTCCAGCGTGCCGGACAGGATTTCCTCGGTGAAGGGCGCGTTCCGGATACCATCACCTGTGCCGTCGAGGCCGACGACGAGGCCATAGCCGACGAGGTCGTTGCCGCGCACCCCGTCAACCTCGACCAGGTCCTTGAGGCGCACGGAACCCGCCGCCGCATCGGTCAGCGCAAGGACCAGCAGTCCAAGCCCGATGAGAAGCGCCCTCACTTGAGATACTCCGACAAGGACAGGCGGGCGAGACGGGCCGTCATCGTGTAGACGGACTCGAGCTGCGCCTGCACCAGCTGGAGTTGCGTTGCCGTCTCGTAGGGGTCGGCACTGTAGAGATCGCTCCGGGCGATCTTCAGCGCGGCAAGCTCGGCCTCGTTGCGGACCCGGGCCGCCTCGGAACGAGCCTCCTGCGAGCCGATCGCCGAGCGCAGGATCGCCAGGTCGGACTGGGACTCGAGCATCCGTTCACCCGCGCGGGTCATCACCGCCGCGGCAACGGACGGGTCGGCCAGCTGGGGCAGGCGATCGACAAGCGCCGCGAGGGCCACGGCTTCCAGCGCCGGGCGCAATCCGGGATCGAGGGCCGTGATCGCCAGCTGCCCGGTGTCGCGCTCGGACAGGGGGATCGGGCTGAACGGTGTCACGCTGCCCTTGTAGGCGACCGTCTCGAACCCTCCGCCGGGGGCCCGGAACCAGTCGGCCACGCGGGTCAGGATCTCGTCCGCCGTGGTCGCACCCGCGACGACCGTCCCGAGCTCGTTCAGGATATCTGCGCCATCGAGCAGGGGCGTCCGATCGGTCGCCTGGCCGCCGAAGACGCTGCGGTCCGCCACCCGCACGTTCAGGGCCGACACGATCCCGTCGAGCTTCTGTCGCGCGTCGGTCGCCGTGGTCGCGACCAGTGCAGGATGCCCCGAATTCCCCGCCGAGATCAGCGCGGGGGCAAGACCGGCGGTCACGTCCTGCATCGTCCCGAGCTCCGCCTGCGCCATGGACAGCAGGGTCGCGAACTCGGAGGTCGCCGTCCGGTAGCCCGACAGCGCGGTGATCCCGTTCTCGATCGAGGCGAGCGGCGCGAACTCGCCGCGCAGGGCTTTGGCCATGTCCTCGTGCCGGCCGCTGGCGAGGGTCTGGCTGAGCCCGAGCATCTCGCCTTTCAGGCGCGCACTCTGGTGCTTCATCAGGAAGCTCTGCGCCAGGTCACCGATCGAGACGTACTGCATCCTACAATCCCAGCAGTTGCTTGATCATGTCGTCGACCGCCTTCACCACCTTGGCATTGGCAGCATAGGCCTGCTCGATCAGGAGGAGTTCCTGCATCTCGTGGTCGGTATCGACGCCGTCCTGCAATTCGAGCGCCTGCAGCGCCTGTTGCTTGGCCTCGCTCTGGGTCAGGGCGACGTCCGCGCTTTGCCGTTCGGCGGAGACACGGGACAGCAGATCGGCCGCGAGACCGGCGGCGGACCGGGTCGAGGCCATGTAGCCGCCCGAGGGCGGAACGCGGGCGGCCTGGAGCACCTCGGCGAGCCCGGACAGGATGTCCGAGCGTCCCGGCTCCCCGGGATCGGTCGCGTGGAGGCCAGCGCGCAAACGCCAGATGTCACCGCCGCGATCCGGATCGGCCCGCGCATTCACCGCCAGCCGTCCGGCCAGCCCGATTTCATCCGCGGGATCGAGCGCCAGCCCGGCGTCGGTAAACAGCCCGGCCGCCCCGGCCGGAAGGGTCGGGTCGGCGGCCGGCGTCTCGAACCGTTCGACGAGGTCGCGCGCCAGTCCGTCGAGCGCGGCCTGCGCGGTCACGGCCCGGGTGTCGCGGATATCGAACAGGGCCGCCAGCGCACCGGCGCGAAAGGCATGGCTGTTGCGCGAGGTATCGACCGGCTCACCGTTCAGCGACAGCCCGCCCAGCGCACCTGATGCACGTGTCATGTCGGGCATGATGGTGCCCACGGGCGTGAAGTCGATCTCCGCCGCCTTGCCATCGACGAGGATGGCACCCCCGATGGTGATCAGCGCGATCTCGCCGTGGTCCCGTTCGATTTCCACGATCGGCACGAGTTCTGAGATCGAGTCGATGGCGGCCTGGCGCTGATCCTTCAGGGCCGAGGCATCGCGGCCCGCTCCGGCCTGCAGCCGCACGTCGCGATTGAGGTCCGCGATCCGGAGCAAGGTGGTGTTCAGGGATTCGACGGCCTTCGAGATCGCGCCGTCTGCGGCCTGACGCTGCGACTGGATCGCGTTCGAGACCGTGTTGATCTGAGACACCAGATCCTGCGAGGCCCGCAGAACATTCAACAGGCGGGACTCCGAATCGGGTCGGCTGGACGCTTCGACCAGACTGGCCTCCAGACGGGCGAACTTGGTGTTGATCGAGCCTTCCTCGCCGGGCAGGCCGATGCTGCGCTCGACCGCGTCGAAAAAACCTGCAAGCGTCCGCGCCGCTCCGAGGCCGGCATCCGCCGCGCGTCGGTCGGCAATCAGACCGTTGTCGACGTCCCGGCGGATGCCATCGACCCTGACGCCTGCCCCGACACCGGCGACGGACATCGCGGACACCTGGAGTTCGCGGCGCCCGTAGCCCTCGGTCAGGGCGTTGGCGACGTTCGACGACACCACCTCGGCGGCACGCGAGGCCGCGACGAGACCCGACAGGGCGTTGGTGAGGGTGCCGTTGATGCTCATCTCCGGGTTCGGATCTCAGGCTCAGCGCTTCATGTTCGTGGTTTCCTGCAACATCTCGTCGACGGTCTGGATGATCTTCGCGTTCGACGAGTACGCGCGCTGCGTCGTGATGAGGCGCGTCAGTTCGGCGGCGACGTCGGTCGCGGATTCCTCGCGGGCGTACCCGACGAGGTCGCCCACCGGCCCGTCGCCCGCGTCCCACAGGAAGAACGGGCCGCTGTCGGGCGACACCTGGTAGGCCTGGTTGTTGAGCGCGATCAGGCCGTTCGGGTTCGGCACGTCGACAAGGGGAATCTGGTAGATCGTCCGCGTGAAGCCGATGTCGTAGATGGCGTGCATGTATCCGTTGGCGTCCACTTCCACCGCCGACAGGTTGCCGACCGGAGACCCGTCCTTGTCGATGGAGACCGGCGCGAAACTGTCCGACAGCTGGGTCAGCCCGTTGGGATCGGCGAGCGTGCCGATCTTCACCGTCAGGGGGCCGCCATCCACGGTCAGCGACAGCTCTCCCGTCGCGGCATCGTAGTCGCCCCCAGAGATCTTGGTGACCGAGGTCAGGGTCCCGCCGGTGCCGCGGCTGTCGTCGAAGACCAGCGTATATTCCCCGATCACGGCATTCCCGGAGGCCGAGTCGCGCATGGTCATGGTCCAGGTGTTCGACGCGCCGGCAGCGGGAACCGTCGGCGTGAAGCTGATGTTCAGGTTCTGGCTGGTACCGAGGTTCCCGAAATACTCGATGGACATGTCGAGGGCATCGCCCGGTTCGCCCGCTTCGGTTGCCGTGGCGGGCAGGTTGACCCCCAGTTCGATCCGCGTCGTCGGATCCCCGGCGAACTGGTTCAGGTTGATGCGCACGGGTTCGAGACCGACGACCGTATCCCGCGGATACAGGCCCACCGTCCCGTCGGTCTCCGCCGGCCAGCCCATCAGCACCATCCCGGTTTCCGTCCTGAGGATACCGTTCGAATCGGGACGGAACGACCCCGTGGTCATCAGCATCAGCGGATAGGCTTCCGCCGTTCCGTCGAGGGCCGACGCCGCCGTAACCGGCAGCATGCCGTTGCCACCGACCGCGATATCCGTCGGATTGGTGGTCGTGACCAGCGGCCCGCGTTCGTCGACCAGCCGGTTCGTGGTGACCCGGACCCCGCCGGCACTGTAGCTGCCCGCGCCACCGTTGATCACGAGGGAATGGAAATCGGCGACCGTGCGTTTGTAGCCGAAGGTGGAGGCGTTCGCGATGTTGTCGGAGATCGCGGCCAGCCGGGTCGCATTGGAATTCAGTCCGGCGACCCCGGCATTGAGGGAGGAGGAAATCGTCATCGCGGGCCTTTCTGATGCCGTGACGTATCCACCCTCGCTACGTGCGCCGCCTTAAGGCCTTCCTAACGACTGCCCCGTTCCTTCGAGTCTTCCGGATTCAGAACCGGGATCGCAGCAGCACCACGCCGATGCGGTTGTTCGTCAGGTCGATGGCCGGCAGCACTGCGGGCGCGCGGTCGCCGTGCCCCTCGATCCGGCGCACCCGTCCGGGGTCCAGCCCGGCCGCCTCGATCATCTCGCGGACGCGCTGCGCCCGGTCAGCCGTCAACTCCCAGCTCGGGTTGGTGCGCAGGACAACCGGACGGCTGGCAACATGGGCGGCAATGGCAACCGGATTGGTGGACATGCCGAACACCTTGGCCACAAGGTCGACGAGGGCCGCGAGCAGCTCGGTCGGCTCGGCCGTATCGCCGACGAACAGCGGCGCACCGGGCTGGTCGGACAACTCGACGATCAGCCCCTCGTCGGTCACGCGGGTCACGATATGGCGCTGAAGAAAGTCGGTCGCCATACTCTCGCCGCCGCGGGCAGTCAGGGCATTCTCGATGGACGCCAGAAGCTCCGAATCGAACCGGGCGCCCATCGCCTCGTCCTGGCGATCCCCGGTCCCGCCGGTCTCCTCGTGGGCCAGCGTCTCCTCGACGAAGACGCTTTCGCCGCCGAAGACGCTGTCACCGCCCCCGGAAATGCGGTTCACCGGAATCGTCGGATTGAAATAATCCGCGATGCCCTTACGCTGCTTCTCTGTCGTCGCGTTCAACAGCCACATCAGCATGAAGAATGCCATCATGGCGGTCACGAAGTCCGCGTAGGCAATCTTCCAGGCGCCACCGTGATGACCGTCGCCAGCGACGATCTTGCGGCGTTTGATGATGACTGGCGCGTTTCCCTTCGCGCCCATGTTCCTGACCCACCAACTCTGTTCACCCGGACCTACAGATACGACCACTGACTTAACCGGGACCTAACCGATCAAATTGGAGGCGTTTCCCATTTAACAGCCCGAAGCCCCGGTGGCTGACACAGAAGTTTTTCAAAACTGTCACAGGGTCTTTGGATTGCGCGCCTACCAGCGCCGCGAGCCGAGGAGAGACATGTGCTGCGCATCGAGACCCTGACCAAGCGCTTCGGCGCCAACGTAGCGGTGGACAAGGCATCGATCGAGGTGCCCGAACCCCGGATGATCGGGATCATCGGCCGGTCCGGTGCCGGCAAGTCGACCCTGCTGCGGATGATCAACCGGCTGACCGATCCCACGGAGGGCCGGATCGTCTTCGAGGGGCGCGAGGTCAGCAGCCTGACCGGCGCCGCCAAACGGGCCTGGCAGTCCGAATGCGCGATGATCTTCCAGCAGTTCAACCTGGTGCCGCGCCTCGACGTGGTCTCGAACGTCCTGCACGGCACGCTGAACCGCCGGTCGACCCTGGCGACGCTGTTCAGCCTTTACCCCACCTCGGACATTCACCGTGCCATCGACATCCTCGACCGGCTCGGCATCGCGGAACACGCGCCCAAGCGCGCCGAGGCCCTGTCGGGCGGCCAGCAGCAGCGCGTCGCCATCGCACGGGCGCTGATGCAGGACCCCAAGATCATCCTGGCCGATGAACCGATCGCCTCGCTCGACCCGATGAACGCGCAGGTCGTGATGCAGGACCTGCGGCGCATCCACGAGGAAGACGGCCGGATGGTCATCGCCAACCTGCACACGCTGGATACGGCCCGCCGCTATTGCGATCGCGTGATCGGCATGCGGGACGGCCGGATCGTGTTCGACGGGACGCCGGAGCAACTGACCACCGGCGCAGCGCGCGACATTTACGGGGCCGGGGCCGAGTTCTCGGAGGCCGCCACCTCGACCGAGATCGACACGCTGGAGCGGTCGATGGACGGCGCCGGCGTTGTCCGGCTTGCCAACGTCTGAGTTTCATCTCCCGCTTCCGGCACCCGGGGCGGACTTAACCAACTGGAGTGACTGATGAAAACGCTGATTGCTGCCCTCGTGGCAACCACTGCCCTCGCTGGCGCCGCTTCGGCCCAGGAGATCACCGAGTTCCGCATCGGCCTGCTCGGTGGCGAGAACGCCCAGGACCGCCTGAACAACAACGAGTGCCTGCGCGCCTACACCGAGGAAACCCTCGGCGTCCCGACCCGCCTGTTCGCCCCGGCCGACTACAACGGCGTGATCCAGGGCCTGCTCGGCGGCTCGCTCGACATGGCCTGGCTCGGCGCGTCCGGCTATGCCGCGATCTACCTGGAAGACCCGGAAGCGGTCGAGCCGGTGCTGGTCAAGACCAACCTCGACGGGTCGTTCTCGTACTTCTCGATCGGCTTCGCCCGCAAGGACAGCGGCATCACCTCGCTGGAAGGCGTGCAGGGCAAGGTCTTCGGCTTCGGCGATCCGAACTCGACCTCGGGCTACCTGATCCCGTCGATCGAGATCCCGCAGGCGACCGGCGCCAGCATGGACTCGGGTGACTACTTCGGCGAAGTGAAGTTCACCGGCGGCCACGAGCAGACCATCGTCGCGGTCTACAACGGCGACATCGATGCCGGCGTGACCTGGGCCGACGGCCTCGGGAACTGGGAAGACGGCTACAACTCGGGCGCGCTGCGCCGCGCCGTCGACGCGGGCCTCGTGGACATGAACGAGCTCGTCGAGATCTGGAAATCGAAGCCGATCCCGGAAGGCCCGGTCGTTCTGCGCAAGGCGCTGCCGGAGGACGTGAAGGAAAAGATGGTCGCCCTGGTCGAAGGCCTGCACGAGCGTGACCTCGATTGCGCCTACGGCGTCGCCGCCGGCGAGACCGCTGGCTTCCAGCCGATCGGCCATGACGCCTACGAGACCATCATCGCGGTCCGCAAGGCTCAGTCGAACTGATCCACCCGATCCGGACGGGCCCCGCACAGGCGGGGCCCGTCTTCGTTCCGTTTCCCAACATTCGAGACCCGCGCATGGCCGATCTTACCGCCGCCTCCGGCACGCCCGTTCAGGACATCCGCGACAGCTACCTGGCGATGGTCCAGCGCCGACGCCTCTACAACGGCGTCCTGCTGGCGGTCTTCGTCGTTCTGATGGTCTCGGGTTTCTACGTCGCCGACGCCCGCAACGCCGGCGGGTTCTGGGACGGCTGGCACCAGATCCTCGACTTTCCGGCGGGCGTGGTCTCGGAAGCCTGGGAGAAGCGCGCCAACCTGCCCGCCCTGCTGGTCCATTACCTGCCGTCGCTGCTGGAAACCTTCAACATCGCTGCCGTCTCGACCCTGATCGGCTGCATCGCGGGCCTGTTCCTGTCCCTTGCGGCAACGCGCGGACTGGCGAAATGGCCGCTGCTGATCCCGGTGTTCCGGCGGCTGTCGGACGTGCTGCGGGCGATCCCCGAGATCGTGATCGCGCTCGTCCTGATCTTCATGATGGGCGGCGGCCCGGTGCCCGCGATGATCGCCATCGCGATCCACACCGCGGGCGCGATGGGCAAGCTCTATTCCGAGGTCAACGAGAACGTGGATCTCAAGCCGCTCGAAGGACTCAGCTCGGTTGGCGCCAACTGGTCCCAGCGCATGCTGCTCGCCGTGATCCCGCAGGTGGCGCCCAACTACCTGAGCTACGCGCTGCTGCGCCTCGAGATCAACATCCGCGCCTCGGCCATCCTCGGCTTCGTCGGCGCGGGCGGCATCGGATACGAACTCCGCAACTCCATGAGCTGGGGTCAGGGCAAGTTCGACGAGGCCGCCGCCATCTTCATCCTGCTGTTCGCCACGATTGTCCTCGTCGACCAGGTGTCCAGCCATTTCCGCAATCGCCTGATCGGCACCGGGGGACACTGACATGGCCGAGACCGCGCTCTTTTCCCGCGAGGACATGAAGGCCGACGCCAGCCGTCTGTTCTTCCGCAAGCGTCTGCTCGCCTTCGGCGTCCCGGGCCTGATCCTCGTGTACCTGACCTACGTGTTCTTCGCCTTCGACGTGCCGGGCCTGGCCGACCGGATGCGCCTCGACAACGCGGCGACGCTCGTTTCGGACGCCGTCAGCTACAAGACCCACGTCACCCGCGACAACCGCAGCGGCGAGGTCACGGTCGCCAAGGAAGGCGAACGCAAGGGCGCGTATCCCGAGGGCGAAACCCCGGAGTGGGTGACCATCGACGGCGACCGGACCTTCATCACCCTGCCGGATGGCCATGCCGCCGAGTTCGGGCCCGACAACACCGCCGTCTACATCCACCCCGAGTTCGGACGGATCGAGGCATCGGTCAGCCGGGCCGGCGGCGTGCAGGTCTCGATCGCCGAGACCGACCTGCCCGACTGGGTCAGCTACTCGTCCTCGCGCCTCGACATCCGGACGGAGGCAGGCCGCCTCACCGTGACCCGCAACCGCACCGAGGTGTTCCGCTATTTCTGGGGCTGGGAACTGTTCTGGTTCACCCTCGACAGCCCCTACCACGACCACGGCCCGCTCGAGATCGCCTTCGGACCGCAACTCGACCCGGAGCGCACGAACCTGGAAGGCGCCTGGGAAGACTTCTGGAACAACTCGATGTGGCGTCACAAGGACGTGGTCTGGGCGCTGGGCGAAACCATCCTGATGGCCTTCCTCGGCACGATGGGAGCGGCCCTGATCGCCCTTCCGCTGGCCTTCCTCGCCGCGAAGAACTTCGCGCCGCTGATGATCGTGCGGCAGGCCGTGCGCCGGGTCTTCGACTTCGTGCGCGGCGTGGACGCGCTGATCTTCACGATCCTGCTCAGTCGCGCCTTCGGGCCGGGACCCCTGACCGGGGCGCTGGCGATCCTGATCACGGACTCGGGCTCGTTCGGCAAGCTTTTCTCCGAAGCGCTGGAAAACGTGGACAAGAAGCAGATCGAGGGCGTCGCCTCGACCGGGGCCAAGCCGCTGCAACGCTATCGCTTCGGTGTCGTCCCGCAGATCGCGCCGATCCTGCTCAGCCAGGTTCTCTACTTCCTCGAGTCGAATACCCGCTCGGCCACCATCATCGGCGCGATTACCGGGGGCGGGATCGGCCTGCTGATCACGCAGGCGATCAACACCCAGAAGGACTGGGAGGAGGTCAGCTACTACATCGTCCTCGTCATCCTGATGGTGATTGCGATGGACTGGATTTCCGGCAAGATCCGGGCGCGCCTGATCCACGGCGCGTCCTGACCGGAACCCACAGATCATGGCCCGCCTGTCTGCCGAGACGCCCTTTCTCCATCCCGATTGCC
This sequence comes from Alphaproteobacteria bacterium, assembly GCA_030425185.1. GTDB lineage: Bacteria > Pseudomonadota > Alphaproteobacteria > Rhodobacterales > Rhodobacteraceae > Dinoroseobacter. Next base: position 11,133 of record JAUIAU010000051.1, read on the forward strand.
AGATCACGGACACGACCTTCGGACGCTTCGTCGAGATCGGCAAAGGCAGCCGGGTCGCGCATTCCAGCTTCGGTGACTACTCGTACTGCGACCAGTACTCGGACATTGCCAACACCACGGTCGGCAAGTTCGCCAACATCGCCGCCTTCACCCGGCTCGGGCCCACCGACCATCCGCTGCACACCGCGTCCTGCCACCACTTCCTATACCGGTCACAGGATTACTGGGACGATGCCGGGGCCGACGAGGCGTGGTTCGCGCACCGGCGCTCGCGGCGGCTGGTGCTGGGGCATGACACCTGGATCGGGCACGGGGCGATCGTCATGCCGGAGGTCACCCTGCACCATGGCGCCGTGGTCGCGTCGGGTGCCGTCGTGACGAAGGATGTCGCGCCCTACACCATCGTGGCCGGCGTTCCGGCACGGCCGATCAAGCCGCGGCTGGCACCGGACGTGGCCGAGCGGGTCATCGCGCTGGGCTGGTGGGACTGGAGCCATGACCGACTGCGCGACACGCTGGACGACTTCCGCGGCCTGCCGGTCGAGGCGTTCCTCGAGAAGTACGAACCCTAGGTCAGCGTCAGCGTGACCCTGTCCCCGGCGAACCAGGTGCGCCCGTACTCGACCGGGCGTTTCCGTGCATCGACGTTGATCGCAACGCTGCGGATCAGCGGCGCGCCTTCCCGAAGCTTCAGGTGATGCGCCTGCGTTGTGGTCGCCAGCTTGGCGGTGATCCGGGTGGAGGCCCGGGTGTAGTCCGCCAGCCCACAGGCCTTGAGCGCGGCCGTGACCGACCCCATCTCGCGGATATGGTCCAGCAGGCCGGGGAACCGGTCGGCCGGGAACACGCTGCGGAACAGGGCGACCGGCTGCTCGTCGGCCAGCGACAACCCCTCGTAGACATGAACCGGGGCGGCGTCCGTCAGGCCCAGCGCATCGGCCTCGCGCGCATCGGCAGGGCGGGTTTCCGCGTAGAGCACGCGCTTGGCGGGCGTCCGCCCGGCCGCGAGCAGGTTCTGGTGAAATCGCACCCGGCGGCCCAGCGGATAGTCCGTCGCGTTGGCCGAGACATAGACGCCGGCCCCCCGGCGGGCGTGGACCAGATCCTCGGCCGCCAGCGCCGCGAGGGCCCGACGTACGGTATGCCGGTTGACCCCGAACCGCGCCGAAAGATCGGCCTCGGTCGGCAGGCGGTCGCCGGTCAGGTAGTGTCCCGCCGCGATCTCGCTGCGCAGGGCATCGGCGATGGCCGTCCAGAGCGCCGTGCGCGGCATGATGCATCCTCCTGTCACAATCTCTTCACGGAAGAGTTCTTGTTTCTCAGCCAGCTTTCTGCCAGAGACTTGTCTAGTTGTATAGGATATTTCGACAACTTTGCGAGGTGTCGAACATGACAGCCCAGATCCCGGATCCGGACCGCCGCGCCTGGCTCGGCCTGCTGGCCACCGCCCCGGCCGGGCGGCTCAAGGCCCTCTGGGCCGCCGCCGGCCTCGACCCGGACGTGACGCTGCTCCGTGCACCCGAGATCGGCGCCGTCATGGTGCGCGGACGGACCGGCGGAACCGGAGCGCCCTTCAATCTCGGGGAAATGACCGTCGCCCGCTGTTCGGTCCGGCTTCCGGGTGGCGCGGTCGGGCATGGCTACGTGCAGGGGCGTGACCGCGACGCCGCGCGCCTTGCCGCGACGATCGACGCCCTGATGCAGACCGACGCCGCCCCTGACCTGCGGCGCGCCGTCCTCGACCCGCTCGCTGCCGAGCGCGCAAAGGCGAAAGAGGCTCGCGCCGCGAAAGCCGCCGCGACGAAGGTCGAGTTCTTCACCCTTGTGAGAGGCGAAGACTGATGTCCGACACCGCGCTGACGATCGGGTTCACCGACCCGCCACGACAGGCCGCGCGCGCGTTCCGCGTGTTGCTGAACGCCATGGCCCGTCCCGGCCGGCTCTACGCGCTGGAGGGCACCGACGCGCCCCTGCCGCTGTCGGAGGCCGCCGCCCTTACTCTGCTGACGCTGTGCGATCCGGAAACGCCGGTCTTCCTCGCCGGGACCGCCGACACGCCCGCCGTGCGCAACTGGCTGACCTTCAACACCGGCGCACCGGTGACCGGGCCCGAGCACTGTGCCTTTGCCGTCGGGCGCTGGGACGCCCTGCTGCCGTTGGACCGCTACCCGCTCGGCACCGACCAGTATCCCGATCGCTCCGCCACCCTGATCGTCGAGATGGACGCGCTGGGCAACACGGGCACCACGCTGGCCGGACCCGGCATCGACGGCACCGTCGCGCTCTCGGTCCCCGACCCGGCCGCCCTGACGGCGAACCGGCGGCTGTTCCCGCGGGGGCTCGACATGATCCTGACGTCCGGCAGCACGGTCGCCGGTCTCCCCCGCAGCGTGAGGGTTCTCTGATGTACGTGGCCACCAAGGGCGGCGAGCGCGCCATTGCCAATGCCCACGCCTGGCTTGCCGAGGAACGCCGGGGCGACACCGAGATCGCCGAACTGAGCGTCGCGCAGATCCGCAGCCAGCTTCGCCTCGCCGTGGACCGCGTGATGGCCGAGGGGTCGCTCTACGATCCCGACCTCGCCGCGCTTGCGATCAAGCAGGCGCGCGGCGATCTGATCGAAGCGATTTTCCTGATCCGCGCCTATCGCACCACCCTGCCCCGGTTCGGCAGCACCCGGCCCATCGACACCGGCGCCATGGCTTGCGACCGCCGGATCAGCGCGACCTTCAAGGACGCGCCCGGCGGGCAGGTGCTCGGTCCGACCTTCGACTACACGCACCGGCTCCTGGACTTCGCGCTGATGGCCGAGGGCGAGATCCCGGAAGCACCGCGCGCCGAGCCGCGGACCGAGCCTACCCCGCACATCGTCGAGTTCCTGAACCGCGAAGGCCTGATCCAGCAGGAAGCGCCGACCGACGACACGCCGCCCGACCTGACCCGCCAGCCGCTGGAACTGCCCGCCGAGCGTCCACTGCGCCTGCAATCGCTGGCCCGCGCGGACGAAGGCTTCCTGCTCGGCCTCGCCTACTCGACCCAGCGCGGCTACGGGCGCACCCATGCCTTCGTCGGCGAATTGCGGATCGGCACCGTCGAGGTCGAGATGGACATCCCCGAGCTTGGCTTCGCAATCGAGCTGGGCGAGATGATCGTGACGGAATGCGAGACCGTGAACCAGTTCACCGGCTCGAAGACCGAACCTCCGCAGTTCACGCGCGGCTATGGCCTCGTCCTCGGCCAGTCCGAACGCAAGGCGATCTCGATGAGCCTCGTGGACCGCGCGTTGCGCTGGAAGGAACTGGGCGAGGACGACGCCGGTGTGCCCGCTCAGGACGCGGAATTCGTCCTCTATCATGGCGACAACATCCAGGCGACGGGCTTCCTCGAACACATCAAGCTGCCCCACTACGTCGACTTCCAGTCCGAACTGGAACTGATCCGCAAGCTGCGCCGCGAGGCCGAGCAGGCCGCGACCCGGCAGGAGGCCGCCGAATGAGCCCCTCGGTCGTGGTGTTCGACATCGGCGGCGTTCTGGTCGACTGGCAGCCGCATCTGGCCTGGCTGGACGAGATGGGCAGTCGGGACGCGGTCGAGGCCTTCATGGCCCGCATCGACTTCCGCGCCCTGAACCTGCGGGCCGACGCGGGCGAACGCTTCGCCGACCTCGCCGCCACCCTGCCGGACCCCGAGGACGCGCGCCGCCTGGCCGCCTATGTCAATGCCTACCCGAAGACCGTGGAGACCCGGATCGAGGGCACGTTGGACATCCTCGACCGCCTGCGCGCGCAGGGCACCCCCGTGCATGCGATCACCAACTGGTCCGCCGAGACCTGGCCGCGCGGCCTGCTCGCCCAGCCCCGCCTCGCCGAGGTGTTCGGCGTCACGGTCGTCTCCGGTCAGGAAGGCATGATCAAGCCAGATCCCCGCATCTTCCGGCTGCTCTGCACGCGGGCGGGGGTTGCCCCGCAGGACTGCGTCTTCATCGACGACGGCCCGCACAACGTGGACGGCGCCCGTGCCGCGGGCATGGACGGCATCCATTTCACCGGCCCCGACGCGCTCGCGGCCGCGCTCAGCGACCGGGGGCTCCTGTGACCGAGACCGCCTACAACTTCGCCTATCTCGACGAACAGACGAAGCGGATGATCCGCCGCGCGCTGCTCAAGGGCCTCGCCATTCCCGGCTACCAGGTTCCCTTTGCCAGCCGCGAGATGCCGATGCCCTATGGCTGGGGCACCGGCGGCGTGCAGGTCACCGCGGCCTGCCTGACGCCGGAGGACCGCCTGAAGGTAATCGACCAGGGCGCCGACGACACCACCAACGCGGTGTCGATCCGCAGCTTCTTCCAGCGCACGGCAGAGGTCGAGACGACCGAGGCCACCGCCGACGCCACCGTGATCCAGACCCGGCACCGCATCCCCGAGCATCCGCTGACCGAGGACCAGATCCTCGTCTACCAGGTGCCGATCCCCGAACCGCTGCGCTTTCTCGAACCGTCCGAGGTCGAGACCCGCAAGATGCACGCGCTCGAGGA
>JAUIAU010000158.1 GCA_030425185.1 Alphaproteobacteria bacterium
CCGCTGTGGCGGGTGTCCCTGCTGGTCGCCGTGCTCTTCGGCGGCTTTCACCTGACCCTCGCCCTGAGCTATCCCAACCCGCTCTACGTCGTCCGCTATTCGGTCGCGGCGACGATCTTCGGCGCCCTCGTGCCCTGGCTGATCCTGTGGGTGCGCTACGGGCTTCTGCTGTCCTACGCGATCCACTGGAGCTACTACGCGATCGACATCGCGCTGATCCATTTCGTCTTCGCGGCAGGCCCGGACACGGGAATGTGAAACTTCTCCGGCCTCCGCGACGTATCTCCTGTCAGGAAGAAACAGGAGACGCGCCATGACTTACCTGACCCGCCTCTGCCTCGCCCTCGCGCTGGCCCTCGGACTGTCCGGGCCGATGCAGGCGCAGGACACCGAGATCGAGGCCACGATCCAGTCCCAGTTCGACGCCTTCCTCGCCGATGACGTCGAAACGGCCTTCAGTTACGCCTCGCCGATGATCAAGGGACTGTTCGGCACCCCGCAGAACTTCGGCATGATGGTGCGGCAGGGCTATCCGATGGTCTGGCGCCCGGACGGCATTCGCTACCTGTCCCTGCGCGAGGAGAACGGCCGCACGATCCAGCGCGTACAGATCCGCGACGGTGCCGGGATGCTGCACTGGCTCGACTACGACATGGTGCAGAGCGATGCCGGGTGGCAGATCAACGGTGTCCGGTTCGTGCAGATGCCCGGCGTCGGCGCCTGATCAGGCGTCGTAGGCGAGCGCCCAGCGGCGGAGCAGGGCGTTCTGAAGACCGCGCGCGCGGAGGGTCCAGGCCCGCCCCCCGGGCGGCCGCTCGCGCTCGTCGCGGCTGAGGGTATCGCGCCGGTCGTGGTCGCCCGAGAAGATGGCGAAGGCCAGGTCCCGGCCCTTCCGCGTCCTGATGTAGCCGCCGAGTCCCGACACGAAATTGAGCGTGCCGGTCTTGGCGACGATCTCGACACCGGAATCGCGGAGGACGTCGCCATCGTCATCCCGCAGCGGGTTGTCCTTGAGCAGGCGGCGCAGTTCGCCCTCGGGACCGCTCGTGACCAGCGCCCCGACCAGCGCGGACGCGCTGATGCGCGAATCCTCCCCCAGGCCGGAATGGTCCACGAAGCGCGCCCGGGTGGCGCCATAGGCCCCGCCGAGCCAGTCCGACATCGCCGCGCCGGACTCGGCCAGCGACGAGACGCTGGTGCCCCGGGCGAGGGTCGCGGTCAGGCCGATCGCCTCGGCGGTGATGTTGGTCGAGTAGCGCAGCATCGCCCGCAGGATGTCGCGCAGGTCCTCGCTGACATGTTCGACGAGGACCGCACCGCCCGTGACGCGCCCCCGGACCGGGTCCCCCGCCCGCAGTTCGATCCCGTGGGCGCGGGCCAGACCCAGGAAGACCTCGCCGGCATAGCGGCCCGGATGCCGCACCGGCAGCCAGCGCCCGCCACCGTTACCAAGTGCGCTTCGCGCCACGGTCCAGATGTCGCTCTGGTCCCGTTCGGCGTAGGTGTAGACGGGCAGGTCGCGCTCGGCGAGATCGATGCGCGCGACGCTGACCCGCGGCCGATACCGTTCGGAGCGCGCATCCATCGTCAGGTCATAGCCCGTCGCGCTGCGCTTCCACTCGAAATAGACGCGGTTGTAGTTCAGGTTCAGCCCCGAGATTGCCGGGCTGTAGCCGACATGGTCCGGCTGGCCCGGATCGATGCTGCGGATGCCGGGCAGCGCCCCCTCCGCGACGCGGAACCGGCCGGTGATCTCGCGCAGGCCGCTTGCCTTGAGATCGGCGGCCATCGCCGCCAGCGCGTCGGTGTCGAGCGTCGGGTCTCCGCCACCGAGCAGGAGCAGGTCGCCCTCGAGGCGGCCGTTGCGGACCGGACCGGTGGCAACGAGCCGGGTCGAGAACCGGTAGCCGCCGCCGAGGCTGGCCAGCGCGTAGAGGGTGGTGATCGCCTTTGCTACCGAGGCCGGGGCCTGTTGCAGGAGCGGCGAGCGGCTTTCGAGGACCGCGCCCGAACGGGCATCGGCGACCACGAAGGAGGTCTTGCCCGACAGACCCGCCGCCGCGACGATCTCGTCCCCGGCGGGCAGGGTGCGAACCGCCAGGTCGCCGGGACGAAGAACCGGGCGGAGCGAACGCTCGGGTGCTGCGGCCACCGCGGGAACGGATGGCAGGACCACCCCGGCCGCGAGGCCAGCGAGCAGCCTCCGGCGGCTGAGATGTCCGGGTCGCTCCTCCATGGGCGCACTAAAGCGCAACGCCGCGCGCGGCTCAAGACAACCGTCGGAGGCCTGAGGGAAACCGCAGGCC
>JAUIAU010000052.1 GCA_030425185.1 Alphaproteobacteria bacterium
ACCTGCACCATGTCGCGGGTCCGGTGTACCTCGGCGGCGCGATCACCGGCATCCAGGCCCCGGTGCATTACGACTTCCGCGGCCGCCGCGACACGCCGAACGAGCTGCGCAGCCTGTTCCGCAAGCTCGGCTGGCGCCGCATCGTCGCCTTCCAGACCCGCAACCCGCTGCACCGCGCCCACCAGGAACTGACCTTCCGCGCCGCGCGCGAGGCGCAGGCCAACCTGCTGATCCACCCGGTGGTCGGCATGACAAAACCCGGCGACGTCGACCACTTCACCCGCGTGCGCTGCTACGAGGCGGTGCTCGACAAGTACCCGGCGGCCACCACCACGATGAGCCTGCTGAACCTCGCCATGCGGATGGCGGGTCCGCGCGAGGCGGTCTGGCACGGCCTTATCCGCAAGAACCACGGCTGCACCCATTTCATCGTCGGCCGCGACCACGCGGGTCCGGGCAAGAACAGCCAGGGCCAGGACTTCTACGGTCCCTATGACGCGCAGGAGCTCTTCAAGGAGCACGAGGCCGAGATCGGCCTCGAGATGGTCGACTTCAAGCACATGGTCTACGTGCAGGAGAAGGCGCAGTACTACCCCGCCAACGAGGTGCCGGAGGGCGATACCGTCCTCGACATCTCGGGCACCGAGCTGCGCCGCCGCCTGCGCGAGGGGCTCGAGATCCCGGAATGGTTCTCCTTCCCCGAGGTGGTGAAGGAACTGCGCCGCACCTCGCCGCCGCGCTCGAAGCAGGGCTTCACGGTGTTCTTCACCGGGCTCTCGGGCTCGGGCAAGTCGACCATCGCCAACGCGCTGATGGTCAAGCTGATGGAGATGGGCGGGCGCCCGGTGACGCTGCTCGACGGCGACGTGGTGCGGAAGCACCTGTCGTCCGAGCTCGGCTTCTCGAAGGAGCACCGCGACATCAACATCAAGCGGATCGGCTACGTCGCCTCCGAGATCACCAAGAACGGCGGCATCGCGATCTGCGCCCCGATCGCGCCCTACACCGCCACCCGCCGCGCCGTCCGCGAGATGATCGAGGCCTATGGCGCCTTCATCGAGGTCCATGTCGCGACCTCGCTGGAAGAATGCGAGCGGCGCGACCGCAAGGGCCTCTACAAGCTCGCCCGCGAAGGCAAGATCAAGGAGTTCACCGGCATCTCGGACCCCTACGAGGCCCCCACCGCCGCCGAACTGGTGGTCGCGACCGAGGGCACCGACGTCGACTACTGCGCCCAGCAGGTCCTCCTGAAGCTCGAGTCGATGGGCCTGATCGCCGCCTGAGGCGGGGCGTTTCGCAGCGAAACACCAGAGCGCGCTCCGGAGACGGGGCGCGCTTTTTCATTGCCAGCCTCACCCATTGACACCGAATTGCCGCACAGCGGCCCGAGGCTTTGCGCTTTGATCGTCGTATGACGACAATGACTGAGACCGAACGGGCAGGGGCAGCGCGATGAAGAAGGCACTCATCACCGGGGTGACGGGGCAGGACGGGGCGTACCTGGCGGAGCTTCTGCTCGCCAAGGGCTACGAGGTGCACGGGGTGAAGCGGCGGGCGTCGTCGTTCAACTCGGCGCGGATCGATCATCTCTACCAGGACCCGCACGAGGAGGAGGTGCGCTTCCGGCTGCATTACGGGGACCTGGCCGACTCGACCAACCTGATCCGGCTGGTGCAGGAGGTGCAGCCCGACGAGATCTACAACCTCGCCGCGCAGTCCCACGTGCAGGTCAGCTTCGAGACCCCGGAATACACCGCCAATGCCGACGGCATCGGCACGCTGCGCCTGCTGGAGGCGCTGCGCATCCTGCGGATGGAAGAGACCTGCCGCTTCTACCAGGCCTCGACCTCCGAGCTCTACGGGCTGGTGCAGGCGGTGCCGCAGCGCGAGACCACGCCCTTCTACCCGCGCAGCCCCTACGCGGTGGCCAAGCTCTATGCCTACTGGATCACGGTGAACTACCGCGAGGCCTACGGGATGCATGCCTCGAACGGCATCCTCTTCAACCACGAGAGCCCGCTGCGGGGCGAGACCTTCGTGACCCGCAAGATCACCCGCGCGGCGGCGGCGATCAGCCTCGGGCTGCAGGAGCGGCTCTACATCGGCAACCTCGACGCGCAGCGCGACTGGGGGCATGCCCGTGACTATGTCGAGGGGATGTGGCGCATCCTGCAGCAGGACACGCCCGACGACTACGTGCTGGCGACCGGCGAGACCCACACCGTGCGCAGCTTCGTCGAGGCCGCCTTCGCCGCGGTCGGGATCGAGATCGAGTGGCGCGGCACAGGCGTGGACGAGAAGGGCTTCGCCAAGGGCTCGAACCGCTGCCTCGTCGAGGTCGATCCGCGTTACTTCCGTCCGACCGAGGTGGACCTGCTGATCGGCGACCCCTCGAAGGCGCGCGAGAAGCTGGGCTGGACCCACACCGCCAGCCTCGCCGACATGGTGCGCGAGATGGTGACGAGCGACCTCCGGGTCGTGGCCCAGGAGCGCAAGCGCAAGGACCGCGAGGGATGAGCTATACCCTCGCCGGCAAGCGCGTCTTCGTCGCAGGCCACCGCGGCATGGTCGGCGGCGCGCTGGTGCGGCGGCTGGCGTCGGAGGGCTGCGAGGTGCTGACCGCCTCGCGGGCCGAGCTGGACCTGACCGACCAGCACGCGGTGCGGGACTGGTTCGCCGCGCACCGGCCGCAGGCGGTGTTCCTCGCCGCGGCCAAGGTCGGCGGGATCCACGCCAACAACAGCTACCCGGTCGATTTCCTCGCCCAGAACCTGCAGCTGCAGACCAACGTGATCACCTCCGCCCATGAGACCGGGGTGGAGAAGCTGCTGTTCCTCGGCTCTTCCTGCATCTACCCGAAATTCGCCGAACAGCCGATCCGCGAGGAGGCGCTGCTGACCGGGCCGCTCGAGCCCACCAACGAGTGGTACGCCATCGCCAAGATCGCGGGCATCAAGCTCTGCCAGGCTTACCGCCGCCAATACGGTGCCGATTTCATCAGCGCGCAGCCGACGAACCTCTATGGTCCCGGCGACAATTACGACCTTGCCAACTCGCATGTCCTGCCCGCGCTCCTGCGGAAGTTCCACGAGGCGAAGGAAGCGGGCGCGCCCGAGGTCGTCGTCTGGGGCACCGGCACGCCGCTGCGCGAGTTCCTGCACGTCGATGACCTGGCCGATGCGCTGGTGTTCCTGATGAAGGTCTACTCGGACGAGGTGCCCCTGAACGTCGGCTCGGGCGTCGAGGTGTCGATCCGCGAGCTGGCCGAGACGATCGCAAAGGTCGTGGGCTACGAGGCGACGCTGACCTGGGACAGCACCAAGCCGGATGGCACCCCGCGCAAGCTGATGGACTCGTCCCGGCTGCATGGCCTCGGGTGGAACCGAGCGCGCGGGCTGGAGGAGGGGATCGCGGATGCTTATGCGCATTGGTTGGCGCATGGTGGGCGGCGCGCCTGAGCCACACCTATTACGTCACACCTCCTGACCTTTTGTTTCGCGCGCGAAACAATGTGGCAGTTAGGCTGACCTATAGCTCGCCGCGGGCCTGGGCGCGGAGCCAGGTGGTGATGTACTGGCGCAGGCCGTCGGTGACGGCGGGGCCGGAGAGGATCACGCGGGTGCCGGTATGGGGGGCGGTCTGCGACTGGATCCAGACGCCGGGGACCGGCTCGAAGGCGTCGAGGGGTTTGACCAGCGGGGTCTTCGCCGCGGGAGAGGCCGGAGCGGGTGCGGGGGTCTGGGGGGCCGGCGCGCTGACGGCCGGGGCAGGGGGGCTCGACGGGGCCTCGGGCGAAGCCACCTCCGGCACCACGGGGGCGGGCGCCGGGACTGCCACGGGGCGCAGGGCCTCCGTCAGGCGGGCCTGCTCGGCCTCGGGGGTGTCGGCGGGGGTTGCTTCCAGCACGTCTCGCAGGCGGTCGGCCAGCCCGGCGTCGCCCTCCAAGGCACGTGAGAGGTCGAGAAGCAGGCGCTCGCCATGGGCGGTCGGGAAGCGGAGCGCGCCGTCGAGCGCCTCGACCACGGCGAGCGCGCTCTTGATCTTCGAGCGTTTCGCGCGGCTCGCGGCGGCGTAGAGCGTGAGCAGCGCGTCGCGGCTGTCGGGGAAGACCCCGGCCTCGACCGCCTTGGCGACGATCCGCGCGCGTTCGTAGAGCGACAGCCCGGCGCGGATCTCGTTCTCCTCGACCATCGCACGGTACGCCTCGGCGGCGTCGCCCGGCACCACGATGCGCGCACGGATGCGGCCGAAGCGGGGATCGCCGGTTTCCGAGAAGAGCCGGGTCAGGGCGGTCAGGCGGCGCAGGCCCGAGATCAGCCCGTAGCGGCCGCCGCCCATGTCGACGACATCGACCGGCGTCTGCTGGCCGCGCGCGCGCAGGCTTTCGACCAGGGCCTGCATGTCCTCGTCCATCGGCGCGAGCAGGCGGTCGCGGACGAGATAGCCCGCCTCGATGGCGTCGAGCGCCAGCGTCTCGATCAGGCGGCCCTCGTCGCGGGCGCTGCGGACGAGATCGGACAGCTCGCGCAGCGCCGAGACGGTCGAGGCCTCGCCCGCCACCTGCGCGATCGGCGCGGGACGCATCATGGATTTCACTTCCGGCGCGGGCCCGTCGAAGCGGTCGGGCGCGGGCGGGGTCAGTCGTTTGCGCTTGGCCATGCGGCACCTCCTTTGGCGCGGGCGACGATCCCGGGGCAGGGTTTCCAAATCCTAACCGCTGCGCACGGTGCTGTCGCGCCCCTCACAGCAGGCCCCCGGCGGCCCGGTGCGCGTCGCGCCGCCAGATCCCGATCAGCAGCCGCTTGAAGGCGGCGTAGGTGGCGTCGAAGGTCTCGCGGCCGCGGACATAGGTCTCGCGGTTGAAGTCGCGGTAATCGGCCTCGTAGATGCCCGCGACCTGCTCGCCGGCCTGGCCGATGAGCGCGGTGAAGTCCTGCCGGTGCGGCGAGAGGGTGCGCCCGAGATAGGCCTGCATCAGCGCGGCCAGTTCGGCCTGCTGCGCGCCGTCGTAGCGGGTGATGACCGCGCGCACCGCGTCCCATTCGAAGGCCAGCTCCTCGCGCCCCAGCGCGCGGGCCGCCATGTTCTCGCCCTCCTCGATGCTGGCAAAGGTCGAGTGCAGCATGTCGAAGAAGCGCCCCGTCGAGTCGAACTCGAGGAAGGAGGCGCCGAGCGGCACCAGCAGGATGTCGGCGGCGGCGAGCCCGTTGATGGTCAGGTAGCCGAGCGCAGGCGGCGTATCGAGGAAGACGATGTCATAGGCGTCGAGGATACCGTCCTCGGCCAGCCGGTCGGTGAGTGCGTCCCAGAGCTTCCAGCCGCGGGCCTGCATCCGCCAGACCGGGATCTGGAACTCGGCCCAGTAGAGGTTCAGCTGCGCGCCGATCAGGTCGATGTTGGGCCAGTGGGTGGGCTGGATCACGTCGCGCGCGGTCAGCTTCAGCGCCTCGTTCAGCGTGTCGTCGAGGGGCAGGGGCGCCTCGCCCCGGTCGAGCCGCGACTGGTTCTCGCGGCGCAGGTGGGTGGCGTAGTGGCGCGCGATCAGCGGGAAGACGGTGCCCCATTCGTCGGCGACGCGGCCGTTGAAGATCGAGGTCATCGAGCCCTGGCTGTCGAGGTCGATCACCAGCACCTTGTAGCCGTCGAGCGCGGCCGACATCGCGAGATGCGCCGCGGTCGAGGTCTTGCCGACACCGCCCTTGAAGTTGGCGACGGCAACGAGCTTGGCGGGCAGGCCCTCGGGGCGGTAGGGGCGGTACTCCTTCGCCTTCGAGCCTTCGGTGGCGAAATGCGCGCGGAGCTTCAGCACCTCGTCGAGGGTGAACCACTTGGCGCCGCCCTCGGTCTCGGACAGGCCCTGGGGCAGGTCGGGGTTCTGCTTCAGCACGCGCCGGAAATGCGCCTGCGCCACCGGGATCAGGTAGCGGGTGATCTCCCAGGTCGAGAACAGGCGCAGCGACTTCTTGCCCTCCTCGTTCAGCCCCCGGCTGGCGAGGTCGTCGCGCCCGCGCGTGCAGGCCTCGGCGATGCGGGCGAAGCCTTCGGAGGTGGTGGGCGGACCCAGTTCCGCCAGCGCCGCCTCGGGGTCGATGTTGAAGTAGGGCGGGGAGGTCCCGTCGTCGCGTGCCATGAAAACTGCCTGATGTGCTGCCTTTTACGCGTTATCGCACGAATCGCGGCATGTGTCACGAAACCACGCACAAAACTGCGCTTTTCAAGGCAAAATGCCCGGTTTTCCGGCCCTTGTCCGGGTTGGAGGAGGCGCGTCTGCAAAAACTTGTCCTGTTATATTTGTGTTATTGAGTCTGTTAAGGTTTCGGTCCTTCCCGCCAAGCTTTTGATCCCGTGGGATTTTTGGTGGCTTCGTGGAGCCTGGGCGACTCCGATCCCACGTTTGCCCGACTCCGAACCCCCGATCAGGTGACTCCGATCCCCCGATGGCGATGCTGGACCGGGCCTGTGGATAACCTTAGGATGGGTGTCAACGAAACGACGATAAAAACCGACTCGAGGCAGAGCGATGACAGGGCACAGGATCGGCCCGCCCATGCGGCGGGCGGCGCCATGAGCGCCGTGGTGAGCGCGGGCGGCCTGCTGCCCGACCGGCACCCCCAGAGCGACTTCTTCATCTGCGATCTCTTCGACGCGATCCCGAAGGACGATCTCGCGACGATGGAGCATCCGGTCTTCTCGCTCGCGACCCGGCCCGACCGGCGGGTGCTCGACTACACCCACAACGGGGTGCGGCTGACGGTGACGCCCTCGGTCAAGGGCCTGGCCACGATCCACGACAAGGACATCCTGATCTTCTGCATCAGCCAGCTGATGGCGGCGCTGAACGCCGGGCGCGAGGTGTCGCGCACGCTGCACCTGAAGGCGCATGACCTGCTGGTGGCGACCAACCGCGAGACCTCCGGCGACGCCTACCGCCGCCTGCGCGAGGCCTTCGAGCGGCTGGCAGGCACGCGCATCACCACCAACATCGTGACCGGCGAGCGCGAGGTCACCACCGGCTTCGGCCTGATCGAGAGCTGGGAGATCGTCCGCAAGACCCGCGGCGGCCGGATGATCTCGGTCGCGGTGACGCTGTCGGACTGGCTCTTCCGGGCGGTGCTGTCGCGCGCCGTCCTGACCCTGTCGCGCGACTACTTCCGGCTACGGAAGCCGCTGGAACGCCGGATCTACGAGATCGCCCGCAAGCACTGCGGCAAGCAGGAGAGCTGGCGCGTCTCGGTGGAACTCCTGCTGAAGAAGTCCGGCTCCGCCTCGCCGCGCCGCGTGTTCCGCAAGATGCTGCGTGACATGATCGAGAGCGACCACCTGCCCGATTACACGATGACCGAGGAGGAGGGCGACATCATCCGCTTCACCCTGCGCGCGGGCGTGATCGAGGCCGGTCCCGAGCTGGGCCCCTTGAAGGCGGAGACGCTGGAGGAAGCCAAGCGCCTCGCCCGCGGCTGGGACGTCTACGCGCTGGAAGCCGAGTGGCGGCGGTTCTGGGCGGTGTCGGGCCGGCCAAGGCTGCGGTCAGCCGACCGGGCGTTCCTGGGGTGGGTCAAGGGGAAGGTGGGGTAGGGGTACTCGGATCTCTTGATCCGGTATTGGGGCGTCCCGCCCTACCCCTTCGCCCCCTGCCCGCGCGCATAGACGTCCTCGTACCGCACGATGTCGTCCTCGCCCAAGTACACCCCCGTCTGCACCTCGATCAGCACCATCGGCACGCGGCCGGGGTTCTCCATCCGGTGGATCGCGCCGAGGGGGATGTAGACGGACTGGTTCTCGGTCACGAGGCGGACCTCGTCGTTGACGGTGACCTTCGCGGTCCCCGACACGACGATCCAGTGTTCGGCCCGGTGCACGTGGCTTTGCAGCGACAGGGCTGCGCCGGGCTTGACCACGATGCGCTTGACCTGGAAGCGATCGGCCAGCGCCAGCGTCTCGAACCAGCCCCAGGGGCGGTGGTCGCGGGGAAAGGCCTCGGCCTGTTTCGCGCCCTTGGCCTTCAGCGCGGTGACCGCCTTTTTCACGTCCTGTGCGCGCGAAGCGTCGGCGACCAGCACCGCGTCGGGCGTCGCCACGACGATGGTGTCCTTCAGCCCGATGCCCACCAGTTCCAGGTCCGGGCTTTCCGATCTGAGCAGCGTGTCGGCGCAGTCGATCGCCGTCGCGGCGCCGGTGGTGACGACCCCCGCGCCGCTCTCGCGCCAGACCGCGTCCCAGCCGCCGAGGTCGGACCAGGCCCCGGTATAGGGCACGACGCTGAGGTTCTCGGCCTTCTCCATCACCGCGTAGTCGATCGAGATGTCGGCGACCTGGCTCCAGGGCCCGGGGTCGAGCCGGAAGAAGGTGAGGTCCGTCGCCCCGCCCTCGACCGCCGCCGTCACCGGCGCGATCAGCTCGGGCGCATGGGCCTCGAAGGCGGCGAGGATCGCCTTGACCGAGAAGAGGAAGATGCCCGCGTTCCACAGGAAGCTGCCGGTCGCCAGCATCGCCTCGGCGGTGGCGAGATCCGGCTTCTCGACGAAACGCTGGAGCGGCACCGGGCCGCCGTTCGGTGCTGTCGCAAGCTCGAGGTAGCCATAGCCCGTCTCGGGCCGGTCGGGGGTGATCCCGAAGGTGACGAGCGTGCCCGCCTCCGCTGCCGCGCGCCCGGCCTCGACCGCGGCGCGGAAGGCGGCCGGGTCGGGGATGACATGGTCCGAGGGCGCCACGAGCATCAGCGCCTCCGGATCCTTGCGCGCCAGCCAGAGCGCAGCAGCCAGCACCGCAGGCGCGGTGTTCCGCCCCTCGGGCTCGATCAGCACGGTCCCGCCCGCAATCCCGGTGGCGGCCAGCTGCTCGGTGGCGATGAAGCGGAAATCCGCGCCGGTGATGACCAGCGGCGCGGCATAGCCCGGCCCCGACAGCCGGCGCGCCGAGGCCTGGAACAGGCTCTCCTCGCCGACCAACTCGGTGAACTGCTTGGGATAGCTCTTGCGGCTGAGCGGCCAGAGCCGCGTGCCGGAGCCGCCGCAGAGAAGAACCGGGGTGATCGTCATGAATATCTCGAATTCAAATGCTGCGTCGGCATCTTCTGGCACGAAAGACTTGCCCGCGCTACGCACCTGTCTCTCTTTTTGCGGCCAAAGCCACATGTGGCCGCGGCAGACAAAATGGCCCGAGGCAAGCATGGATGAGAGCTTCTCCACAGACTCACACCCGTTCTGCCAAACAATCGCCCAACTGCCCGGGGATTGTTCGGTATCGGACCAGTGTGACTCCGGTGGGGAAAGAAACGTGTTTGGATTCGGGAAATCCGCG
The DNA here is from genome assembly GCA_030425185.1 of Alphaproteobacteria bacterium. Classification (GTDB taxonomy): domain Bacteria; phylum Pseudomonadota; class Alphaproteobacteria; order Rhodobacterales; family Rhodobacteraceae; genus Dinoroseobacter. The sequence goes on from JAUIAU010000052.1 coordinate 9,301, forward strand.
GGCAAGGGGCTCGGCCTCTTCGGCAAGGAACCGTCCGGCGAGGACGGGGCCGGAGCCGTGCCGGACGACGTCCATCACGACCCCAACGACGGCGATCCCCAGGGCGGCCCGGAGGGGGACGACATCACCTCCGACGTGATCGAGGAGATCAAGGCGCGCCTCGCCGCCGGGCTGATCGATCCCGCGGATCTTGCCGGGCTCGACGGAGCGGAGGACGACCCGGACCCCGAAGACGACCCCGACCTGCACGCCGGGGACACCACAGACCCCGACCCCGGCGGCCCGGGCGGCGAGCTCTTCGACATCGACGACGACCTGATGAACCGCCTCTTCCTTGCCGTCGAGGACCGCGCCCTCGAGGACCCGATCGACGATGAGGACGATCTCGACGACGACGACTTCGGGATCTTCTGAGCCAGGACAGGCCTGCTACCCCGCCTCGTAAAGCTCCAGCGGCAGGCCGTCGGGGTCGGCGAGGAAGGTGAAGCGGCGGCCCGTGAGGGCGTCGGTGCGGACCGGTTCGACCGCGAGGCCCGCCGCCTCGAGCCGGGCGATCTCAGCCTCCAGGTCGTCGGTGGCGAAGGCGAGGTGGCGCAGGCCGCAGGCTTCCGGGCGCGAGGGGCGCGCGGGCGGATCGGGGAAGCTGAAAAGCTCGATCTGACCGCCCCCCGGCACCGCGAGGTCGAGCTTCCACGACCCCCGCGCCGCGCGCCAGGTCTCGGCGATCACCTCGAGCCCCAGCAGGTCGACATAGAAGGCGCGCGAGCGGGCATAGTCCCGGCAGATCAGCGCGACATGGTGAATCCCGGTGATCGGCATGGGGGCCTCCTGCTGTCCGCCCCGACAGGGAGGCACAAAGCCCCGCCGCTGCCAAGCGCCCCGGCGTTGCCACAGGCCTGCCCGCTTTGGCTGCGAGACCGGCGGCATGAGAGACCTGTCCGCGCGACCGGGGGCCCTGCGCCCCGTGCCGTGGCGTCCGCTGGCCGTGCTGGCGGGCGGGGGTGTGGCGTTCGCGCTGCTGGTGGCGCTCTACCGGGCGACGCCGATGCGCTGCACCGGCTCCACGCTGGAGCCGGTCTGTGCCGCGCTGCGCGGGGCCCCGGCGCTGGGGATGGCGTTGGCGGTGGGAGCGGTGCTCTTCCTGATGCTCGACGGCGCGGCCCGGCGCGACCTCGTCCGGCGGCTCGGCGCGGGGGCGTCCTGCTGGCCCGGTGTCCTGCTCGGTGCGGGCGGCCTCGCGCTGGCGCTCCTCCCGCTGGCCCTGCCCGAGGCGCGGCTGGCCTCGCCCGGACCGGGGATCCTTACCGCGATGGCGGCGGGGGCTGTCGGGATCGCGGCGGGGATGCTGCGTGCGCTCCTGCCCTGGCGGGACTGGGCCGGCTGGCTGGTCCGGGCCGAGGGCCGGCCGCTGCTTGCCGCCGCCACAGCCCTGATCCTGCCCGCGCTGGCCGGGGCGCTCGCCGAGCCGCTGGGGGCGGGGCCGATGACGGATGCCGCCTTCCTGGCCGCGGTGCTGGTGCTGCTCGGCCTCGGGCAGCCGGTGACCACCGATCTCGACGCGCGGATCCTCGGGATCGACCCGTTCCACGTCGACATCATCGCCACCTGCTCGGGGGTCGAGGGGCTGGTCCTGACCCTCGCGCTGGCGGCGGGGCTGGCGTGGCACGGGCGCGGGCGGCTGCGGCAGTGGCCCTACTGGGGGATCGTGGTGCCGGTGGCGCTGGTCCTGGCTTGGGGGCTGAACGTTCTGCGCATCACCGGCATCGTGCTGGTCGGGGCCTATCTCTCACCCGGCCATGCGCTTGGCGGCTTTCATGCCTATGCCGGCTGGCTCGCCTTCCTGGCGGTGGCGGTGCTCCTGGTCCGCGCCGCCCGGCATCCGCGCCTGCGCCGGGGCTGAGACCCGCGCGCGGGCGCTCGCCGGTCCGGTCGGGCGCTGCGCGAGCAGGCAGGCCTCGCGCCAGCGCAGGACCGGCAGGCAGGGGCGGCGGGAGGCGTCGGGGAAGCGCTCTCCCACCTCGGGGAAAAGCGCATCGCCCTCCTCCGGCATGTCGGCTGCAATTGAGCGGCGCGCCTCCGGTCCCATCAGCAGGCTTTCCGCCGCCAGCCCCTCGGCATCGAGCAGCGCATGCTCGGGCAGCAGCAGGTGCAGGTAGACGACCGTCTCGGCCTCGGTGTTGATGCGGATCGAGCGCCCGTTGACCAGCGCCCCGATCGGCGCGAGCGCGCGGTCGAGCCCGAAGAGCAGGTCGAGCGTGCCGCCCGTCACCTCGACCCGGTGCTGCGGCGACAGGCGCAGCGGGCGGGCCGGGCTGCCCGGACCGAAGGCCCCGGCGGCGACGATCACCGGGCGCAGCCGGGCGCGGCTCGGGGCGCGCAGCCCGAACTCGGACCGGCCGACCCACAGCACCGGGTGCACCCCGCCGTCGCGGTCGCAGACGAGGTCGCCGGGCACGAGCGTCTCGATCGCGCGCCAGCCGTCGGGGGTGCGCAGCCGGGTCCCCGCGACGTAGCAGATCGGCATGCCGGTGGTGAAATCGTAGCCGACCGGCGACAGGCTGAGCACCGTGGTGACCGAGCCGAGCAGCCCGGCAAGACCCAGCACCGCGCCGGTGTCAGGCGGCCCGTCGGGATAGAGGAAGACCAGCTCGCCGGTGGTGCTGTCCTCGGCGAGGATCACGTCGACCGGCGCGCCCAGCCCCAGCGTGGCGCCCAGCAGGCTGACCGCGGCGGGCGTCAGCGTGCCCGAGCCCAGCAGGGTGTAACTGCCGCCGTCGAGCGTGAAGCCCTCGCCGAGGGTCAGGCGGCCGTCCGCGCCCGCGTCGAGCGTCTGGCCGCTCTGCACCGGCCCGAAGGCGTTCAGCACCAGCGTGGTGTCCGAGGACAGGAGATCGGCCGCCAGCAGCGAGCCGGAGTAGGACTGGGTATCGACGGATGGGGTCATGATCTGCTCTTGGTATTCCGGGCCCGAACGGCCGACCTGTGGCCGGGTAGGCTCCCGGCTCGGATCCAAGAGTAGATCGCGTTATTTCACTTTGGAATAAAAAATATCATTATGATGATATTTTCGGCGGCGGGGAGGCGCCTCAGCCCCGCGCGCGGCGGCGCAGCGCCCGCACCCCGACGAGGCAGCCGGCCCCGAGCGCCACGGCGGCCAGCGGCAGCCCGAACTGCGGCGCGGCCCCAGCGGTGCCCCCGGTATGGGTATCCGTGCCGCCGAGCGAGCCGAACAGGAAATCGAAGAGCCCCGCCTGCGCGGGCAGCGCGGTCGAGGTCAGGACGAGGGCCGTGGCCCAGAGCAGGGGAGATTTCAGCATGGCGCGACTCAGCCTCACACTTTCAGAATGATCCGGACCGAGGGTAGGCAGACGCCCCCGCCTAGGTCAAATTCCGCGCCATTTTTCTGCCGCAATCGGCCCCGCTGCGAGACAATGTCGCCCAGGACAACAATTGTCGTACTGGCATGAACAGTTCTGGCTCGGGACCCGCCCGGAGCCCATGACATCGGACGTCACCGGACAGGCAGAGTGTGACGCAAGCAGACCTGTCCCCTTCCTCAGGGGTCACAGGGCGGGGTCTGACAGCATATCGTCAGAGAACGCCAAATACTCTTTCGATGAATATGGGTGCGCAAAAGAGTTATGTGCTCTGCTTGACTCCGTCACCCCCCACGTGACCTGCTGCACGTGATAAGCGACAAGTTTACTCAGGGAAAATTCTGCTGGCAGGAGCGTAAAGCCTCTGCCTGCCCTCGAGGAATGGATCGCCAGCCAGCCGAGAGGACGTCGTCATGTTTAGAAGAATTTTTCTGCTTCCGTTTCTATTGATCGGTGCAATCGCCGGATTCAGCGGTGAAGCTTCTGCAAAGCAGTGCGTGTACAATGACTCTGGCGCCGTGCTCAAGGTCTACTGGTACAATGCAAGCGGTCACCACGATCACAATGCGACGAATGAAAGCCTCTCGGCAGGCTTTCAGGCCTGTCAGAATAACGACAATCTGGGCTTTGCAGAGATCAAGTGCTCCGGATGCATATTCGCGGAAGCTGCCGCAAAGACCTCGATTGTTGCAGCCGGCACATCTGCATTCGGAGTATGCCTGCTGGCAACGGAAGGCGGATGTGGCTTCGCGGGTGAAATCTTCGCTGATGCCGTTGTCGAGGCCGTGCAAGCAGTTCCACCCGCCTTTGATGGAAAGATGATCGTCGTGCCCGATCACGGCAAGACGATCCGGATTGGCGGGAATGCCTTCGGCCTGAAGGTCGAGTAACAGAACCGGGCTCCTGCCCGAGACGATCGAGCAACCCATGTGGCGTATCGCTGACCCGCAGTCTTGTGCGGGTCACTGAAAGCCCTGACGCAAGAAGAAACTGTCGAGGTCGAGATGCTCTGGCTCCGGTATGCAGCGCTCCTTGCTCTCCCCGCCGCGTGTACGGCGGGTGACGTGCATCATCGGGCAGAAGCCAATATTTCCACGGACGCAACGTTTCTGAGCTCAACCGCCCAGCCCATCATCCGGAATGCGGACGGCTCGATCTGCTACGGACCCCAGCCGGATTCGACCGTCGATGACGACATCTCCATGAGCACCCAGTTCATCGGCCTCGGGGGCTCGGACAATGAAATCCCCCTGGGCGGAAGAAACCCGAATGTTCTCATAACACGAGACATCTTCTTTCAGGCCTGCCTGGCCGAGGCACGCCTGAACCTGAACGGCGCACAACGAGTTGATCTCTTCAACAGAACCCTCGACCTCGTGCGCGCAGTAAACACGGCGAGTCTCGACGGCGCATCGGTTTCGTCGGATTCCGACAGTGGAGACCAGCAGATTTATTCTCCGGCCGCGCCGGACTTCAATACAACCAGCACCGATGCTTCGGGGCTCTGAGTTTCGTACCCGAAGCGCCTTCGGCGATGGCCGGATAATAACACATGAGATTGAGCCTTTGTGGCTGGGGGATCTGCCCCCAGGCATCCGATCTCACTCATTCACCTAGGCAGAGGAACTCGGTCCCGGCATTGGAGTATTCTTTTTCCGATGTAGGATAGATTGATGCGCAAAAGAGTTATCCAATCCGCTTGACTTCACTATCTCCAGCGTGGATTGCTGCCCTTTAGGTGAAAATGCTTCACTTAACAAAAGATTCAGCGGGCAGGGGGTCAGACCTTTTCCTTTAGTTGAGTTTTGTATCTTCAGCAATACATGAGGAAATCGTCATGCTCAAGAGAATGCTTCTTCTCTCTTTTCTGCTAATTGGATCTGCCTTTGGCTTCTCCAATGAAGCCGCGGCAAAGCAGTGCATCTACAATGACTCGGGCGCTGTGCTCAAAGTGGATTGGTACAACGCCAACGGTCACCATGACAGCAATGCATCCAATGACAGCCTGTCTGTTGGCTTCCAGGCCTGCCAGGACAACAGCAATCTCGGCTTTGCTCAAATCCAGTGTTCCGGATGCGAATTTGCAGAAGCTGCTGCAAAGGTCGCGATTGTCGCTGCAGGCACATCCGCCTTCGGCGTGTGCATGGTGGCATCGGGCGGTGGATGCGAGTTCGCCGGAGAGATCTTTGCCGAAGCCGTCATCGAAGCCGTCCAGGCTGTTCCGCCGGCCTTCAATGGCAAGATGATCGCCGTTCCGGACCACGGCAAGACGGTGAGAGTGACCGGGAATGCCTTCGGTTTGCAGGTTCAGTGACCTGACAGGACTCCTCTGCCACGTTGTCGAGTAGTCCGTTCATGCATCTCGCTGGCCCGCGCCTCTGCGCGGGTCAGTGGCGTCTGATGGTGTGACTGTCCTCCTGGTCGGAGGCGCGCAGACCCGGACCGGCACCTCGAACACAAACGGGGCGCCCGAGGGCGCCCCGCTACAAGCTCTCCGACGGTCTCGGCCTCAGGCGAGGTCGTAGCGGTCGGCGGTCATCACCTTGGTCCAGGCGGCGACGAAGTCGTGGACGAACTTCTCCGCGCCGTCGTCCTGGGCATAGACCTCGGCATAGGCGCGCAGGATCGCGTTCGAGCCGAACACCAGGTCGACGCGGGTCGCGGTGTATTTCGTCTCGCCCGAGGTCCGCTCGACGATGTCATAGGCGTTCATGCCCTTCGGCACCCACTTGTAGGACATGTCCGTCAGCGTGGTGAAGAAGTCGGTGGTCAGCGCGCCGACCCGGTCGGTGAAGACGCCGTGCGCCGTGCCGCCGT
>JAUIAU010000159.1 GCA_030425185.1 Alphaproteobacteria bacterium
AGGTGCTCTGGTTCCACGAGAGCGGCCTCTACATGCGCACGCCGGAATACCGCTGGGTGCGCGAGAACACCGGGGCCTGTTCCTGGGGCCACCTGAAGGACGAGCGCGCGGCGGGCCGCCTGACCCCGGACGAGGCGAAGGCGCAGGACGAGATCGGCGCGGCGCGGGCCCGGGCCGGCTACACGATCAGTTTTCCCGAAACGCCACCGCGCTCGAAGGGGGCGATGGGCCTCGCCTTCGGGCACGGGGTGTCGCAGGGCACCGTCGACGCCTGGTTCGCCGCGCACAGGGACACGGTGATGGCGCTGACCGGCATCGCCCATGCCCGGATGGGCCAGATGCCCCTCCCGGTGCCCGGGGCGTCCCTTTCGGCGCGGCAGCGGGAGGTGCTGAACTGGGTCGCGGACGGCAAGACCACGCAGGACATCTGCGTGCTGACCGGGCTGTCGGCCAGCACGATCGAGAAGCACCTGCGGGCCGCCCGCACCGCGCTCTCGGTCGAGACGACGGCGCAGGCGGTGGCGAAGCTGTCCTTCCTGAACCAGCTCTTCGCCACGCGGGACGGCGATCGGGCCGGGGGCTGAGCGGCGACCGCTTGCCGGGGCGCGGGCGATGCCCTAGACCCGTGCGCGACCCGAAACGCCCGAGAACGGACCCCCGCCGATGCGCCTCAGCCGCTATTTCCTGCCCGTCCTGAAAGAGACCCCGTCCGAGGCCCAGATCGTCAGCCACCGGCTGATGCTGCGCGCCGGCATGATCAAGCAGCAGGCGGCGGGGATCTACTCGTGGCTGCCGCTCGGGTTCAAGGTGCTCCGCCGGATCGAGACCATCGTCCACGAGGAGCAGGCCCGCGCCGGTCATATCGCCATCCAGATGCCGATCCTGCAGCCCGCCGACCTGTGGCGCGAGTCGGGCCGGTACGATGATTACGGGCAGGAAATGCTGCGGATGAAGGATCGTCACGAGCGCGACCTTCTCTACACGCCGACCGCCGAGGAGATGGTCACCGACATCTTCCGGGCGCATGTGGGCAGCTACAAGGACCTGCCGCTGACCCTCTACCAGATCCAGTGGAAGTTCCGCGACGAGGTGCGCCCGCGCTTCGGCGTGATGCGTGGCCGCGAGTTCTACATGAAGGACGGCTACAACTTCGACCTGACGAAGGAGGACGCGCTGCACGCCTACAACCGGCACCTCGTCAGCTACCTGCGCACCTACGAGCGGATGGGCCTGCAGGCGATCCCGATGCGCGCCGACAGCGGCCCGATCGGCGGCGACGACACCCACGAGTTCCTCGTGCTGGCGGAGACGGGCGAGTCCGAGGTGTTCTACGACAGCGCGGTGACCGACATCCGGCTCGGCGCGCGCGAGATCGACTACGACGACAAGGCCCAGTGCCAGGCGATCCTGGAGGAGTTCACCGCCCTCTATGCCCGCACCGACGAGACCCATGACGAGGCGGTCTTCGCCGAGGTCCCCGAAGAGCGCCGCCGCTCGGCGCGCGGGATCGAGGTCGGGCAGATCTTCTATTTCGGCACCAAGTATTCCGAGCCGATGGGAGCGACCGTGGTCGGCCCGGACGGCGCGCGCGTGCCGGTCCACATGGGCAGTCACGGGATCGGGGTGTCGCGCCTGCTGGGCGCGATCATCGAGGCCAGCCATGACGACAAGGGCATCATCTGGCCGGAGGGCGTGACGCCCTTCCACGCCGGGATCGTCAACCTCAAGCAGGGCGATGCCGGGGCGGATGCCGCCTGCGAGGCGCTCTACGCCGCGCTCTCGGCGGCGGGGCTGGAGGCGCTCTACGATGACCGCGACGCGCGGGCGGGCGAGAAATTCGCCACGATGGACCTGATCGGCCTGCCGTGGCGGATCACCGTGGGGCCGCGCGGACTGGCCAAGGGCGTTGTCGAACTGACCTCGCGCCGAACCGGCGAGAGCGAGGAGATGAGCCCCGAGGCCGCCGTGGCGCGGCTGTCGGAGATCTACGCCGGGGTCCTGTGAGCGGGGGGCGGGCGCGGTCCGCCGCGCTTGCCGCTCTAAGGGCGACAGCGTAGCGTTCCGGCATGGCCACGATCCTCGCCTTCGGTGACAGTCTGACGTACGGCGCGCGGCCCGACGTGCTGAAGCGGCATGCGCACGAGGACCTCTGGCCCACCGTTCTGGGCCAGGCGCTGGGACCCGCGCACCGGGTCATCGCCGAGGGCATGAACGGGCGCACCACGGTCTTTTCCAGCCCGCAGGCCTCGGGGCTGCGCTCGGGCGCCGAGGTGCTGCCGACGCTTCTGAACAGCCACG
>JAUIAU010000053.1 GCA_030425185.1 Alphaproteobacteria bacterium
ACTGTCTGTCCACTGGTAGGGCACGGAAGGTCGTCTCGCGCAAGTTAAGCTGTATCCGCGCCGCAGGATGGCACCGCCGCCCGCGGGGTCAAGGGCGCGGACGCGGCACGGGATGCCGCAGGCCGCGGCCCGGGTCAGGCGATCTGCTGGTGGACCTCGACGATGGTGCCTTCCGGGTCGCGGAAAAAGACCTGGTGCCACTCGGCGGCGAAGGCCGTGCCGTAGTCCGAGTAGGGGATGCCGTTCTCTTCCAGCACCCGGATCACCGCCGCGATGTCGTCGGTGCGGAACGCGATGTGACCGCGCTCGACCGGGTTGATGACCTGCCCGTTGCGGAAGGCGACGTCGAGGTCGCGCTCGGCGAGGTGGAACTCGACCTTGCCCTCGGTCGCGAAGCGGATCTTTCCCGCGAAGCCGCGCTCGGCGCTGGCCTCGGTCCGGGGAAAGCGGACGGGCGGGATATCCGACAGGCCCAGCACGCGGGTGTAGAAGTCGTGCACGCGGTCGACGTCATGCGACACGATGTTGATGTGGTGGAATTCGAGCTTCATGGCGACCTTTCCCAGCGCTGTCTCGGGCCGAGGCTAGCCGGGGCCGCGGGGCTTGGCCACGGGCAGGGCAGGGGGGCCGACGAAAAACGCCGCGGGGAGGTCCCCGCGGCGTCCTGTCGTTGTCCGGTTTCCGGCCCGCTCAGTGGTGCGGGGTGCGGTCCCACATTTCGCGGGTCGGCAGGACCTCGAAGGTGTGCTCCGGCGGCGGGTTCGGCAGCGTCCACTCGAGGGTGTCCGCGTACTCGCCCCAGTAGGCCTCTTCCTCGACCCGGCGACCGGCGAAGACGGTGTAGGCCACGACCGCGATGAAGAACAGGAACGAGCCGAAGGCGATGAAGGCACCGACCGACGAGACGTAGTTCCACAGCGCGAAGGCTTCCGGATAGTCGATGTAGCGGCGCGGCATGCCCTGACGCCCGAGGAAGTGCTGCGGGAAGAAGGTCAGGTTGGCCCCGATGAAGAAGGTCCAGAAGTGCAGCTTGCCGGCCCATTCCGGGTACTGGCGGCCCGACATCTTGCCGATCCAGTAGTAGATCCCGGCGAAGATGCCGAACACGGCGCCCAGCGACATCACGTAGTGGAAGTGCGCCACCACGTAGTAGGTGTCGTGATAGGCCCGGTCGACAGCGGCCTGGCTCAGCACGATGCCGGTCACGCCGCCGACGGTGAACAGGAACAGGAAGCCGATGGCGAACAGCATCGGCGTCTTGAACTCGATCGAGCCGCCCCACATCGTGGCGATCCACGAGAAGATCTTCACGCCGGTCGGCACCGCGATCACCATGGTCGCCAGCATGAAGTAGCTCTGCTGGGTCAGCGACATGCCCACGGTGTACATGTGGTGCGCCCACACGACGAAGCCGAGCGCGCCGATCGCGATCATCGCCCAGACCATCGGCAGGTAGCCGAAGACCGGCTTCTTCGAGAAGGTCGCGATGACGTGGCTGATGATGCCGAAGGCCGGCAGGATCACGATGTACACTTCCGGGTGGCCGAAGAACCACAGGATGTGCTGGTAGAGGATCGGGTCACCGCCGCCCGCCGGGTCGAAGAAGGTCGTCCCGAAGTTGCGGTCGGTCAGCAGCATGGTGATCGCGCCCGCCAGGACCGGCAGAGCCAGCAGGATCAGCCACGCGGTCACGAAGATCGACCAGGCGAAGAGCGGCACCTTGAACAGGGTCATGCCGGGGGCACGCATGTTCAGGAAGGTGGTAATGATGTTGATCGCGCCGAGGATCGACGAGGCGCCCGACAGGTGCACCGCGAAGATGGCGAGGTCCATCGAGAACCCGCCCTCCTTGACCGAGAGCGGCGGGTAGAGCACCCAGCCCACGCCCGAACCGGCCTGGTCGTTGCCGCCCGGCGACAGGACCGAGGCGACGGCCAGCGAGGTGCCCGCCACGAACAGCCAGTAGCTGAGGTTGTTCAGGCGCGGGAACGCCATGTCCGGTGCGCCGATGTGCAGCGGCATGAAGTAGTTGCCGAAGCCGCCGAAGAGCGCGGGAATGACCACGAAGAACATCATCAGGATGCCGTGGCCGGTGATCAGCACGTTCCAGAGGTGGCCGTTCGGGGTGCACTCGCCCGCCGCCGCGGCGGTCAGACGTGCGCCTTCGAGGCACATGTACTGCACGCCCGGTTCCATCAGCTCCAACCGCATGTAGACGGTGAAGGCGACCGAGATGAACCCGGCCAGGCCTGCCGTCAGCAGGTAGAGAATCCCGATGTCCTTGTGGTTGGTGGACATGAACCAGCGGGTGAAGAAGCCCCGCTCGTCCTCGTGCCCGTGGCCATGAACGGCTGCGTCCGCCATTGCGCGTCTCCTGAACTGTCCGTCGTTTTGAGGCAGGAAGGACGCGCGTGGACACACGCAACCCTCCCTCGCTTGAGGGGCGTTTTATCGGTGCATCGGCCATGCGGCAATCCACCAGAAGGGGAGGCGCGGCCTTTTTCGCCTTGATCCGGATCAACTGGGCGGAAAGGTCGCATAGCAGGGTGTGAATATGTGCTGCGGTGCCGCGCCGGGTGCAGGGGCCGCCGGGCGGGGGGGCGGAATCGGGCTGGGGGCGGCCGGAATACGCGGGAAACCGGGTCAGCAGGACTGACCTGATGTTTCGCGCGCGAAACAACGGGGCAGAAATGCTGTCCTAACATTAAGAAATCGTTAGTCTTTTCGCCCGGCGTGCGGGGTCACTCGACCACGATGTTGTCGAGATAGGCGCCCACGTTGTCCTCGCGCCCGAGTCCCTCGAATTCCAGCCGGTTGCTGCCGTCGCCCGCCCCGCCGGTCAGGGTGAAGCTGTAGTCCTGCATCCGGGCGCTGCCGGGGGTGACGGTGCCGACCAGCTCGCCGCCGAACCAGACATTCACGCCGTTGCCGTTGGCGCCGCCCTGCGGGTCGGCGGCCGCGAAGCTGACGGTGTACTCGGAGCCCGCGCGCACGTCGGTCAGGGTCTGGCCGATGCGCAGGTTGCCCGGGCTGGCGTCCATGTCGAGCATGTAGTCGCCGTCCGCCGCGGTCACGCCGGAATAGCCGGACATGACGACCTCGAAGCGCTCGTCCGAGATCTCCTGCCAGCCCTGCATGGTGGCGTTGTAGGAGTAGAACCCCCAGCCCGCGCGGAGGAAGCCCTCGATGTTCTCGAAGCTGCCGTTGCCCAAAACCGGGCCGAAGCCGGTGCGCAACAGGCCGGAGGAGGTCGACGTGCCCGCGATCTCGTGCGACAGGTCCTCGACCCCGCCCGAGACCAGCACCGCCGAGGCGATCCCCAGCCCGGCGAGCGCGGCGGTCAGCACGGTCCAGTCGACGGTGACGGCGCCGGAGTCGGCGGCCAGGAAGCGGGACAGGACAGACGGGCAGGACAAAGGACGCACCTCCGGACCACGGACATCGCGCTATCCTAAGGTATATGTGGGCCGGAGTTGGGCGGCGCGGTGCCGGGCTCAGGGCAGCAGGCCCGCGGCGCGGATCGCGGGCACGTTGGCGCGGCTGACCGGGACGTCGGGCCCGTGGGTCAGGCTGAGTACTGCCCGGTCGCCCTCGCGCCGGGCCGCCGTCACGCGGTCGAGCGCCACCCAGTGCGACCGGTGGACCTGCACGCCGCGCACTGGCGATGCTTCGCGGATCGCGTCGGTCAGGCGCAGGAGCAGCAGTTCCTCGCCGCGCGTCGTGCGCACGCGGGTGTAATGGTCCTCGACCGACAGCGCCACCAGCGGCCCGCGCTTGGCCGGAGGCAGGCGGGACAGGAGGGCAGGCTCCTCGGGGCCGGGTGTGGGCGGCGGTGCGGGAGCGAGCGCCCGGCGCAACTGCGTCTCCAGCGTCTGGATGGTCAGCGTGACCAGCACCGCCATCGCCACCAGCGTGCCGACGAAGCCGGGCCATTCGGCGGCGTCGGGCAGCCAGCCGAAGGTGGCAAGGTTGATCGCCAGCACCACCGGCACGATCCCGGCCCCGGTCGCCAGCCCGGTGACCAGCGCGGTTGCGAGCCCGGGCCAGTGCCGGGGCAGGCGCGGCGCGACGAGGTGCCCGGCGAGGTACCCGGTGGCATAGGTCGCGCCGACCATCGCCGCCCAGTAGACCGCCCTCGGCCCGAGCCGCAGCAGCGTGTCGGTGTCGAACGGACCGGCGAGCGCCATCAGCCCCGCGACCCCCGCCAGCCCCACCAGCGTGCCGGGATGGCTGAAATGGTCCCGCAATTCGCGAAGCGCGGACTGCGGGGCGGGGTCGTTCGCGTCGGGAGCGGGGTCGTTCACGCAGGCACCGTTGAGCGGCCGGGGGAGGGGATGACAGGAGACTGCCAGTCCATCCCCCCAATTCCAAGACCGGAGGTTTCCCGATGACCCTTGACCCGCTCCTGACCGCCCCCGCCGAGATCCAGGTCCACGTCGCATTCGCTCTCGCCGCCGCGCTCTTGGGCCCCGTCGCCCTCTACCGCCGCCGCCGCGACCGCTGGCACCGGCGCGCGGGCTATGCCTGGGTCGTGCTGATGGCGGGCGCGGCGATCTCCGGCCTGTTCATCGAGGCCGCGGTGCTGCCGCTGGGCTTCGGCTTCGGTCCGATCCACGCGCTGTCGGTGCTGGTGCTGGTGTCGCTGGCGACCGGGCTGCGCCACATCCTGCAGGGCCGGGTGCAGGCCCATGCCGCCGCGATGCGGTCGCTCTACTGGCAGGCGCTGGGGATCGCGGGCCTCTTCACCCTGCTGCCCGGCCGCCGGATGAACGCCGCCCTCTTCGGCGAGGCCGATTGGATCGGCCTCTGGCTGGTCGGTCTCGGGGCCGCGGCGCTGGTGCTGGGCGCGCTGCTGCCGCCGGTGCGGCGGCGGCTGGCGGGCGAGGCTACTTGATGACCACGTCGTCCACGACCGCGCCCAGCGTGTCGTTGCGCCCGATCTCGGTCATCCGCAGGGCATAGGTCCCGGCCTCCTCGAACCGCACCGGCATCCGGTACTCCCCGAAGGTCCGCGAGTTCGGGATCACCGGCAACTGGGCCAGCGCGGTGCCGTTGCGGTCGATCACCTCGACGAGCAGGCCTTCGCTCTCGTTCGGGACGGCCACGGCGGTGCGCAGCGCGGCCTTGAACGAGACCATGGTGGAGGTCGGCCCGTCGACGGTGAAGGCTTGCTGCAGCATCGTCACGGCGCTGGCGTTCCAGCCGTCCATCTCGGCCACGAGGTTCGATCCCGCGCCGGGAATGTAGACCCCGGCGGCGAGGATCTCGATATCGACCCCCTCCCAGCCGACCGCGCTGGTGCGGGTGGAGTCGCTGAAGCCGCCGTTGACGAGGCGCGAGGCGGAGAAGTCGGTCTCGATCAGCAGGGCGTTCTGGGTCATCTCGTTCGCGATGCCCTGCGACAGGTCCGCCGATCCGAGCCAGACCGACCCGCCCGCGGCGAGCCCAAGCCCCATCATCGCGGCGGTCAGCACCGTCCAGTCGATCGTGACGGCCCCGCGGTCGTCCTTCAGAAACGCCCTGATCGGCATTGCAAGCTCCATGCACTGGTCCCGTCCGGCATTCTGACGCGGGAAGGCGGCAATAATCTTGCGCGAAGCGGGCATGACTGGGGCAGACGGGCCGTCCCCCGGGACCGCGCCCCGGGCGGGTCAGCCCGGGAAGTGGCGGGCGAAGGTGCGTTTCAGCGCGTCGTCCACGTCGTCCAGCGTCACCGGCAGCCCGAGGTCAACGAGGCTGGTCACGCCATGCTCGCGGATGCCGCAGGGCACGATGCCGTCGAAATGGCTCAGGTCCGGCTCGACGTTGATCGACAGGCCGTGGAAGCTGACCCAGCGGCGCAGGCGCAGCCCGACCGCGGCGATCTTGTCCTCGCGCGGGGTGCCGTCGGGGTTCGGGGCCTTGTCGGGCCGCACCACCCAGACCCCGACCCGGCCCGCGCGGCGCTCGCCCTTCACGTTGAACTCGGCCAGCGTGTCGATCACCCAGTCCTCGATCCGGCAGACGAAGGCGCGCACGTCGCGCCCGCGCTTGCCGACGTCGAGCATGACATAGGCCACCCGCTGCCCCGGCCCGTGGTAGGTGTACTGCCCGCCGCGCGCGCTCTCGTAGACAGGGAAGCGGTCGGGGTCGGTCAGGTCGGCGGGTTTCGCGCTGGTCCCGGCGGTGTAAAGCGGCGGGTGCTCCAGCAGCCAGATCGCCTCGGACGCGGTGCCGGCGGCGATCCCGGCGGCGCGGGCCTCCATCTCGGCCACGGCGTCGGGGTAGGGGACGAGACCCTCCGAGGTGATCCACTCGACCATGCGCGCGCTCCTTGCCGTTGCGTCGGGAGGTGTCCCGAACCGATGCGCGCCGTCAAGGGGGCGGGTCAGGCCCGCCCGCGGGCCGGGTCGAGCAGCCCGGCCGCGCGCGCCGCCTCCATCCGCCCGCGCGACACCGGGATGGTGGCTCCCGACCACAGGGTCAGCACGGCCCCGGGTCCCTGCGGCGCCCAGGACCGCACCGCCGCGTGCGCGACCCAGTGCGAGCGATGGACCTGGGTGCCGGGCACCGCGCCGGTCCCGGCGATGGCGTCGCGCAGGTTCATCAGCAGCCGGGCCTCGCCCGCGCTGTGCAGGATGCGGACGTAATGATCCTCGGAAGACAGCGCCAGCAGCGCCGCCTCCGCCGGGGCCCCCGCGCGGGCGAGGATCGGCGGCGGCTCCGGGCGCAGGTCCATCCGCCCCAGCGTCGCGCGCCGCAGCAGCGAGACGAGGAAGCCGACTGCTATGGAAGTTGCGAGGATGCCGGCCAGCTCGCCCGGCCCCTCCGGGAAGTCGGGGTAGAAATAGAGCGTCGTCAGGCCCGTCACGACGACCCAGGCCGGCAGGCCGATCAGCACGCCGAGCACCAGTTGCGGGCGCAGCCGGCCGGGAAAGCGCGCCTCGACGGCGGCGCTGCAGAGCGCCGTCACCAGCGCGCCGGTGGCATAGGTCAGCCCGACGACCAGCGCCCAGTAGAGCGCGCGGCTCGCGGTCGGCGCGACCCCGGTGTCGAAGGGCGTGGCGATGGTCAGCACCGCGACCGCCGCGGCCTGCCCGGCCAGCACCGGCGGCGCGGACAGGTGGCGCAGGGCGGCCCGCAGAGGGGTTTCGGGGGCGGGCGGCGGCGGGGTCGCGGTCCGCGCCGCGGGGCGCGCCCGCCCGAGGCGCAGCCTCATCTTGCGATCATCCCGAGGCTGCCCGGCGCGTCGAGCGGGTTGCCCGCATTGGCCGCGAGATAGCCCGAGATCAGCCGCAGCGCGGTCCAGACCGCGCCGACGCCGATCACGATGATCCCGGCGAGGACCGGCAGCAGCAGCAGGCCCAGCAGCAGTATGCCCGCCCCAACCCAGAAGGTGCGCGTCAGGAAGACCAGGTGGCTGTCGAGCAGCGCCGACTCGCCGCGCTTGTGCATCGCGTAGACCGCCCCGGCCGCCGCCGCGGGCGGAAACACGAACCCCGCCGCCATCAGCACATAGGCGATCATCGCCGGTTCGAAGGTGGTGTAGCTGCCTCGGGTCATCGGTCCTGCGCCCTGCCATCCGGTACTCCGAGTTTCCATCTGGAACGCCGCGAGACAAGGGGGAGGGCGGGGTGCGGATTTCCCCGCGAGGACGTGCATTTTCCTCTTCACATTCCCCGGGGCTTTGCGTAGAGACGCCGACACCAATCCAGTGCGGTCGTGGCGGAATTGGTAGACGCGCAGCGTTGAGGTCGCTGTGGGGTAACTCCCGTGGAAGTTCGAGTCTTCTCGACCGCACCATTTCCACAAGACATCTCGTGCCGACAGGGCGCCGGATCCGGGAACGGGTCGCGGTGCCGAAGGCGTTTCTTGCGGGCGCTTGCGCGGGCGTTCCGGCGTGGTTCCGGCCCGCAACTCAGCCCTGCTTGGCTTCACTCTCCTCGTCGGGGTCGAAGGATTCGGTCCAGCGGCTGAAGCGTTCGAGGAGCGGCAGGAAGGTCTCGATCTCGGCCTCGGTCCAGTCCTCGAGGAAGGCGGCGAGCAGGTCGATCTTGGTGGCCCGCACCGCCTCGGCGGCGGCGCGGCCGGTGTCGGTCAGCACCACCACGGTGCGCCGTGCGTCCTGCTGGCTGACGGCGCGGCGGACATGGCCCGAGGCGATCAGGTCGCCGATCAGGCGGCTGGCGCGCGACGGGTCGATCCCGAGGCGCTGGGCGATGGTGCCCACGGTCGGCTCGTCCTGCCCGCGGCAGTCGAAGGCCCCGTGCGGGGCGAGGATCGCGGTCAGCACGTCGAGGCGGGGCACGTCGAGGTCGAGGCCGAGCGCGTCGAGCGCGTGGCGTTCGGAGCGGCGCTGCATCGCCCGCCTGCGCCAGCGCGCCATGGTGCCGTCGAGCGCGAGGGCGGCGGCGACGGCCCCCGGCGTCCGGCCGGCCGCGCGCAGGGTCGCGGCGAGATCCGGCGTCTCGTCGGAGGCGGGCGGGGCGGACTTGGCAGGGGCGGGCATGACGGGCCTCGCGGGGCTGTGATCGGCGTGTCCCCCATATGGGTGGACAGCGGCGCGAACGCAAATAGATGCTGTTGACATGTATTTGCCACAGGCAGATATATGCCCGCAACATGAATCTCGCCCCGGCCGGGCGCGCCCCCTCTCCCCTCCCTCGCGCGCGGCCCGTCCCAAGCCCCGAAGGTGTCGACATGTCCGTGTCTTCCGATCCGGGCGGCCTGTCCGCCCGCGCGCCCGCCCCCCAGACTGCTTCCGCGACCGCCGCCCCGAGCGACGACAGCCAGCCCGTGCGGCTGATCCTCGCCGCCGTCGCGTCGGTGCTGTTCCTCGCCTCGCTCGGCCAGACCATCGTCACGACGGCGCTGCCGATCATCGTCGGCGACCTGCACGGTCTCGACCACATCACCTGGGTGGTGACGGCCTACCTGCTGGCCTCGACGGTCGGGGCGCCGATCTGCGGCAAGCTGGGCGACCTTTACGGGCGCAAGGTGGTGCTGCAGGGCGCGATCCTCGTCTTCCTCGCGGGCTCGGTGCTGGCGGGGCTGGCGCAGAGCATGGGCGTGATGATCGCGGGCCGCGCGGTGCAGGGCCTCGCCGGGGGCGGCCTGATCGTGGTGGCGATGGCGACCGTCGCGGACGTGCTGCCGCCGCGCGAGCGGGGCAAGGCGCAGGGCCTGCTCGGGGCGGTTTTCGGCGTCTCGACCGTTGTCGGCCCGTTGCTGGGCGGCTTCCTCGTGCAGCAGCTCAACTGGCACTGGGTGTTCTTCGTGAACCTGCCGGTGGGCCTCGTCGCGCTGGCGGTGCTGGGCGCGGTCCTGAAATCGCCCGCGACCCGGGTGAAGCACGCGATCGACTACGCGGGGGCCGCGCTGCTGACCGGGGTGCTGTCGGCGGCGGTGCTGGTCGCCAACCTCGGCGGCTCGGCCTTCGCCTGGTCCTCGCCCGAGGTGCTGGGCCTGATCGGCGCGGGCGCGCTGGCGCTGGCGGGGTTCGTCTGGATCGAGGCGCGGGCGGCCGAGCCGATCCTGCCGCTGCCGCTCTTCCGCATCAACGCCTTCGTGGTGGTCAACACCGTGGGGTTCCTCGTCGGCTCGGCGATGTTCGGCACCATCACCTTCCTGCCACTCTACCTGCAGGTGGTGCAGGGGCTGAGCCCGGCGACATCGGGGATGTTCCTGCTGCCGATGATGGCGGGGCTGATCGGCTCCTCGGCGCTGGCCGGGCGGCAGATGAGCGCCAGCGGGCGTTACAAGCGGCTGCCGATCCTGTCGACCGGCGTGCTGACGGTGGGCATGGCGCTGATGGCGACCATCGGGGCGGCGACGCCGCTGCCGCTGGTGGCGGTCTACATGGTGCTGGTCGGCCTCGGCATCGGCCCGGTGCTGAGCGTCGGCGTGGCGGCGATCCAGAACGCCGTCCCGCGCGAGACGCTGGGCGTCGCGACCGCCAGCGCGAACATGTTCCGCCTGATCGGCGGTTCGGTCGGCACCGCGGCCTTCGGGGCGCTGTTCGCGGCGGGGCTGTCGGGCCGTCTGGCGGGGCTACTGCCCGACAGCGGCACGGGCCTCGGGGCGCTGACCGCCAAGGCCGTGGCGGCGATGCCCGAGGGCACGCGGGGCCAGGTGCTCGACGCCTTCGCCAGCGCGCTGCACCCGGTCTTCTTCGTGGCCTGCGGCCTCGCGGCGGTGGCCTGCGGGCTGTCGGTGATGCTGAAGGAGTTGCCGCTCGCCACCGCGCAGGGCAACGCGCGGTAAGGCGGCCCGCTCAGGGCAGCAGTGCCAGCCAGACCCAGACCGTGCCGAGGCTGACGGCGGTTCCGATCAGGACGCCGGAGGCCGAGACGCGCCGGGCCACGCCGTACATGTTGGCGAAGAGATAGGTGTTGACGCCGGGAGCCATCGCCGCCGTCAGCACCGCCGAGCGGAAGGCGTCGCGGTCGAGGCCGGCGAGCGTGCCGAGGCCCCAGACCACCGCCGGGTGCAGCACCAGCGAGACGATGCAGATCATCGCGATGGTGGCGACGTCGCCTTCGGGACGGTAGCGGTAGAGCACGCCGCCCAGTCCGAACAGCGCCGCCGGCAGCGCCGCACGCACCATCAGGTCGAGCGCGTCCGACACCGGGCCGGGCACCGGCGCGCCGGTCAGGTTGACCGCGAAGCCGAGCGCGATGCCGAGGATCAGCGCGTTCGAGAACATCGCCTTCAGCACCTTGGGCGGCAGGCTGGCGAGCCGCGCGCCCCGGTTGCGGATCACCTCCATCACCGTGATCCCGACCCCGTAGCAGAACGGCGCGTGGATCGCGATGATCGCCACGTTCGCCTCCAGCGCGTCGGGGCCGTAGGCGCGCTCGGTGATCGGCAGGCCCAGCAGCAGGCTGTTCGAGAAGAGGCAGGAGAAGCCGATGGCGACGCTGTCCTCCCACGGGCGGCGGAAGATCAGCCGCGCGCCGAGCAGCCCCGCGAGGAAGCCCGCCACCGCGCCGCCGTAGAAGCTGCCCAGCAGGGCGGGGTGGAACTCGGCCCCGAGGTCGAGCCGCGAGATCGCGGTGAACAGCAGGCAGGGCAGGGCGAAGTTCTGCGCGAACTTCATCAGGCCGTCGACATAGGCCTCGGGCAGCAGGCCGCGCCACGCGGCGGCCCAGCCCGCGCCGATCACCAGGAACACGGGCAGGATGACGTCGAGCAGCGCGCTCACGCGGGCAGCGCCTGCGTGATCACCATGCCGTCATGAGCCGGGCTGACATGGGCGGGCGTCTCGCGCGCCAGCGTGTCGTGGTCGATTTCGACATGCAGGTTGGTCAGCACCGCCCGGCGCGGGCGCGCGCGCTCGATCCAGCCCAGCGATTTCTCGACATGGGCATGGCTCGGGTGCGGGGTGTAGCGCAGCGCGTCGAGAATCCAGCAGTCGAGCCCGTCAAGCGCGGGCCAGGCGGCCTCGGGGATGTCCGAGACATCGGGCAGGTAGGCGATGTCGCCCACCCGGAAGCCGAGGCAGTCGATCCGCCCGTGCGCCACCGTGAAGGGCGTCAGGGTCAGCGGGCCGCCCGCGCCGGTGATCGTCACCGGGCCCTCCAGCGCGTTCATGTCGAGGATCGGCGGGTAGTCGCTGCCGGGCGGGGTCACGAAGACATAGCCGAAGCGGGCGATCAGGGTGTCGAGCGTCTCGGCATCGGCCCAGATCGGCAGGCGCTGGCGCATGTTGTAGACAATCATGCGCAGGTCATCGATGCCGTGGACATGATCGGCATGGGCATGGGTGAAGAGGACCGCGTCCAGTTCGCCGACGCCCGCGTCGAGCAGTTGCTCGCGCAGGTCCGGCGAGGTGTCGATCAGCACACGCGTCACGGCGCCGCCGTCGATCCGCTCGACCAGCACCGAGCAGCGGCGGCGGCGGTTCTTCGGGTTCGCCGGGTCGCAGGCGCCCCACTGGCCGCCGAGGCGCGGGACGCCCCCGGACGAGCCGCAGCCGAGGATGGTGACGCGCAGCTCAGCCATGGGTGCCGGTCTTTCGCGCGGGCGCGGCGGCGGCCCGGGTGAACAGCCGGTCGAAGTTCGCCTCGAGCTGCGCGGCGAGATCGGCGTAGTCCATGCCCAGATGCTCGGCCATCCGGCGGGCGGTCAGCGCGGCATAGGCGGGCTCGTTGCGCTTGCCGCGATGGGGCGGCGGCGCGAGGTAGGGGGCATCGGTCTCGACCAGCAGGCGGTCGCGCGGGGCGTCGGCGAAAATCTCGCGCAACTCCGAGGACTTGGGGAAGGCAGCGATACCGCTCATCGAAAGGTAGAAGCCGAGGTCCAGCGCCGCTTCGGCCAGCGCGCGGGTCGAGGAGAAGCAGTGCATAACACAGGTATACGCACCGTCGCGGTGCTCCTCGGTCAGGATGCGGGCCATGTCGGCGTCGGCGTCGCGGGCGTGGATGATCAGCGGCAGGCCGGTGCGGCGCGCGGCCTCGATGTGCAGGCGCAGGCTCTCCTGCTGCACGGATTTCGAGTCGGCGGTGTAGTGGTAGTCGAGCCCGGTCTCGCCGATGCCGACGAACTTGGGATGCTCGGCCAGCGCGACCAGTTCCTCCACGGTGACGAGCGGCTCGGCCGCCGCGCTCATCGGGTGGGTGCCCGCGGCCCAGAACACCGGGGCGTGCGCCTCGGCCAGCGCGCGGACCTGCGGCACGGCGCGCAGCTTGGTGCAGATGGTCACCATGCGGCGGACCCCGGCGGCGGCGGCTCGGGCGACGATCTCGGCGGTCTGGCCCTCGAAGTCGGGGAAATCGAGGTGGCAGTGGCTGTCGGTCAGCGCGGGCAGGTCGGGGGACTGGGTCATGGGGGGCCTTCAGGCGGGCAGGCTGCGGGCCGTGGTCTGAAGCCCGTGGAACATATCGAGGAGAAGCGTGGAGGGGTCAAGGTTGACCGCCTGCCCGCGCCGCGCGGTGGCGGCGAGGTGACCGGCGGCCTCGGCCCACGCGCGGGCGGCCTGCGGGTGCGGCGCGAGGCGGGCGTGCATCGCCGCTTCGCCCTCCGCCGCTTCGGGCAGCGGCTGACCGGTCGCGCCGTGCCGGGCGAGCCGGGCCAGCGCGGTCTGGGTCAGTTGCACCGTCATCTCGAAGGCGGCGGGGGTGCGCCGGTCCGCCCCGGCGGCGGCCAGTTGCAGGGCCAGCGCGCGGTCGAGGCCGGGCAGGCTGGCCATCAGCCCCACGAGGCGCGCATAGAGCGCGGGTCCGCCCGCCTCCATCAACGTGATCGCGGCCCCGGGCGAGCCGTCCGAGAGGGCCGTCAGCGCGTCGAGCGCCGCCCCTTCGGGCGCGCTGCCGGTGGCCTGCGCCAGCGCCTGCCCGAGATCGTCGGCCCCGAGCGGGGCGAGGCGCAGCACCCGGCAGCGCGAGCGGATGGTCGGAAGCAGGCGCGCGGGCTGGTGGCAGACGATCAGGAACACCGTGTCGCGCGGCGGCTCTTCCAGGGATTTCAGCAGCGCGTTCGCGGCCTGGGGCGACATCTCGTCGGCGCTGTCCACGATCACCACCCGCCGTCCGCCGTCGGGCAGCGACAGTGCGAAAAAGCCGCGCAGCTTGCGGGCCTCGTCGATGCCGATCCGGGTGGCGGGCCGGCCCTGGTCGGTCAGGCCGCGCCGGAGTACGAAGAGCGCCTTTTCCCCCTCGGCCATGATCCGTTGCACGGCGGGGTGGTCCGGGTCGGTGTCGAGCGTGTCGGTGCGCGGCGCGGGCGCCTCGCCAAACAGGCCGGGGCCGTCGTCGGACGCGGGCGGGTTGGCAACCAGATATTTCGCGATGCGCCAGGCCAGCGTCGCCTTGCCGATCCCCTGCGGTCCGGTCAGCAGCCACGCGTGATGCAGGCGGCCCGCGTTCAGGGCGTCGCGCAGGCTCGCCTCGGCGGCCTCCTGCCCGAACAGGCGCAGGGCGGAGCGGGGGTGCGGCGCCCCCGCGCGGCGGTCGGGCTCGAAAAGCTCGGGATCGTCGGCCATGACTCTGGCTTGCACCCGTTGCAGGCCGAGTGCAAGGGCAGGGCGTCAGCGCGGGAGGCGCGCGGCGACGATGGCGGCGATCTCGGCGGCGACGACCTCCTCAGGGCGGTTGCCGTCGATCAGCACGACGCGCTCCGGGGCTTCGGCGGCGAGCGCCCGGAACCCCGCGCGCAGGCGTTCCTGGAAGGGCAGGCCGAAGGTCTCGAACCGGTCCTCGCCCGAGTGCCGGGCCAGCCCGCGCGCCAGCGCCGCGGCCGGGTCCATGTCCACGACCAGCGTCAGGTCCGGCTCGCGCCCGATCATCGCGCCGTGCAGCAGGTCGACGAGCGCGCGCAGGTCACCCCGGGTCGCGCCCTGGTAGACGCGGGTGGAATCGGCGAAGCGGTCGGTGACGACGTCGCGCCCCGCCGCCAGCGCCGGGGCGATGGTGCGTTCGAGGTGATCCCGCCGGGCGGCGGTGAAGAGCAGGATCTCGGTCTCGGCCGACCAGCGGTCCGGCTCGCCCTCGACCAGCAGGCGGCGGATGTCCTCGGCCCCGGGCGAGCCGCCGGGTTCGCGGGTCAGGACCACGTCGCGCCCCGATCCGCGCAGGTGCGCCGCCAGCCGCCGGGCCTGCGTGGACTTGCCCGAGCCGTCGATGCCTTCGAGGCTGAGGAACCGGCCCGCCGCCGTCACCCGTCGGGTCCGTCGCTCAGGGCTGCGGCGCGGCGTCGGCGGGGCCGAGCACCATGCCCAGCAGCCGGTTCGCCGCCACCCCGAGACGCGTGGTGAAGCCGCCGCGCGGCACGTCCTCGGCGGCGAAGAGCGGCACGGTCTCGGGCGGCAGTTCGGGCACCTGCACGACCAACTCGGCCACCTGCGCGCCCGCCGCGATCGGAGCCTCGAGCGGGCCGGTGAACCGCACTTCGGCCGTGGTCCCCGACGCCCCCACCAGCGGCAACAGCAGGTCCACCGGGCCGTCCGCGACCAGCCCGACGGTGGCCGCACCGCCCATCCAGACCGGGGCCTCGGCGATCCGCGTGCCCTCCTCGACCACGCGGCGCAGGACGAACTGGCGGAAGGCCCAGTTGACGATGCGCTCGGCTTCCTCGGCGCGGGCGCGGTCGCTGTCGAGGCCGGTGATGACGAAGACGATGCGGCGGTTGCCCTGCAGGGCCGAGCCCACGAGGCCATAGCCCGCCTCGGCGGTGTGGCCGGTCTTGAGCCCGTCCGCGCCGACGCCGAGCTTCAGGAGCGGGTTGCGGTTGAAGCGGTTGTCGGGCGCGCGGTCGTCCATCGAGA
>JAUIAU010000160.1 GCA_030425185.1 Alphaproteobacteria bacterium
GGATACCAGGACCGCTTCAGCGCGGCCGTCGCCGAAACCGAGGCGCGCGCCGATGAGCCGTATGCGCCCGCCGTCACCACCCCGTCCAACTATACCCCGCCCACGGACGCGGCGGACAAGGTCCTGCTCTACATGTTCAAGACCGCCGACACCTACCGCGTCGGGGATCTTCTGCAGTTCCAGATCGAGACCAGCCGCGATTGTGCCCTCGAGATGTTCTACATCGAGGAAAACGCATCGATCACCCGGGTGCCGCAGGAGGTGCTGGGTCCCGTGACCCTGCGGGCGGGTGAGCGGCGGACCATCCCCCATCCGGACAGCCCGCTCGAGATCGTCTTCTCGGCGCCGGGCAGCAAGGAACGCATGTTCGCCCATTGCGAGGCGGGCGGCCTGTCGCGCCCGTTGCAGCCGGACGAGTTGATGGCCTTTGCCCGGGATCGGTCGATGACGCCCCAGCGCGCGATCGAGTTCCGCGTGATCGAACAGCGCGAAACCACCGGCAGCGGCGCGGGCTTCTCCTTCCTGACCTTCGACGTGGTGGAGTAGGGCGATGCTGCGGACTGCTCTGGCCGCGCTGACGGTCTCCCTTCTGGCGGCACCGGCCACGGCCGATTGCGTGGCGGTCCGCTCGGCGCTTGCCGCGTCGCTGGACAGCGCCCCGGTCGCGACGCTTGCCGACATGGCACGGGGGCTGGAAGCCGAAGGCTGCTCGACCGCCGTTGCGGCAGATGCGCTGCGCCAGGTGTCGTCGGTGGCCGCCCGCCGTGCGGGGGCCCTGCTGGAGGCGGGCGATCTCGCCGGGGCCGAGGCGCAGCTTGCAGATGCCCCGGTACTGCACTGGGAGGTGCAGGCCGCGCGGGGCGGGCTCGCGGCCGCCCGGAAGGACCATGCCGAGGCGGCCCGCAACCTGAATGCCGCGATCGACACCCTGGGCGATCCCGCCCTGACGCCGCAGGATCCCGCGCTGGAGCCCGTCGTGCCCCGGCTGATGGCCATGGCGCAGGAGCAGATGATGCTGGCGGGCAGCGCGCGGACCTCGATGCGTTCGGACGGCACCAGCACAGGGGTCATGCGGGCGCTCAGTCGCGGCATCGCGTTTCGCGCCAAGGGCAGCGGGGACGTGACCGTCGCGGCAGACCAGACCGCTCCCGACTACGCCGCCCCTGCAGAGACCGGATACAACATCGTCGCCGCCGCCGCAGCGCGTGTCGAGACGGTGTATCTGCCCGTGCGGTTCGCCTTCGGACAGGCGACGCTCGATCCGTCCGGCGTGACGGAGGCCGAAGCATTGGCGGCCTTTCTCCGGGCACAGGGCGCCGTCGGGCGGATCACCCTGATCGGGCACACCGATGACGTCGGGCCGGAGGACGTCAATCTCGACCTGTCGCTGGCCCGCGCCCAGACCGTGCGGGACTTCCTGCGCTCTGCGGGCGTCACCGCGACGATCCTCGTCGAGGGGCGCGGCGAGACCGAACCGCCTGTCTACGCGGCGGGCATGACCTATTCGCTGGACGAGCAGCGGGCCATCGCCCGTCGCGTGGAATTGGCCCTTGGCGGCTAGGCCGCACGTCCTCGCCGCCGGGCTGCTGCTGACGGCGGCACTCGGGGCTGGTTCGGCCGGGGCTGCGAGCCTTGGCCTCGTCGTGGGCATCAACGACTATGCCGCCTATCCCGAGTACCGGGACGGGATGCCGTTTGGCGTGGCCTATGACCTGATGGGCGCGCGAAACGATGCCGAGCGGATCGCGGAGGCCATGCGCGACACGGGCATCGATCTGCCGGACCGCCGTCTGCTGCTCGACGGGCAGGCCACGGAGGCCGCATTTCTCGCGGCCTGGTCTGCGATGATCGACGAAGCACAGCCCGGCGATACGCTGATCGTGACCTTCGCCGGGCACGGGGCTCAGGAAACCGAGGCCTCGCCGCCCTTTGACGAGGCGGACGGACGTGACGAGATCATCATGTTCCATGATTTCGACCCGCAGCGCCCCGGGACCGGACGCCTGACCGATGACGAGTTGCGCGTCCTTCTGGAAGGGGCGTCGGAGTACAACGTCGTCTGGGTCATGGATGCCTGTCACTCGGGCGGCCTGACCCGCTCGGCGGCGCGCACGCTCTCGCGCTTCGGCGGGTTGTTCGAGGGCTTGCCCGACCCGGCCTTGTCCGACGTTCCGCTCGATCTCGCCGACGGGGCCGCGGACGACGAAAGCCTGCCCCATGTCACCCAGATCCTCGCCACGGCGT
>JAUIAU010000054.1 GCA_030425185.1 Alphaproteobacteria bacterium
CCTGGTCGACGAAATGGCGCGCGATGGCGAGCCCGATGCCGTGCGCGGCTCCCGTGACGATGGCGGTCTTGCCGGCGATGGAAAAGGACATGGCAGCCTCCTATGCGGCCTTGCGCGGGCCGGACCTTGGGTGGCGGGCGTGAATGACCTTGAAGCCGCCCGCGTCGGCGCGTGTCTCGACCTGTGCGAACAGGTCGTCGAGGACCCGCTCGTAGGGCAGATGCCGGTTCGCGACAAGGGCGAGGACGCCGGTGCGCTTCAGCAGCCGTGCCGCCGTGCGCAGGAAGGCCTGACCCAGCGCGGGATCCGCGGCCCGCCCGGCATGGAACGGCGGATTCATCAGGACGGCGTCGTAGCTTCCGCGGGCCTGCAGCGCGTCGGCCCAGTGGAAGGTCGCGCGCGGGTCGGGCACGTTGAGCCGGGCACAGGCCAGGGCGGCCGCTTCCGCCTCGACCAGATCGAGCCGCGTGATGGCGGGCGAGGCCGCCAGCGCGGCCCGCGCCAGAACGCCCCAGCCCGCCCCAAGATCGCAGACCGTGCCCGCGAGGGGCGGCAGGTGATCGCAAAGCAGCGCGCTGCCCGGATCGATGGCATCGGCCGAGAAGACGCCGGGCGCCGTCATCCAGCCCGCCGACCCCTCGGAGGGCGCCAGATCGGGCCACGCGGCAACCGCGTCCGGCAGCGTCCCGCTCACCGTCAGCCACACCAGCTTGCCATGTCCCTGCGACAGCGCCTCGACCGGTCCGAACGCGCCCTTCAGCGCCTTCACGACCGGCTCGACCCCGTCCGTCTTCTGGCCGTCGAGGACCAGCATCCCGCCGGGGGCCAGCCGCTCGGCCGCCTGGCGCAGCAGCCCCAGCGCCAGCGGGCGGGCGCGCGGCAAGCCGACGAGGGCGGCGGCATACCCCTGCCCCGTCGGCTCGGGCGTCGCGGTGAAGCCGGCCGCACGCCATGCCTCGGCCTCGGGCGCGAAGCCGTGGACGATGTCGGTCCGGGCCGGATCGAACTCCGGGGCCAGGACAGCGGGAAGCCGGGTCACCAGCAGGCGCCCGGTGTCCGGCAGGAGCAGGTTGCCCGCGGCGATGGCGGTGCTGAGACGGGTGCGCATCAGGACAGGCGGACCGGCAGCGGCCCGCTCATTCCTTTTCCATGGTGCACTGCAGCGGGTGCTGGTGGCGGCGGGCGAAGTCCATCACCTGCGCGACCTTGGTCTCGGCCACCTCGTAGGAGAACACACCAACCACGGCGAGGCCCTTCTTGTGGACCGTCAGCATCAGTTCGACGGCCTGTCCGTGGGTCATGCCGAAGAACCGCTCGAGCACGAGGACAACGAACTCCATCGGCGTGTAGTCGTCGTTCAGGAGCAGCACCTTGTAGAGCGGCGGCTTCTGCGTCTTCGGCTTGGTCTTGGTGATCACACCGGTATCGTCCCCCGGGCGGGCGGGGGTGTCGGCCATCATGCTGTCCGGAATGCGGCGCGCCATGTATCCAGGGGTCCCGTGCTTGCCGTGCGACATGTGGGGAGGATATAGTTTATGCCTGTCCGGTGAAAAGAGGATATTCCGAATTGAACCGACCTGCCGCACCGGCGAGGGTCCTGCGCCCGCGGCGACTGACCACGATCGGTTTCGACGCCGATGACACGCTCTGGCACAACGAACGCAGCTTCCAGGACACGCAGGCGCGGTTCCGCGCCCTGCTGGCCGACCATGCCGACCCGGACCACCTGAGCGAGCGCCTGCTGGCTGCCGAACGGCGCAATCTCGGGCGCTACGGCTTCGGGGTGAAGGGATTCGTCCTGTCGATGATCGAAACCGCGCTGGAGGTGACCGAGAACCGGGTGCCCGGTCCGGTGATCGCCGAGCTGATCGCCGCCGGGCAGGACATG
This sequence comes from Alphaproteobacteria bacterium, assembly GCA_030425185.1. Classification (GTDB taxonomy): domain Bacteria; phylum Pseudomonadota; class Alphaproteobacteria; order Rhodobacterales; family Rhodobacteraceae; genus Dinoroseobacter. The sequence goes on from JAUIAU010000054.1 coordinate 1,889, forward strand.
CTGGCCCATCCGACCGAGCTTCTGCCGCATGTCCGGCCGACGCTCGACGCGCTGGCGGGCCGGTTCCGCCTGATCGTGATCACCAAGGGCGACCTGCTCGATCAGGAACGGAAGGTCGCGCAGTCCGGTCTCGGGGAGATGTTCGACGCCGTCGAGATCGTCTCGGACAAGACACCTGACGTTTATGCCCGCGTCTTCGGACGTCACGGCGACGGGGCGGACCGGGCGATGATGGTGGGCAATTCGCTGAAGTCGGACGTCCTGCCCGCGCTCGCGGCGGGAGCCGTCGCGGTGCATGTCCCGCACGACCTGACCTGGGCCTACGAACGGGCCGAACCGCCGTCGACGGCCGACGATTTTCACGAACTGCCCGATCTGGCGCCGCTGCCGGAGTTGGTCGATGCCTATCTCCCGGCCTGAAGCCAAAAAACCGAAGTGCGGCGTTCTCAGATCGGCATCGGCGTGCTAGGGTCGAGTCACAATACCGAGCCCGCAATAGGGCCGACCGAGGCAGAGCAGTGGATCCGGCGAGATGTCGAGACGAAAGACCGGGGCGGTCATCGCCCTTCTGGTGGCGTGCGTGGTATGTCTGGTCAGCATGGTACCGGGAGCGGCGCGGGCCGCGCCTTCTGCCGCGCTGGTGATGGATGCCCGCACCGGGCAGATTCTCTACGAAAGCAACGCCCGCACCCGCCTGCACCCGGCGTCGCTGACCAAGATGATGACGCTCTACATCGCCTTCGAGGCGGTCCAGCGGGGCGAGATCGACCTCGATACCCGCGTGCGGATCTCCCAGAAGGCCGCCAGCGAGCCGCCGACCCATCTCGGGTTGCGCGCCGGGCAGCGGGTCGAGTTCCGCCACCTGATCCGCGCCGCGGCCATCCGGTCGGCGAACGACGCGGCCACCGCCATCGGCGAGGCGCTCTCGGGGTCGGAAGAGGCCTTTGCCCGGCGCATGACCCGGACTGCCGCCGCGCTGGGGATGTCCCAGACCACGTTCCGCAACGCGCATGGCCTGACCGCCTCCGGACACCTGTCCACGGCCTATGACATGACGATCCTCGGGCGCCACCTGATCTACGACTTCCCGCAGTATTACAACATCTTCGGCCGGACCGAGACCGTTGCCGACGGGCGTACGATCCGCAGCACGAACCGGGCGTTCCTGAACACCTACAACGGGGCCGACGGCATCAAGACCGGCTTCACCAATGCCGCCGGATGGAACCTTGTCGGATCGGCCGAAAGAAACGGAGTCCGGATCATCGCCACGGTCTTCGGCGGCGGATCGGCCGCCAGCCGCAACCGGCGGGTGATGGAACTGCTGGACCTCGGATTCGACAAGGCCCCGTCGCGGGTGACAGTCCGTCCGCCCTCGCCGCCGAGCTACGCGGCGCCGCGGGGCCCGCTCGCCCCGACGCGCAGTCTGCGGCCCGAGGCACGGCCGTCGCGCACCCCCGACCCTGCTCTGATCGCGGCGCTCGAAGAGGGCGTGGCCGCCGCCGTCGCCGCCGCGCAGGAGGCCGAGCTTGCCATGATCCCGGCGGCGATGGCCGAGCCGCCCCCGGAGCGCCCGGACCAGCCGATCCCGGAGGCCGCGACGCGCGCCCCGGATCCGGACCTCGTCGAGGAGCCCGTCCCGGAGATGCCGGAGGCCCCGCCGATGGAGTTTGCCTCGGCGACCGAGCTCGCGCCGCCCGTCCCGACGACCGCGCCGATGGCGCGCAGCGACGGCCTGCGGGCCGTCTTGCGGGACCTGCCCCAATACGTCGAGCGCCCGGTCGAGACCGGCGCGGCCGACTGGAGCATCCGGATCGGGAAGTTCGGCATGGAAGACGCCGCGCATCGGGCCCTCGTCCGGGTCGCGCTGCGCGAATCGGTCCTGCTCAGGGCCGCGGAACGGGATGTCCGGCTGCGGGGAGGGTCGTTCGACGCCCGGTTCTCCGGACTGAGCGCCACCCGGGCCGAAGCCGTCTGCGACCGACTGAAGGCCCAACGGATGGACTGCGAGGCCGTCGCGCCGGGCTGAACCGGCGGCGGATATCAGGCCTTGGGGTGGTCGTCGTAGTCGCCGGTCAGGATGCGGTTCGCATCGCCTTCCGGGTCGTCGTACTGCCGGGTCCGCAAGGTCCAGAAGAATGCCCCAAGCCCCAGTCCCCCGAGGCCGAGGGAAATCGGGATCAGGTAGGAGAGCATCTCCATGACGGGGTTACCTCAACCGGATCGAATTGAGCCCGACCGTAATCGACGACAGGGACATGGCCAAGGCGGCCACCAGCGGTGAGCAGAAACCGGCCACCGCGACCGGAACCGCCAGCAGGTTGTAGACGCTCGAAATCGCGAAGTTCTCGCGGATTCGCCGCACCGCCCGCCGCGACGTGACGACGGCATCGGGCAGCGCCGACAGGTCCTTCCCGGTCAGCACGATGTCGGAGGCGACACGCGCCGCGTCCAGCGCCGAGGCCGGTGCGATCGAGACATGCGCGGCGCTCAGGGCCGCGGTGTCGTTGAGGCCGTCGCCAACCATCAGCACGCGGTGACCGGCCTCGGCCAGCGCCTGCACCCGTTCGGCCTTGGTCGCGGGCAGGCAGTTGGCCTGCCACTCCGCGATACCCAGGCTCCGGGCCACGGCGGCCACGGCGGGGTCGGTGTCGCCGGACAGCAGCAGCACGTCGAGGCCCCGTGCCCGCAGGCCGGCGACCGCCTCGACCGCGCCGGGGCGCAGGGCATCGGTAAAGGTGAAGGCGACGGGCGCGGCCGCGCCGATCCGAAGCCATGTCGCGGTTTCCGGTCCGGCCTCGGCCCCCAGCCATGCCGCGCGGCCGAGACGCACCTCGGTCCCGTTCCAGCGCGCAGCGATGCCGTAGCCGGGCACTTCGGAGAGGTCTTCGAGTCGCGCCGGACGATATCCGCCCGCGCGGGCGGCGCGCACGAGCGCCTGCGCCAGCGGATGGGCCGAGCCTTCGGCCAGCGCCAGCGCCACGGCGATCTCGTCGCGGCCGTGCGCCTCCAGCCCGGTGGGCACCGGGGCCCCCATCGTCAGGGTGCCGGTCTTGTCGAACACCACGGTGTCCACCTCGGCCAGGCGCTCCAGTGCGGTCGGGTCCTTGATCAGGAAGCCCTTGCGGAACAGCCGCCCGGAGGCCGCGGTCACGACGGCGGGCACGGCAAGGCCCAGCGCGCAGGGGCAGGTGATGATCAGGACCGCCGCCGCGATGTTCAGCGCGAGGCGCGCGTCCCCGGTCCAGAGGTACCAGCCGACACCGGCGAGGAACGACAGGATATGCACGCCCGGCGCATAGAGACCCGCAGCCCGGTCGGCCAGCGAGGTGTAGCGGTTGCGCGCGGTCTCGGCCATCGCGACCAGGTCGGCGACGCGGTGCAGGCTGGTGTCGCGGCCCGCGGCGGTAACCCGGACGATCAGCATACCGGTCAGGTTCAACTCGCCCGCGTGTACCGTGCCACCGGTGGCGGCAAGGACGGGCAGGGTCTCGCCGGTCAGGATCGAACGGTCGATCTCCGAACTGCCGGTTTCGACCACGCCATCGACGGGCATCCGGGCGCCGGGCAGGACCCGGATCAGGTCACCGGCGCGCAGGTCCGCGACCAAGACGACCTCGTCGCCCGAGGCCGCGAGGCGTTGCGCGCGCGGAACCTCCAGCGCCGTCAGTTCCTGCGCCGCCGAGCGGGCGACCGCCCGCGTGCGCATGTCGAGGTAGCGCCCGGTCAGCAGGAAGAAGGTCAGCGACACCGCCGCGTCGAAATAGGCGTGCTCGCCCGACATCGCGGTTTCGTAGAGGGACATCCCCGCCGTCAGCAGCAAGGCCAGCGTGATCGGCACGTCCATGTTGAGCCGCCCGACCCGTAGCGCCCCGAAGGCGCTGGCGAAGAAGGGCCGTCCCGAGAACGCGATGATCGGCAGGGCGATCATCGCCGAGATCCAGTGGAACATGTCGCGCGTTGCGTCTTCCGCGCCCGACCAGACCGCGACAGACAGCAGCATGACGTTCATCATGCCGAAGAACGCGACACCCATCCGCATCAGCAGGTCGCGGGCCGCGCGCGACGCCCCGGCCTCGGTCAGTTGTCCGGGGTCAAGCTCGTAGGCCTCGTAGCCGATCCCGTTTAGCCGCGAGATCAGGGCATCCGTGGTGACGGTCCCGTCGGCATCGACGGTCGCCCGCTTCAGCGTCAGGTTGACCCGCGCCGACCGCACGCCGGGGGTGGCCGTCAGCGTCCGTTCCACCGCCGAGATGCAGGCGGCGCAATGGATCGTCGGCAGCGAGATCAGGTGCTCGCCCGCCGAGGCTCCGGCCGCCCGGCTGGCGAGTTCCTCGGCCGCGGGGGCGGCCACGCAGGCCGGACAGGCAGAGACGCTGGCGGACATGGCGTTTGATCAGCCGTTCACGTGGATCACGATGCGCTGCTGGAACAGCGTGCCGTCGGCGGCATGGGCCACCATCCGGAGGTTCCAGTTGCCGGGGTTCAGGTGGACCGGCGCGACGAAGGCGCCGCCCTCCCAGCGCCAGTCCGGCGTCTGGTCCTCGCGCACATGCGTGGCCCGGCCCAGCGTCGTCTCCTTCAGGTCCGGACGGACGGCGTTGCCGTAACGGTCGCGGATCGTGAGGATCAGCTGGTCATTGCGCACCGTCGCGCGGACGTCCCACCCGAGCGCCTCCTGCGCGGCCCGGTTGCGGTCGAACTCCTGGCTGGCGACGTAGCTGTTCTTCGTCTCCAGCCCCGGGAAGGTCTCGATCGCGCTGAAGGCCAGCGTCAGGTTGGCGGTCAGGATCACCCCGAAGGCCCCCACCGCGATCAACAGGACCTTGAAGCCGGTCAGCTTGCCCTTGGTGCTTTCGCGGGGGGTGTCGTTCGCGCTCATGTCTCAGTCCTCTCCCTTGCCGTGGAATACGGTGTCCTTCCAGGCGCGTTCGGTGCCGCCGATCGCTTCGACCCAGAACCGGAAATCGACACGCTCGGCCTCGGCCGCCTCGGACCCGGGACGGGCCGAGACGTAAACGCGCTGCAGATAGGTCTCGTCGGCGGGCACGTTGACGACCAGCTGATCGGTGCCTTCGAGCGAGATGCGGAGAATCTCGTCCGAAGTCAGCGAAATGTGGAAGTCCTGGTCGCCGCCGGTCTTGTTGCGGATGCGCAGGTCATAGGTGTTGCGGATCGTGCCGTCAGACAGCGTGACGAACTGCGGGTTGCGGATCGGGGACACGGTGATGTCGATCTCGGAGCGCAGGAACAGCGCCACGACGAGACCGATTCCCACCCCGGCCCAGAGCGTGGTGTAGACCAGCGTCCGGATCCGGAAGATGTGCGACCAGACGCTCTTGGGCGGCTGGCCGGCGCGCTCGCGGCCTTCGTCCGACAGCGCCATGTAGCCGACGAGGCCCCGCGGCTTGCCGATCTTGTCCATCATCTCGTCGCAGGCATCGATGCAGAGGCCGCAGGTGATGCACTCCAGCTGCTGGCCGTTCCGGATGTCGATGCCCATCGGGCAGACGTTGGCACAGGCCATGCAGTCGATGCAGTCGCCCAGCGCCTCGGCGCCATCGGCCTTGCGGTGCTTGCCGCGCGGCTCGCCGCGCCACTCGCGGTAGCCGATGGTGATTGTGTCCTCGTCCATCATGGCGGCCTGGATGCGCGGCCACGGGCACATGTAGACGCAGACCTGTTCCCGCATGAAGCCGCCGAAGACGAAGGTGGTCATCGTCAGCACGAAGATGGTCGTGTAGGCGACCGGGTGCGCGTTGAAGGTCACGAGGTCGCGGGCCAGCGTCGGGGCATCGGTGAAATAGAAGACCCAGGCGCCGCCGGTCGCCACGGCGATCAGCAGCCAGGTCGTCCACTTGGTCAGCCGCAGACGGGCCTTCTTCAGGGACCACGGCGCACGGTGCAGGCGCAGGCGGTTGTTGCGGTCGCCTTCGATCCAGCGTTCGACGAGGATGAAGAGGTCGGTCCAGACGGTCTGCGGGCAGGCATAGCCGCACCAGACCCGTCCGAGGGCAGAGGTGAACAGGAACAGGCCGAGACCCGCCATGATCAGCAGGCCCGCGACGAAGTAGAACTCGTGCGGCCAGATCTCGATCATGAAGAAGAAGAAGCGGCGGTTGCCCAGGTCGAGGAGCACGGCCTGATCCGGCAGGCTGGGCCCCCGGTCCCAGCGGATCCACGGCGTCAGGTAGTAGATGCCGAGCGTCAGCGCCATCAGCCACCACTTCAGGGTGCGGAAGTTGCCCGAGACACGGCGGGGGAAGATCGGCTCGCGGGCGGCGTAGAGGCGTTCGGGCTGGTCGGAACTGGACACGGGCGGGTCCCTTCGGTCTTGAAAGATTTATCGCCTACTTGGGTTTTCCGGGCGCGGCGTGCCTTGACCTGCATCAAGTTCGCCGGGATTTCCGGGACCTGCGACACCTCGTCCGGGGGGCGTGCGACCGGGGCGCAGGCGGCCGGGTCAGGGCACCCGGAAAGGCGGGCGAAAAAGGCACCGGTTCCCAGGAAACGCGCGAACAGGACGGGAACCGGTGCCGGGGCCGGGCGGCGCGAACCGCCCGGATCCGAGTGGCTGGGCGGGCTTACTCGCCGCCGCCCAGCTGGTGGACGTAGCTGGCAACCGCGGCGATCTCGGCGGCGCTGAGGCGGTCCGCCCAGGAGGGCATCACGCCGAAGCGGGCGTTCGTCACCGTGGCGGTCAGCGTCTCGACGTCGCCGCCATAGAGCCAGATCGCGTCGGTCAGGTTCGGCGCGCCCTGGAAGCGGTCGCCGGTGCCGTCGTCGCCGTGGCAAGCCGCGCAGTTGTCCATGAACACCTGCTGTCCCTGTCCGGCGAGGCCGGCATCGTGATCCTGGCCCGAGATCGACCGGACGTATTGCACGACCGAGGTGATCTCTTCCGGGGCGAGGATCTCGCCGAAGGCCGGCATCTGCGACCAGCGCGCGTCGAGGTCGGTCTCGTTCCGGATGCCGTGGCTGATCGTGGTGTGGATGTCCTCGATCGAGCCGCCCCAGAGCCAGTCGTCATCGAGCAGGTTCGGGTAGCCCTTGGCCCCCGCCGCGCCCGAGCCGTGGCACTGCGCACACCAGGTGCGGAACACGGCCGCGCCCGCGTTGGTGGCGTAGCTGCTCAGCGCCGGATCGTCGCTGATCGCCGTCAGGTCGGCCGCGGCAAGCCGGGCCTCGATGTCGGCGTTCGCCGCCTCGACGGCCGCGATGTCGGCCGCGACCTCGCCCCGGGTCGAGAACCCGAGGATGCCGGGGGTGGCTTCCTTGAGCAGCGGCCATGCCGGGTAGGCGATCGTGTAGAGTACCCCCCAGATGATGCAGGCGTAGAAGGTCCAGAGCCACCAGCGCGGGAGCGGGTTGTTGAACTCCTCGATCCCGTCCCAGGAGTGACCCGTCGTTTCCGGGTCGCCCTTCTGGCGGTTGGACTGCTTGGACTTGTCGCTCATTGCGCGGCCTCCTTCATGTTGGCGCGGGTCCCGAAGGAGTCCTCGGCGCCGGCAGGCTTGCTATCGTTGCGGAACGGGATGTCGGCGGTATCGTCATGTGTCCGCCTCGATCCGGGGCGGAAGGCGAAGAGCACCGCCGCCCCGAAGAAGGTGAACATCGCCAGCAACATCCAGCTGTCCGCGAAGTGACGGAGAAGGGTGTAGGTGTCTTGCATCCCACCCTCCTCAGCGGCTCGCGTCCGGCGTGAAGGTCGAGAAATCGACCAGCGTGCCGAGCATCTGGAGATAGGCGATCAGCGCGTCCATCTCGGTCAGTTCGGGCTGACCGTCGAAGTTCCGCACCTGCGCCTTCGGGTAGCGCTCGGCCAGCCCGTCCCAGTCGCCGTCCGGATCCGCCTGCACCGCGAAGTCGGCACTGGCCGAGGCCAGCATCTCTTCGGAGTAGGGCACGCCCACCATCGCGTGGGTGCGCATCAGATCCTCGATCTGCGCCCCGTCGATGACCCGGTTCAGGAGGAAGCCGTATTTCGGCATCACCGATTCCGGCACGACCGACTGCGGGTTGGTCAGGTGGTCGACATGCCAGCTGTCCGAGTAGCGGCCACCGACGCGGGCCAGGTCCGGCCCGGTCCGCTTCGAGCCCCACTGGAACGGGTGGTCGTACATCGACTCCGCCGCCAGCGAGTAGTGACCGTACCGCTCGACCTCGTCGCGCATCGGGCGGATCATCTGGCTGTGGCAGACGTAGCAGCCCTCGCGGATGTAGATCTCGCGTCCGGCGAGCTCGAGCGGCGAATAGGGCCGCATCCCCTCCACGTCCTCGATGGTGTTCTCGAGGTAGAACAGGGGGGCGATCTCGACGATGCCGCCGACGGTGACAACCAGGAAGCTGAACACCAGGAGCAGGGTCGCGTTCTTCTCCAGAACCTTGTGCTTGTCCATGATACCCATGGGTCTGTCTCCTTATTCGGCCGGCTGCGCCAGCGGCGCGGCCTGCTTGGCCGTTCCGCGGGTGACCGTGAGCCACAGGTTGACGCACATGATGATCGCGCCGGAGAGGAAGAGGACGCCGCCGAGACCGCGCACGACATACATCGGGAACTTGGCTGCCACGGTGTCGGCGAAGCTGTTCACGAGGAAGCCGTTGGCATCGACTTCACGCCACATCAGGCCTTCCATGATGCCCGTGACCCACATCGACGACGCGTAGAGCACGATGCCGATGGTCGCGAGCCAGAAGTGCCAGGACACGGCGCTGAGCGAGTAGAGACGCTCGCGGTTCCAGAGCTTCGGAACGAGGAAGTAGAGCGCGCCGAAGGTGATCATGCCGTTCCAGCCGAGCGCACCCGAGTGCACGTGGCCGATGGTCCAGTCGGTGTAGTGCGACAGCGAGTTGACCGCACGGATCGACATCATCGGGCCTTCGAAGGTCGACATGCCGTAGAAGCCGATCGACACCACCATCATGCGGATGATCGGGTCGGTGCGCAGCTTGTCCCAGGCCCCCGAGAGGGTCATCAGGCCGTTGATCATGCCACCCCAGGACGGCATCCACAGCACGACCGAGAACACCATGCCGAGGGTCGACGCCCAGTCCGGCAGAGCGGTGTAGTGCAGGTGGTGCGGACCGGCCCAGATGTACAGGAAGATCAGCGCCCAGAAGTGCACGATCGACAGCTTGTAGCTGAAGATCGGGCGCTCGGCCTGCTTCGGCACGAAGTAGTACATCATGCCGAGGAAGCCGGCCGTCAGGAAGAAGCCCACGGCGTTGTGGCCATACCACCACTGGGTCATCGCGTCCTGGACGCCGGCCATCACCTGGACCGAGCGGGCGCCGAAGATCGACACCGGGATCACCAGGTTGTTGACCACGTGCAGCATCGCGATGGTCACGATGAAGCTCAGGAAGAACCAGTTCGCGACGTAGATGTGCTTTTCTTTCCGGGTCATGATCGTGCCGAGGAACACCAGCAGGTAGGCGACCCAGACGATCGTCAGCCACAGGTCGACGTACCACTCGGGCTCGGCGTATTCCTTCGACTGGGTGGCGCCGAGCAGGTAGCCCGTCGCGGCCAGCACGATGAACAGGTTGTAGCCCCAGAACACGAACCACGCGAGGTTGCCGCCCCAGAGGCGCACGGCGCTGGTGCGCTGCACGATGTAGAACGAGGTCGCCAGCAGCGCGTTGCCCCCGAACGCGAAGATCACGGCCGAGGTGTGCAGCGGCCGCAGCTTGCCGAAGTTCATGTAGCCCTGCGCCCACTCGAAGTTGAGCTGCGGGAAGGCCAGCTGGAACGCGATGAACGTCCCCGCCGCGAAGCCCACGACGCCCCAGAAGGCGGTGGCGATGACACCGGCGCGGACGACATCGTCCATGTATTCGCCGGCGGGAATGGCTTTCGGCTCGTCAGTCCGCCGCACCTGCCAGATGAACAGGCCGCCGGCGACGAGCAGGATGATGATCGCATGAACCTGGTAGGCCAGATCGCGCGCGAAATTGGCTGCGATGGCGGCAGCAAGGGCCACAAGCCCCAGTGCCGCAATCTTGGCGTAGTCCCACATGTTACGTCCCTTCGGTTATGACGACGGTCCGTCCCGGAACACAGACTCGGCCCGTCATTGTGAGACCCGTCTTGGCCCGCAGGGGGTTTTGGCTTCCTTGATCCATGTCAAAGAATTGATGTCCCGAAAGCATGCCTTTTCCTCCATCCGGGATGCTGCTTTGCAGCGTAACCCCGAGGAAATCGGCGCTTTTTCTGGGCAATTGTGCCGGACTGTCGGTACCGGGGCGTGTGTGGGCAGGGCCTGGTTCAACCCGGCGCGTCACCCGGTCGCAGGTGCGGCGGCCTCAGACGAGGGGGCCGCCGTCCGCGTCGTCGCCGGTCTCGTCCATCAGCCGGTCGAAATCCGGGATCGTGATGTGGCGCTTGCCGCTCAGCTCGATCACGCCGTCCTTCTTCAGCGCCGACACCTGGCGGCTGACCGTCTCGAGCGTCAGCCCGAGGTAGTCGGCCATAGCTTCCCGGGTCATCGGCAGGTCGAAGGTGAAGGCATTGCGGTGATCGTGCCGATTCAGCGCCGCGTCGCGCCGGGCGATGATCGCGATCAGGCTGGCAATCTTCTCGCGCGCGGTCTTGCGCCCGAGCAGCAGCATCCATTCCCGCGCGGCATCAAGCTCGTCCAGCGTCATCTCGAGGAGCCGCTGCGAGATATGCGGCGTCGAGACGATCAGTTCCTCGAACGGTTTCTTCTTGAAGCAGCAGATCGTCAGGTCGGTGGTCGCCGTCACGTCGTAGGGTGCGATGGCCCGGCCCGGTCGCCCGAGAAAGTCCGACGGCAGCAGTAGGCCGACCATCTGGCGGCGCCCGTCTTCCATCGTCTGGCTGAGGGTGGCGATCCCCGCCACCACGGAGGCGACGAAGGGCATTTCGTCCCCGGACCACAACACGGTGCTGCCGGCCTTGAAGTGCCGGTAGAACTTCATGCTTTCGAGCAGTTCGAGCTCATCCGTCTCGCAACGGGCACAAACGGCGCGATGTCGTATCGGGCATTCCGAGCAGTCCTTCTCGAAGGACAGCATTGTTTCAGTAGACATCGGGCTTCCATTTGATCTGTGTCATGGAATCCCCCCGCTCAAGACCCGAGCCTAGGGGAATGGACAACAAAACGCAACTCGCCCGACTCGGTCTCTTCGATGCACGGGTGCCTCGGTATACGAGCTATCCGACCGCCACGCATTTCTCGACCGACGTCGGGGAAAGCGACACGCGACGCTGGATTTCCGGGCTTGCGCCGGGAACGCCGATCTCGATCTACGTACATGTGCCGTTCTGCCGCCGACTGTGCTGGTTCTGCGCCTGCCGGACGCAAGGAATGGGCAACCTCGATCCGGTGCGGTCCTACTTGGACACCCTGCTCCGGGAAGTTGCAATGCTGCGCGACGCTCTGCCGCAAGGTGTTCGGATCGCACGCATTCACTGGGGCGGCGGAACGCCGACCCTGATGCAGCCCGACATGATGGAACGGCTTGCGGACGCCCTGACCGGGCTCGCCCCTTACGCGCCCGACCTCGAATTCTCGGTCGAGATCGACCCGAACGAGATCGACGATGCCCGCCTCGACACGCTGGCGGCGGCGGGGATGAACCGGGCCTCGATCGGGGTGCAGGACTTCGACCCCGAGATCCAGCGGATCATCGGCCGCGAGCAGAGTTTCGAGGTGACCGCCAACGCCGTCGAGGCGCTGCGCGCGCGCAACATCCACTCGCTGAACGCGGACATCCTCTACGGGCTGCCCGGCCAGACCGGACAGAAGATCACCGAGAGCGTGCAGAAGCTGCTGTCGCTGTCCCCGGACCGGGTTGCGCTCTACGGCTACGCCCATGTCCCGTGGATGGCCCGGCGGCAGAACATGATCCCTGCCGACCTGCTGCCGACGCCGGAGGAACGGCTGGCGCTGTTCGACACCGCGCGGCGCCTGTTCCAGTGGGACGGCTACCGCGAGATCGGCATCGACCATTTCGCGCGTCCCGGGGACGGGCTGGAGATCGCCCAGAAGACCGGGCATCTGCGCCGCAATTTCCAGGGCTACGTCGACGACAAGGCCCCGGTGCTGATCGGGCTCGGCGCCTCGGCCATCTCGCGGTTCCCCGGCGGGTTCGCGCAGAACGCCAGCGCCACGGCCGAGTATCTCGGCAAGATCCGCGGCGGGGCGTTCGCCACCAAACGCGGTCACGCCTTCCACGGCGAGGACCTTCTGCGGTCGCGCCTGATCGAGGCGCTGATGTGCGACTTCCGCATCGACAATGCCGAGATCACCGAGAGCTTCGGAATCTCGGCGGAGGGGCTGAAGCGCCTCTATCGCGTGGCAGCCGACACCTTCGGCGACATGGTCGCCATCACTCCCAAAGGCTTCGAGATCACGCAGGACGGACGTCCGCTGACCCGGATGATCGCGCGCGCCTTCGATGCCTACGAGATGTCGGCCCAGAGCCACTCGGTCGCGATCTGACGGATCGGGGGCGGCTCAGGCCGCCCCTGCCCTGCCCCCGAAGGCCGCCGCCATCAGCTCGCGGGTATACGGGGACTGCGGCGCGTCGAAGATCCGGGCGCAGTCGCCCGCCTCGACCACGTCGCCGCGCTGCATCACGATCACCTTGTGGCTGAGGGCGCGCACCACCTTCAGGTCATGGCTGATGAACAGGTAGGCTAGGCCGTACTTGGCCTGCAGCTTGCGCAGCAGATCGACGATCTGCACCTGAACCGTCATGTCCAGCGCGCTCGTCGGCTCGTCGAGAACCACCAGCCGGGGGCGCAGGATCATCGCGCGGGCGATGGCGATGCGCTGGCGTTGCCCGCCCGAGAACTCGTGCGGGTACCGGTCCATGGCGGCCGGATCGAGGCCGACCTCGCGCAGCATCTCGGCGACAAGCTGACGCTCGTTCTTGCCCGGCTCGATCCCGTGCACGCCGAGCCCTTCGGCCACGATCTGCGCCACCGTCATGCGGGGGCTGAGGCTGCCGTAGGGGTCCTGGAACACCACCTGCATGTCGCGCCGCAGCGGGCGGAGCTGGCGCGAGGACCAGCCCTGGATGTTCTTGCCGAGACAGACGATCGGCCCCTCGGACGAGATCAGCCGCAGGATCGCCAGCGCGAGGGTGGT
>JAUIAU010000161.1 GCA_030425185.1 Alphaproteobacteria bacterium
GCCGAGCCCACGAGGCCATAGCCCGCCTCGGCGGTGTGGCCGGTCTTGAGCCCGTCCGCGCCGACGCCGAGCTTCAGGAGCGGGTTGCGGTTGAAGCGGTTGTCGGGCGCGCGGTCGTCCATCGAGAACTCGGTGAGCGCGAAGAACGGGTAATACTCCGGAAAGTCGCGGATGATGTGGGTGGCGAGAAGGCCCAGGTCATGCATCGACATCCGGTGGCGCGGGTCGGGCCAGCCCGAGGCATTGGCGAAGGACGAGTTCAGCATCCCGAGGCTGCGCGCCTTCTCGGTCGCGAGCCGGGCGAAGGCCTCCTCGGTCCCGGCCAGCCCCTCGGCCACCGCCACGGTGGCGTCGTTGCCGGACTGCACGATGATGCCCTTGATCAGGTCCTCGGCGGTCGGCCGGTCGCGGGTGTTGAGGAACATCGTCGAGCCGCCCATCGCCTGCGCCCGCTCGGAGACGGTGAACTCGGTGTCGAGCGACAGCGCCGGGTTCTCCTTCAGCGCGGTGAACAGCATGTAGAGCGTCATCAGCTTCGACATCGACGCCGGGGGCAGCGGGCGGTCCGCGTCCTTTTCCAGCAGCACTGTATCGGTGGTCAGGTCATAGACCCAGGCGGCGGTGGCCCGCGTCTCGAACGCGGCGCTGGCCGGGGCGGGGGCGAGGGGGGCAAGGCCGAGAACGGCGGCGAGAACGAGGAACGAACGGCGGATCACGGGCAGCGGTCTCCGGTGGCGGTCTGTCGGTGTCGCGCGCGGGGCGCGTCGGGTGAAGCGGGCGCGGCGGGGCGCGCGGGGATGAGGCGGGCGGCGGCGCTCAGCGCCGCACGGCGTAGGCGTCGGTGAACCCGAGCCCCTTGACGGTCTGCAGGATCTGGGCGCGCTCGGCGGAGGTCGGAACCGGCCCGACCACCACGCGCCAGAAGCGGCTGCCGCGGCTGGTCTGGTCGAGCACCGTCGGCAGCAGTCCGGCGCGGCGCAGGCGGTCCGCGGTGGCGGTCGCGTTCGCCTCGATCGAGAAGATGCCGATCTGCACGTAGGGCCGGTCGAGCCCGCTTGTCGGGGCCGCGGCCGGGGCGGCCGCCGGGGCCGCTTCGGCGGCGGCAATCGCCGCGGCGGCGGTGTCCTCGAGGCTGGTCTCGCTCACCTCGCCGGCGGGCGGCAGGGCGCCCGCGGGCGCCGGGTCCGGGGTCTCGGAGACCTCCTCGCGGCGCAGCGCGGTGACGTTCAGCGCCGCGGGCTGGCCCGCAAGCATGCCGAGCGCTTCGGCCGCGTCGGACGAGACCTGGAAGGGCGGGCCGGGGTTGGCCTGTTCGCGGCGGAAGAGCGCGCCGATCACGAAGCGGCCGTTGGCCTCGTTCCGGATGATCACCCGTTCGGGGTCGGTGACATCGGATTTCGCCACCCAGACTCCGCCGAGCGAGGGCCGCCCGTCCCACAGGCCCTGCGCGCTGGCCTGGTAGACCTCGGGGGCCTCCACGTCGCGCTCGACGAGCCGGGTGGTTTCGCTGGTGGTCGCCCCGGTGCGGACGGTGCCGAAGGGGAAGCCGCCGGTCTCGGCGCAGCCCGACAGGGCGAACGCGGCGAGCGTCGCCAAGAGCACGCCTGCTGTGGGTCGCACCGCCATCCTGCCCCTCTTTCCCGCGGGACCGCCCGGGCGGGGCGCCTGTTCCCCGTCTCGGCCCGGTGGCCCGCTGTCGTGCTGGTCGCGCCCGGCCGGTCGGACCGGCGCCTTTGGGCGACAGGGTAGCGGGTTGCACGGAGCAAGAAAAGGCCGCGGGAGGACGGGCGGCGGATTTTGGCGGGGCGGGGGGGAGGAGCTGTCGGGCGGGTGGGGGGCCAGGCATTCGCCCAGCCAGGCGGGCTCGGAGTGCGATGCGCGCCCAGCTCTGGCGCCGGGCCCGTTGCGCGAGGCTGGTGCATCCCCGAAGCCAAGCCCGGTTCGCCCGGGGCGCGGGTGCAAGCGTCGATGCGGTCGAGGCCGACCCCGCCCCTTCCCAAGGGTCCCCATCCCGCCCCTTCGCCAGGGCCCCCACCCCGGCCGCACAGCCCTTTGCAGAATCGATACCGCCGGGCTAGGTCCGCAGGCACGGTCCGGAGGAGTGGCAGAGTGGTCGATTGCTGCGGTCTTGAAAACCGTTGGGCGGGAAACCGTCCCGTGGGTTCGAATCCCACCTCCTCCGCCACTTGCCCTCGCGAAAGCGTTCTCCC
>JAUIAU010000162.1 GCA_030425185.1 Alphaproteobacteria bacterium
ATGTCTCGAGCCTCGAGCGCGCGGGTGTCAGTCAACAGGAGATGACCTTCTATCTCGAGGCCATGGCCTCGGATGCGACGCGGCTCATTCCGCTCTTGCAAAACGGCGGCGCAGAGATGACCCGGCTCGGGTCTCAGGCGCAGGCATTGGGTGCTGTTTTGGATGCCGACGCCATCGCCGCCATGCGCCGGTCGGAACTGGCGCTCGTCAGCATCGGGCAGGTCTTCGCCGGGGTGCGCAACCGGATCGCTGTCGCGCTCGCTCCGTCGCTGGAGGCCGCGGCCAATGCGTTTGTCGCACTTGCGTCCAGCACCAGCCCAATCAGTCGGGCCTTCGACGCGGTGCTTGCCAATCTCGACCGCCTCGCAATCTACGCCGGAACCTTCGCCACCTTCCTCGCTGGACGCTGGGTCGCAGCGATGGCCGCTGCGGCGCTGTCGGTGCGGGGTTTGGCTACGACTCTCGTGGTTCTGAGAGGCGCGCTCATCCGCACTGGTATCGGCGCGCTGATCGTGGGGGCCGGGGAACTGGTCTACTGGTTCACGCGCCTCGCATCGGGCGCAGGCGGCTTCGGCGCTGCTATGGGTCTTCTGAAAGACGTCGCCGTCGAGGTCTGGGACAGGATCAAGATGGGGGCATCAAGCGCTGTGGCTGCGGCCACCGCCATGTTCCACGATCTGAGGTCCGAGGCCGCTTCCGGCATGGCCGGTGCCATCGAGAGCGTCGTTGGATTCGGCAACACCACCGCCAACACATTCGAGGGCGCGCTTTTAGCCGTGCGCGAAATCTGGTCGCGCCTGCCGGATGTGATCGGGGATCTGGTCTTCTCGGCTGCTAACCGCATGCTTGATGGGATTGAGGCGATGCTGAACGGTGCGATCCGCAGGATCGACGCCTTCACCGGGCGCATTCGCGATGCGCTGGCGGCGGTCGGGATCGAGACGACCTTTGGTCAGATCGGCGAGATCGGTCTCGGCGACATCCCGAACCCGTTTGCAGGCGCCTCCGCCGATGCGGGGACAGCCGCGGCAGAGGCGTTTCGCCGCGCCTTCGAGGATACCCCGCTCACGGTCCCCGACCTCGGTCTCGACGCGATCGCAACCGAGGCGCTGGCCACCGCGAACACCTATCGACAGGCCGCAACCGATCTCGCCAATGGCGCGACGGCACCACTCACCTCCTGGGGTGCGCTGCGTGACGCTGTTGCGGGCACCGGCGAGGACGGCGCGGCCGCGCTGGATGAGGCGACGGTCTCGGCCGATCGGCTGACGGAGGCCATGGAACAGGCCGGAGACGCGGCAGGCGGCGGGGGCGGTGCGCGTGGTGGAGCTGCAGAACGGATCGTGACCGGCTGGCGCGCCGTCTCGGACGCGCTGCGCACCTATGCCACCGAGGCGCTGAACTGGGGGAAGGGCCTCGGCGAGACCCTCACCGGCGCCTTCTCGGGGGCCGAGAGCGCCTTCCGGAGCTTCGTCGAGACCGGCAAGCTCGACTTCAAGGGGCTGGTGCGTTCGATCCTGGCGGATCTGGCCGTGCTGGCCTTCCGCCGCGCGGTGCTGGGACCGCTGGCCAATGCCCTGTCTGGCATCTTCGGCGGCGGCGGCACGATCGCGGCGGCCGTCTCGCATGCCGGTGGCATGGTCGGGCTCTCGGGTCACACCCGGGCTGTTCCCGCCGCGGTCTTTGCTGCTGCACCGCGCCTGCATGCCGGTGGCTGGGCAGGCCTTCGTCCCGACGAGGTGCCCACGATCCTGCAGCGGGGGGAGCGGGTGCTCAACCGCCGGGAGGCGGTGGCGTATGGCCGGGGCGGCAGCCCTGACGCCGGCGTCACGGTCACCATCGACGCGCGCGGCGCGCAGATGGGTGTGGCCGAGCAGATCGATCTGAAGCTGCGCGCCGCGCTGCCGGAGATTGCGCGGATTGCGACCCAGAGCGTGGCCAACCAGCGGCGGCGGGGCTACGCGGTATGATCCCGGAGCTGCCCATCACGCTGGTCACAGGGCTCGAACGCCGGTTGGTCACGGCCGCCACGGTCACGACGTCGCCCTTCACAGGCAGCCAGGAGATGCAGGATTGGGGCGGGGAATGGTGGGACTACCAGGTGACGATGGCCCTCCTGCGACCCGCGGATGGGCGGCGGCTCTCGGCCTTTTTTGCCGCCCTCGGCGGGGGGCGCGGGC
>JAUIAU010000055.1 GCA_030425185.1 Alphaproteobacteria bacterium
ATCGGCCGAAACCTAGTGAGCCGATATGAAGAGGCTGATCCATCGAACCGGACCAAACCGCCCTCATATCTCTTCAGTCGTATAACAATGTCAAACAGCTACCAGAGATAAAAGCAAACCGGATGCGTCGTAACTTAGTGACGCGTCCTGCTCGCCGACCCTGATTTTTTGTCTTCCCTTTGAGGCGCTTGGCCCGTCCGGTGCCCCGTCGAAGCGTCATTGCCTCGTCGGTGAGCGGGTATTTACGGATCGGGGCGGGGGGCCGCAAGGGCTTTTTTGCAGAAAAATGACATTTTCCGGATTTTGGCAGAAGGTTGTTTTATTTCAATGTCTTAGCGCTAGAGCGCCAGGCGCCCGTTGTCCGGACAGCCCCACGAGGCAGGCTCAGTGCGAGTCGCCCGCCCAGCGCAGCGGTCTTTGCCACCGCGACGGACGCAGGCGGAGCAGCAGAAGACCGACGATCCCGGCCAGATAAAGGATCGGCTCGGCCTGCCAGCCCTTCACCAGCCAGAGGTAATGCACCCCCCCGAGCAGGATCGCGGGATAGGCAAGCCGGTGCAGGCGTTGCCAGGCCGCTCCCCCCATCCGCCGGATCGCCCCGGTCCAGCTGGTGGCCGCCAGGGGGATCAGCAGGGCGAAGCCTGCCATTCCGACGGTGATGTAGGGACGCTTGACGATGTCGGCCCAGATCTCACCCGAGAAGAACTGGAGATCAAGCGCCAGCCAGACCATCAGGTGAAGGAGGATGTAGGCGAAGCCGATCAGTCCCAGCGCGCGACGGAACTTCAGAAACGAGACCCCTGTGAACCGTCGCACCGGCGTGACCGCCAGCGACGCGATCAGGACCTGCAGGCCCCAGAGACCCATCTGATGCTCCATTGCCTTGACCGGGTCGGGACCGAGTCCGCCGGTCAGCCCCTGCCAGAGCAGTGCTGCGGGCGGCAGCACCGCCAGCCCGTAGAGCGGCCAGTCCGGCAGGGGCCGCAGCCGGGTGTTGATCGTCTGGGCCAGCGCGCCGGGCATCAGAAGTTCTTCGCGAGATCCATGCCCGCGTAGAGACCGCCGACCTCCTCGGCATAGCCGTTGAACATCAGGGTCTCGCGGCGGCGGGCGAACAAGCCGTCCCCGATGCGCCGTTCGGTGGCCTGCGACCAGCGCGGATGGTCCACCTCGGGATTGACGTTGGAGTAGAAGCCGTACTCGCCGGGCTGGGACATGTTCCAGCTCGTCTTCGGCTGCTCCTCGGTGAGGCGCAGGGTGACGATCGACTTGATCGACTTGAAGCCGTACTTCCACGGCACGACCAGCCGGATCGGGGCGCCGTTCTGGTTCGGCAGGTCCTCGTCGTAGACGCCCGTCGCCATCAGGGTCAGCGGGTGCATCGCCTCGTCGAGGCGCAGCCCCTCGCGGTACGGCCAGTCCAGAACCGGGTAGCGCACGCCGGGCATCTCTTCCGGACGCACCAGCGTCTCGAAGGCCACGTACTTGGCGGACGGCTGCACGCCGACGCGCTCGAGGATGTGGCGCAGCTCGATCCCGCGCCACGGGATCACCATCGACCAGGCCTCGACGCAGCGGAAGCGGTAGATGCGTTCCTCGACCGGCAGGCCCTCCAGCAGGTCGCCCAGGGCATAGTCGCCGGGCTTCTCGACCAGCCCCTCGACGCGGATCGTCCACGGGTCCGTCGTCAGCGCCCCGGCATTGCGGGCCGGGTCGTCCTTTCCGGTGCCGAACTCGTAGTAGTTGTTGTAGCTCGAGATATCCTCGAAGCTGTTCGGCTCTTCGCCGCCCGCCATGTCCACGTAGGCGGCATGGGCCGCGCCCCCTCCCAGCAGCGCGCTGCCGACGAGGCCGGTGGCCCCGGCGATCAATGCGCGGCGGTTGAGGTAAAGCGCCTTGGGCGTCACATCGGACTGTCTGAGCGTCGGACGGTATCGGGTCACGGGGCAATCTCCCTTGGATCGTTAGCCTTGCATATAGCAAGAGCGCCCGACCGTGCCGTCACTTCGGAATCACGTTCCTGCGCGGGCCTGAAACATGCGCCCGCCTCCCTCGGGGTAGAGGATGTTCATCGGCACCGAGGTTCCATTCGGCTGCACGAGGCGGACATGACGGCGCTGCAACTGACGCGGCTCCGAGACCCCGACCGAGTGCGCGATGGTCTCGACCTCCTGCACGATGCCGGTGGCGAAGTTGGCGACGCGCTCGGACTTCTCGGGCACGACCAGCCCCATCTGCAGCCGGGGGTCATGCGTCGTGATGCCGGTCGGACAGGTGTTGCGGTTGCACTTCAGGGCCTGGATGCAGCCGAGGGCAAACATGAAGCCGCGCGCGTTGGTGATGAAGTCGGCCCCCGCCGCCAGCGCCCAGGCGACATCGCCAGGACCGACCAGCTTGCCGGAGGCGACCAGCCGGATACGGTTGCGCAGGCGGAACTCGTCCCGCAGGTCGGCGACCAGCGGCAGCGCCTCGCGGATCGACAGGCCGACAAGGTCCATCAGCGGCATCGGGGCCGCGCCGGTTCCGCCTTCGCCCCCGTCCAGCGTGATGAAGTCGGGGGCAGAGTCCTCACCCCGCGCGACGATGAGCGCGAAGAAATCCGCGATTTCTTCCAGCGCGCCGACGCACAGCTTGATGCCGGTCGGCTTGCCGGTCACCTCGCGGACATGCGCGATCATGTCGAGCAGATCCTCCCAGCTGTCCACCTCGATGTGGCGGTTGGGCGAGTGGCTGGTCTGGCCAACCGCCAGCCCCCGGACCTCGGCGATCTCGGGCGTCACCTTCGCACCAGGCAGGATGCCGCCCTTGCCCGGCTTCGCGCCCTGGCTCAGCTTGATCTCGAACATGCGCACCGTATCGTGCGCCGCGATGGCCCGGAGGCGATCGTCCGAAAGATGCCCGTCGGCGTCGCGCACCCCGTATTTCGCGGTACCGATCTGGAAGACGATGTCGCATCCCCCTTCCAGGTGATAGGGCGACAGCCCGCCCTCGCCGGTGTTCATCCAGATCCCGGCCTTCGCGGCACCGCGGCTGAGGGCCTGCACCGCCGGCTTCGAGATCGCGCCGTAGGACATGCCGGAGATGTTGAAGAATGACCGCGCGAGGTAGGGCTGTCGTGCCCCCTCCCCGATCAGCAGCGGCGCGGCAGCCGTCGCCTGTTCCTCGAGCGGCGGGAAAGCCGCGTTGACGAACATGTTGGTCCCGACGAGCTTGATGTTCCGGGTCGACCCGAAGGCGACCGTGTTGCCCTTGCCCTCGGACGCGCGTTCGACCCAGTCGCGCTGCGCGCGGTTGAACGGCATCTCCTCGCGGTCCATCGCGAAGAAGTACTGCCGGAAGAATTCGCCCAGCGTCGTGAACAGGCCGCGGAACCGCCCGATCACCGGATAGTTGCGCCGGATCGCGTCGTGGGTCTGCACCCGGTCGACCACGAACAGCACAACCAGCAGCGCCGCCGCGACGCCGATCGCCAGGACAAACCCTCCGGCCATGATCTGCACCAGGCGCTCGGTCCAGTCGAACATCGTCGCTCCCTCCGTTTCGGTCCCTGTCGGGCACGGATCATCCTCACGTTCCCTGACAGGTGATCAACACGAATTTATGTGACGGCCCGCGGGCCGCGGGCTTAGCGGTCTGCGGCCCGGAGGCAAGGCGGCTTCACGTTTATTTGGTGTAGATCCAATCCATCATTTCCCGCGTTCCCCGCTCGACCCGTCGCTGGGACGGGCAAACCTGAACTCAGGAGAACGACACATGCTTCGCAGAACGCTTCTCGCACTCACCGCCTCCACCGCCCTCGTTGCCGGCACGTCGGCATTCGCCGGTGGCCACTCGAAGGACATCGTGGACACCGCTGTCGAGGCGGGCACCTTCACCACGCTCGTCGCCGCCGTCGAGGCCGCCGGGCTCGTCGACACCCTGAAGGGCGAAGGCCCGTTCACCGTGTTCGCACCGACCGACGAAGCCTTCGCCAAGCTTCCGGAAGGCACCGTTGAGGGCCTGCTGAACGACATTCCGGCGCTGACCAAGATCCTCACCTACCACGTCGTGCCGGGCAAGGTGATGTCGACCGACCTGTCGGACGGCATGATGGCCACCACCGTCGAGGGCTCGGACGTCACCATCGGCACCATGAACGGCGTGACCGTGAACGGCGCCAACGTGGTTGCGGCGGACATCGAGGCGTCGAACGGCGTCATCCATGTCATCGACACCGTGATCCTGCCGTCGATGTAAGATCCTCGCGGGGCGCGGCGTGAAAGCCGCGCCCCATTTCTTTCGTCCCACCCGTTCACGACAGGAGGACACCATGCATCGCCGCCATTTCCTTGCCACCGCCACCGCAGCCGGTCTCGGCAGTGCTTTCGCCGCGCCCGCGCTGGCAATGGGTCCGGCCGATATCGTCGATATCGCGGCATCCAACCCCGACTTCTCGACCCTCGTGACCGCGGTCAGCACCGCCGGTCTGGTCGATACTCTCAAGGGCAAGGGCCCGTTCACCGTCTTCGCGCCGACGAACGCGGCCTTCGCGGCCCTGCCCCACGGCACGGTCGAGCGCCTGCTGCGCCCGGAGAACCGCGCCGAACTGACCCGCATCCTGACCTATCACGTGCTGGCCGGCCGCTATGACGCCAGCCTGCTGCTGAACAACTACGGCCGCCTCATCACCGTCGAAGGCTCGTCGATCCTGTCCGACGGCCGGTCGGGCAGCGTTCACCTGAACCGCTCGACCCGCGTCACGACGGCCAACATCGCGGCCTCGAACGGCCTGATCCACGTGATCGACAAGGTCCTGCTGCCGCACTGACCCGAGGGTCCTCCCCACCGGCAGCAGACGGCCCCGCCTTCCCCAAGGGCGGGGCCGTCCCTTTTCCTGTGTCCGCTCTTCCCCCGAACAGAAACCCCGGCCAGAGTGCCCCCGGAACAAGGAGGACCCCATGACCGACAAGACCGCCCTCGTGACGGGTGCCGCGCGCGGCATCGGACTGGCGACCACGAAGCTCTTCCTCGCCGAAGGCTGGCGTGTCGCCATGATCGACCGCGATGCCGAGGCGCTGGCGGACGAATCCGCGCAGCTCGACGGCGTCCTGCCGGTGGTCTGCGACGTCTCGGACCCCGCCCAGGTCGACGCGATGGTGACCACCGTTCTCAGCGGTCTCGGCCGGATCGACGCGCTGGTGAACAACGCGGGCGTCGCCGATTTCGGCCCGATCGAAGAGACCACCTTCGAGCGCTGGCGCACCGTGATGGCGACCAACCTCGACGGCGTGTTCCTCGTCAGCCAGGCCTGCATCCCGGCCCTGAAGGAAACGCGCGGCGGGATCGTCAACATCGCCTCGATCTCGGGACTGCGCGCCTCGACCCTGCGGGTGGCGTACGGTACGTCGAAAGCCTCCGTCATCCACATCACCAAGCAACAGGCCGCCGAGCTGGGCGAGTACGGCATCCGCGCGAACTGCGTCTGCCCGGGTCCGGTGCGCACCAAGCTCGCGATGGCCGTCCACAGCCCCGAGATCATCGCCGCCTATCACGACGCGATCCCGCTGAACCGCTACGGCTCGGAAGCCGAGATCGGCCAGGTCATCGCCTTTCTCTGCTCGGACAAGGCCAGCTACATCACCGGGCAGGTCATCGCCTCGGACGGCGGCTTCGAGTCGACCGGGATCGGCCTGCCCGCCCTGCGGGTCTGAGGCGATGACCCGCGACCCGGCCCGGTTCTGGAACCGCATCGCGCGCAAGTACGCGGCCTCGCCGATCTCGGACGAGGCCACCTACGAGCGCAAGCTGGCCGAGTCCCAGGCCCTGATGCGCCCCGACATGACGGTGATCGAATTCGGCTGCGGCACCGGCAGCACGGCGGTGCGCCACGCGCCCCATGCCGCGCACTATACCGGTGTCGATGTCTCCGCCGCGATGCTCGACTACGCCCGGGCCAAGGGGCAGGACTTCCCGAACCTCACCTTCGTCGAAGGCACGCTCGAGACGTTTCAGGCCCCGGACGACGGGGCCGACATGATCCTCGCGCTGTCGCTGCTGCACCTGCTCGACGATCCGCGCGCCGCCATCGCCCGCATCCACGGCATGCTGAAACCCGGCGGCTGGTTCGTGTCCTCGACGGCCTGCATGGGCGACATCCTGCCCGCGCTGCGCTTCGTTGCGCCGCTGGGCCGCGCCGTGGGCCTGCTGCCGCCGCTCAGCTTCTTCACCGAGGCGCAACTCGCAGGCTGGATCGAGGCAGAAGGGTTCCGCATCACCACCCGCTGGCGCCCGGAGGGCAAGTCCGCGGCGAGCTTCCTGATCGCCCGAAGGCCGGACCAGGCCCCCTGACGGAAACGGGGGGCCGAAGCCCCCCGCCGCCAGGTCTCAGTGCAGAACCGCTTCTTCGGGCGGCTGCCGTTTAGAGGACGAGACACGCCCGCCCACGATCAGCCCGTCGACGCCGGCACTGACCTTCACCGTGTCGCCATCGACGACGTCCCCGGCGAGGATCATCTCGGCCAGCTGGTCCTGCAGCGCGCGCTGGATGACCCGCTTCAGCGGCCGCGCCCCGAACACCGGGTCGTAGCCCTCGTCGGCCAGCCAGGTACGGGCAGTCGCGTCCAGATCGAGCGTGATCTGCCGCGCCGCCAGCCGTTTCTCCAGCCGCCGGAGCTGGATCGTCACGATCCCGTCCATGTCGGCGCGGCTGAGGCGGTCGAAGATGATCGTCTCGTCCAGCCGGTTCAGGAACTCGGGCCGGAAATGCGCCCGGACCGCCTCCATCACCTCGTGCCGGGCGCGGGCCGAGTCCCCGCCCTCCGGCAACTGGCTCAGCGCCTGCGACCCGAGGTTCGACGTCAGCACGATCAGCGTCTGCTTGAAGTCCACCGTGCGGCCCTGACCGTCGGTCAGCACGCCGTCGTCCAACACCTGCAGCAGCACGTTGAAGACATCCGGGTGCGCCTTCTCGACCTCGTCGAACAGCACGACCTGGTAGGGCCTGCGGCGCACCGCCTCGGTCAGGACGCCGCCTTCGTCATAGCCCACGTAGCCGGGCGGAGCGCCGATCAGCCGGGCAACCGCGTGCTTCTCCATGAACTCGGACATGTCGATCCGGACCATCGCGCTGTCGTCGTCGAACAGGTACTCCGCCACCGCCTTGGTGAGCTCGGTCTTGCCGACCCCGGTCGGGCCGAGGAACAGGAACGAGCCCAGCGGCCGGTTCTCGTCGTTCAGACCTGCCCGTGCCCGGCGCACCGCGTTGGCGACCGCCGTGACCGCGGCGCGCTGGCCGATGACCCGCTTGCCCAGCTCCTCTTCCATCTTCAGGAGCTTCTCGCGCTCGCCTTCCAGCATCTTCGAGGTCGGAATGCCGGTCCAGCGCTCGACCACCTGCGCGATCTGCTCGGGGCGGACCGCCTCCTCGACCATGACGCCCTCGTCGCGCGACTCGGCATCGGACAGGCGCTTTTCCAGCCCGGGGATCACGCCGTAGCTGAGCTCGCCCGCCCGCGCGAGGTCGCCCGCACGCTTGGCCTGGTCCAGTTCGGCCCGTGCCCGGTCCAGCTCTTCCTTGAGGCCGCGCGCGCTTTCCAGCTTGTCTCGCTCGGCCTGCCAGCGCGCGGTCATTTCAGCGCTGTGCTGCTGGAGGTCGGCCAGCTCGCGCTCGAGCTTCGACAGCCGGTCCTTGGACGCGGCGTCGTCCTCCTTCTTCAGGGCTTCCGCCTCGATCTGCTTCTGCAGGATCTCGCGGTCGAGCGCGTCCAGCTCCTCGGGCTTGCTGTCCACTTCCATCCGCAGACGGCTCGCGGCCTCGTCCATCAGGTCGATGGCCTTGTCCGGCAGGAACCGGTCGGTGATGTAGCGATGGCTCAGCGTGGCCGCCGCCACCAGCGCGCTGTCCGAGATGCGCACGCCGTGGTGAAGCTCGTACTTCTCCTTGATGCCGCGCAGGATCGAGATGGTGTCCTCGACCGTCGGTTCCTCGACCATCACGGGCTGGAACCGCCGCGCCAGCGCCGCGTCCTTCTCGACGTGCTTGCGGTACTCGTCGAGCGTGGTCGCCCCCACGCAGTGCAACTCGCCCCGCGCCAGCGCCGGCTTGATCAGGTTCGCGGCGTCCATCGCGCCGTCGGTCTTGCCCGCACCGACCAGCATGTGCATCTCGTCGATGAACAGGATGATCTCGCCCGCCGCGGCGGTGATCTCGGACAGGATCGACTTCAGCCGTTCCTCGAACTCGCCTCGGTACTTCGCGCCCGCAATCAGCGCGCCCATGTCGAGCGCCATCAGCCGCTTGTTCTTCAGGCTCTCGGGCACGTCGCCGTTGACGATGCGCAGCGCCAGACCCTCCGCGATGGCGGTCTTGCCGACGCCCGGCTCGCCGATCAGCACCGGGTTGTTCTTGGTGCGCCGCGACAGCACCTGCATGGCGCGGCGGATTTCCTCGTCCCGGCCGATGATCGGGTCGATCTTGCCCTCGCGGGCGCGCTCGGTCAGATCAAGCGCGTATTTCTTCAGGGCTTCGTACCCCTCTTCCGCGCTCGCGGTGTCGGCGGTGCGGCCCTTGCGGATGTCGTTGATCGCGGCGTTCAGCGCCTGCGCGTTGACGGCACCGGCCTCCATCGCCTTCTTCGCCTCGGACGGCACCATGGCCAGCGCCATCAGCACCCGTTCCACCGGCACGAAGCTGTCCCCGGCCTTCTTCGCCAGCGTCTCGGCCTCGTCGATGACCCGGCCCAGCGTGCCGTCCATGTAGACCTGTCCGCCGCCGCCCGAGACCTTGGGCAGCCGCGAGACCGCCATGTCCACGGCCTGCTTCACGCGCTCCGGGGCACCGCCCGAGCGCTGGATCAGGTTCGAGGCCAGACCCTCGGGATCATCCATGATCGCCTTCAGTAGATGCTCGGGCACGAGGCGCTGGTGGCCTTCTCGCATCGCGATGGTCTGGCCGGCCTGAAGGAAGCCGCGCGACCGCTCCGTGAACTTGTCCAGGTTCATCGGTCTCTCCTTTCAATAAGCGCCCATTTCCGGAACCGCCCGCTGCGCGGCACGGTCCCGTCCGGGCCTCGATTTTCAGATGGGGGGGCGCCTGTGGACGCGCAAGAGGTCCCTGTGTCGGATGTGTCACAGGGGGGCCGCTGCGCCGGGCACCTTGACCTGCGCCCGTCCAGCCCGCACACGGGCGCAAACCTCCGGAGGTATCCCGATGTCCGATGACCGCCTGATCGTCGCCCTCGACGTGCCGAATGCCCTCGAGGGGCTGCAGCTGGCCGAGCGGCTCGGCGATGCCGTCTCGTTCTACAAGATCGGCCTCGGCATGCTGACCGGCGGCGGGCTGGCGCTCGCCAACGAGCTGAAGCAGGAACACGGCAAGCGCATCTTCCTCGACATGAAGCTCTTCGACATCGGCGCGACAGTCGAGGCGGCGGTGCGCGGTCTGGCGCAGTACGATCTCGATTTCCTGACCGTGCACGGCGACCCGCACGTGGTCCGCGCCGCCAAGAAGGGCGCGGCAGGCAAGGACCTGAAGATCCTCGCCGTCACGATCCTGACCTCGCTCGACCGCGCCGACCTCGACGCCTGCCTGATGCCGCCCGGCGACGTGGCCGACCTCGTGGTGACCCGCGCCGCCCGCGCGTTCGAGGCCGGGGCCGACGGCGTCATCGCCAGCCCGCAGGAAGCCGCCCTGATCCGCGCCCTGCCCGAGGCCGCCGGCCGCCTGATCGTCACGCCGGGCGTCCGTCCGGACGGGGCCGCGCTGGGGGACCAGAAGCGCGTCGCGACGCCGAAGGGGGCAATCGCGGCCGGCGCCGATCACATTGTGGTCGGCCGCCCGGTCTGGCAGGCCGAGGATCCCCGCGCCGCCGCGCTGGCGATCCGCGCGGAACTGGCCTGATCCGTCCCGCCTGCTACACTCCCCGGAACACTGTCCGGGGAGACCGCCCATGCTGCTGACCGTCGGATTGCCGCTCGCCCTGGCGATCATCATGTTCACGCTGGGCCTCGGCCTCGCCCCCGCCGATTTCGGTCGCGTCGCCGCGCGCCCGCGCGCCTTCCTGACCGGGGCGGTCGCCCAACTCGTGGTACTGCCGCTGACGGCTTTCGCCCTGCTCAGCCTGTTCCCCCTGCCGCCCGGCCTCGCCTTCGGGGTGATGCTGCTGGCGTTCTGTCCCGGCGGCGTGACCACCAACATGCTGACCCGCTGGGCGGGCGGCGACCTTGCGCTGTCGATCTCGCTGACCGGGGTCATCAGCCTCGTGTCCGTCGTCACCCTGCCGATCTTCGTCGCGCTCGCGGCGGGGCATTTCCTCGGCACGGCCCCCGGGGCGGTAAACGTCACGTCGCTCGGCCTTGCCATGGTGGCGATCACGCTGGTCCCGGTTCTGCTCGGGATGGCCCTGCGCGCGGTGGCCCCTGCCCTGACGGCGCGACTGGAGGTCCCCGCGCGGGTGCTCGGCGCGGTACTCTTCACCGTCATCCTGCTCGGCGCACTGGCGTCGAACTGGTCGCTCTTCGCCGGCAATATCGCGGCGCTCGGCCCGATCCTCGTCGTGCTGAACCTTGTCCTGCTCGCGGCGGGCTACGGTCTGGCCCGGCTCGTCGGGCTCGGCCCCGACTCGGCCCGCGCCATCTCGATCGAGGGCGGCGTGCAGAACGGCACACTCGGCATCACCGTCGCGGGTCTGCTCGTCGCCCTGCCGGGGGCCGAGGGCGCGGCGCTGCCCTCGGCGGTCTACGGGGTCACGATGTACCTCGTGACCCTGCCGGTCGTCTTCGGCCTGTTCCGGCGCGCGGCTCAGCCGCAGCTGTTGCGGGAATAGACGAAGTCCGCGTCTTCCTTCAGCATCCAGCCGGTCCGGTCGTTGACCCGCACCTCGCACCAGAGCTGATCCCGGTTGAACCCGGTCATGCAGTCGCGCACCTCGACGCACATCCCGGCGTCGATCGTGCCGACGATCGAGCTGTCCACCGTCCGCATGAACCGCACGTTCATCCGGGTGAGGGTTTCGAGAGAGCCCCGGAAATTCTGCATCGGCGGCTTCCCGATGTCATAGGGATCGGCACAGGTCGCCGTGCCGTAGTAGCGGCGGCAGGCGCGCGCCTCGGTCGAGCCGCCGCCCAGCGTACCGCCGAAGACAGGCGGCTGCGGGGTCGGCGCTGCGTTCATGGTCAGCTGCCCCATGAAGACCATCGATACCGGTGTCCCGTCATCGACGATGCCCGTGTAGTTTCCGTTCGCCTCGCGATCGAGCCGTCCGACCACCGTCGTTCCGAAGGCCGTGGTGTAGAGCAGGATCGACTGGCCGCCGTTGTTGGCCGACCAGCCGCTGATGTTATCGAGGCCGCCGAGACACCCCATGTCATGCTGAACGACCGCGAATATGCCCGCCGCCACGGGTGAGCGGTCGAACGAGATGCGGCAGACGTCGCCATAGGCCTGCAGGCCCCAGACATCGACGGTTTGCGCCCGCGCGGGGCCGGGCAGGCTGAAAAGAAGAAAGGCGCCGGCAAGAACGGCCGAAAGACCCTTCAGGATCATTGATGACACTCCAATCAGTTACGAATACCCAAATTCGTAACCTGACTCTCTGATGCATCAATCCTTTTTGTGGGGCGCCCTGGGGCAAGCCGGGGTCGGGTGACGACTCAGTCCTGGTTGATGTCGTGGTCGATCCGGCGGACCTGCTCGGCCCGCACCCCCAGCAGGCGCCGCAGGACCAGCCAGGCCACCAGCGAGACCGCGCCGAACACCACCAGCAACGCCGGCAGCGAGGCCCCCAGCACCCCCAGAAACAGCCCGGCCCCGACCGCACCGGCGCCGAGCGCGAATCCCAGAAGCACGTTGATCGGCAGCAGGATCTCGAGAATCGCCAGCACAAGCGCGGCGGCGAGCCACGCCCAGTATTCCTGCCACCACATCAGCCGCGTCCCTTCAGCATCCCGAAGGCCTTGCCGAAGGCCTCGACCGCGTCGGCGGGCAACAGGATCGTCTGGGTGCCGCTGCCGGCCCCGATCTTGCCGATCCCCTCGACCTGCTTCAGCGCCACCTGGTACTGCGCGGCCTCGATCCCGTTCTCGGCAATCGCCTCGGCCACGACCTTGGTCGCATAGGCTTCGGCGTCGGCCTGGATGCGCCGCGCTTCGGCGGCCTGCTTGGCGGCATAGAGCTCGGCATCCGCGGCCAGTTCAACCGCGCGCCGCTGCCCTTCGGCGCGGGTCACGGCGGCGCGGCGCTCGCGCTCGGCGTTCAGCTGTTGCAGCATCGCGTCGCGGGTCGCCTGGTCGAGATTCACGTCGAGGATCTCGGCCCGCGTGACCTCGATCCCCCAGTCATCGACCGCGTCCTCGACCAGATGCTTGATCTGCTTGATCAGTTCGTTCCGGTTCGACTGAACCTGGTCCAGTTCCATCTTGCCGATCTCGGCCCGCACGATCCCCGCGACGGTGGTCGCGATGGCGGCATCGACATCGCGGATGCGATAGACCGTCTTTTCCGGTTGCAGGATGCGGTAGAAGACCGAGGTATCGACCTGCACCAGCACGTTGTCGCTGGTGATCGCGTCCTGCTTCGCGGTCGGAAGCTGCCGTTCGAGAATCGAGACCTCATGCGCAACGCGGTCGAGGAAGGGCACGATGAAGTTGATTCCCGGCCCCAGAACGCTGCGCAGCCGCCCGAAGCGCTCGACGACGTGCTGTTCGGACTGCGGCACGATCCGCACCGCGAGATAGACGCACAGGATGAGGAATCCTGCCAGCAGGAGCAGCACGAGGTTGTCCCCGATGAAGAAACTGAATTCCGGCGGCATCTCTGGCCCTCCAACACGGACATCTCCGGCCTTTACTCTGCCCCGTTCCGCACGACCCGGGGAAGCGGAAAAGCGCAGGGCACCCGCGTGACAGCCCCCGGGCGCAGGCGTATCCTCGCTTCATGCCCGCCCTGTGCCGCGACTGCTTCCACGTGTTCGACGCCGGCACCCGCTGCCCGGCCTGCCGCCGCCCGCGTGTCCTGTCGCATCCCGAACTGTTCGACCTGACGATCGCCCACATGGACTGCGACGCGTTCTACGCGTCGGTCGAGAAGCGCGACGACCCGAGCCTCGCCGACAAGCCGGTGATCATCGGCGGTGGCCGGCGCGGGGTGGTCTCGACCGCCTGCTACGTCGCGCGGATCCGGGGCGTGAAATCGGCGATGCCGATGTTCCAGGCACTGAAGCTCTGTCCCGACGCTGTGGTCCTGAAACCGCGCTTCGAGGCCTATGTCGCCGCTTCGAAGGCGATCCGCGCGATGATGGACGAGCTCACCCCGTCGGTGCAGCCGCTGTCGCTCGACGAAGCGTTCCTCGACCTCGGCGGCACCGCCCGGCTGCACGGCGCGCCCCCGGCGGTGTTGCTGGCGAAACTGGTCCGGCGGATGCAAGACGAACTGGGCCTGACCGGCTCCATCGGCCTCTCGCACAACAAGTTCCTCGCCAAGATCGCCTCCGACCTCGACAAGCCGCGCGGCTTTGCCGTGATCGGGCGGGCCGAGACGATGGCGTTTCTCGCCCCGAAACCGGTCCGGCTGATCTGGGGCGTCGGTCCGGCACTGACCGAGTCGCTCGAACGGGCCGGCATCCGCACTTTCACCGATCTGCGCCGCTGGGAGCGGGACGATCTGGTGGCGCGGTTCGGCGGCATGGGCGACCGGCTCTGGCACCTTGCGCGCGGCGAGGACAACCGCCGCGTCGATGCCCGCGAGCCGGTGAAATCGATCTCGAACGAAACGACCTTCGGCGAGGACACGGCCGACCCGAGCCTGCTCGACGGCCACCTGTGGCGCATGGCCGAGAAGACCGCCAGCCGCGCCAAGGCCCAGAACAAGGCCGGCCGCGTCGTGACCCTGAAGCTCAAGCGCCACGACCACCGGATCCTCAGCCGGCGGGTCACGCTGCCGCAGCCGACCCAGCTGGCCGATACGCTCTACCGCACCGCGCGCGGCCTGCTCGACCACGTGACCGACCCCGGTCCGTTCCGGCTGCTGGGCGTCGGCCTGTCGGACATCACCGAAGCGACCGGCGCCGACCGCATGGACGACCTGCTCGACCCCGAAGCCGCCCGCCGCAGCGCTGCCGAACGCGCCGCCGACGCGATCCGTGCCCGGTTCGGCCCCGATGCCATCGTCAAGGGCCGGGCCCTGCGCTGACCCGGCGCGACCGCCAGAATCCGAACCGGGTCGTTCACCTTCCGGTCACAATCACCAGTCGAGGCGCCCAAAACGCGCCTCAATGTTTCGCAATACTTAACGAATTGTGTGTCCCGATTTTCAGTTAAGCGCAGGCAGTGTCCCGGGTGGTGGTGTAGGAGGCCGCGCGCGGAGCCTCCGGCGTAGCGCAGCGCGCGGCCGGCGGTGACGCTGGCGGTCATCGCCGATCTTCGGAAAAGGTTTGGGTTGCGAGACCTTG
>JAUIAU010000163.1 GCA_030425185.1 Alphaproteobacteria bacterium
GCGACGTGCAGGCGGCCGAACAGGAACGCGACCGGCTCGAGCGGCAGGCCGACGCCTATGCCAACCGGGTGCTCGCGGGCGCCCGCGGTGAGGCGGCGCAGCTCCTCGAGGAGGCGGAAGCCTACCGTGCACAGGTCGTGAACGAGGCCGAGGGTGAAGCGGCCCGCTTCCTCGCGGTTCTGGCCGAGTATCAGGGCGCGCCGGAAGTGACCCGCAAGCGTCTCTACCTCGAGACGATGGAGCGGGTGCTGGGCGACGTCGACAAGATCATTCTCGACAGCGACACCGGGAACGGAAACGGCAACGGGGTGGTCCCCTACCTGCCGCTCAATGAACTTCGCCGGGGGAGCAGCAACTGATGAAAAAGACAACTCTTCTCCTGCCCGTCATCGTGATCCTCGGCGCGCTCGGTCTCAGCTCGATCTACATCGTGGACGAGCGCGAGAAGGTCCTCGTCCTCCAGTTCGGCCAGATCAACGCCGTGAAGGAGGAGCCGGGCCTCGGCTTCAAGATCCCGTTCATCCAGGAAGTCGTGCGCTACGACGACCGCATCCTGTCGCTCGACACCCAGCCGACCGAGGTCACGCCCTCGGATGACCGGCGTCTCGTGGTCGATGCCTTCGCCCGCTACCGGATCAACGACGTGGTCCAGTTCCGGCAGGCGGTCGGCGTCGGCGGCGTGCGCGCCGCGGAGGACCGGCTCGAGGGCATCCTCAACGCGCAGATCCGGGCCGTGCTCGGTTCGGACGGCGTGACCTCGAACACCATCCTGTCGGAAGACCGTTCGGTCCTGACCTCGCGGATCACCGCGCAGGCCAGGGAACGCGCCATGCCGCTGGGCATCGAGGTGCTGGACGTCCGCCTGAAGCAGACCAACCTGCCGGCGCAGAACCTCGACGCGACCTTCGCCCGGATGCGGGCCGAGCGCGAGCGCGAGGCGGCAGACGAGATCGCCCGCGGCGAGGAAGCCGCGCAGCGGGTCCGGGCGCAGGCCGACCGGACGGTGGTCGAGCTGACCTCCGACGCGCGGCGCGAGGCAGAGATCACCCGAGGCGAAGCCGACGCGCAGCGCAACGGGATCTTCGCGCAGGCGTTCAGCCAGGACCCCGGCTTCTTCGAGTTCTACCGCTCGATGACGGCCTACGAGCGGGCGCTGAAGGGCAGCAACTCGACGATGGTCATCAGCCCGGACAGCGAGTTCTTCGACTACCTGTCGGGCAGCAACGGCCTCGACCCGACGCCGCGCGCGGCCCCGGGCGTGCCGCCGGCCGCCTCGAACTGACCGGTACCGACCGGATCGACGGGGCCCCCGACCGGGGCCCCGTCCTGCTGTCCGGGGGACACCCATGACCTTTCTCGCCGCCCTCGCGCTCGTCCTCGTGATCGAGGGGCTCGTGCTGGCGCTCCTGCCGAACCGGTTCGAGGAGGTGCTGCGCGCGCTCGCCGAGATGCCGCGCGACCGCCGCCGCGCGCTCGGCCTGACGTCCGCCGCCGCCGGGATCGGGCTTCTGTTCCTGCTGCGGCTGTGGGGCTGGTAAGGCCGCCCCCGCTTCTTCCTGGCCCAAATACTCCCTGCGCGGAGCGCTCTGGCCGCAGGCCGGACGGGGGGCTCTGCCCCCCGCCGCGCGCCCGTGCGGGCGCGCGCCCCCCGGAGTATTTCGCCCAAGAAGAAGGGGGGCGGCGCGCCCGCCCGGTCGCGGACCGTCACACCGATGTGACAGGGTTTGGCGTCGGGGCCGTTGAACTGCGGCGGTTCAGGTCGAATATGGAGGGGCAGGACAGATGTCCGACGTGATTTCAAGGAGGACCCGGATCGTGACCTCACGTGCACTCACCCTCACTCCCGAGCGCCCCGCCGCCCTGCGCGGCCTGCTCGCGCTCGTTGTCGGCCTCGCGCTCGTCCTTGCGCAGACCCTTGCCGCCGCGGCGCGCGACATGCCCGGCAGCTTTGCCGACCTTGCCGAGCGCGTCAGCCCGGCGGTCGTCAACATCACCACCTCGACGATGGTCGCCGCGCCCACCGGCCCGCAGCCCATGGTTCCCGAAGGCAGCCCGCTCGAGGACTTCTTTCGCGACTTCATGGACCGCCAGCAGGGCCGCCAGGGCGAGCGCCCGCAGCGGCGCTCGAACGCGCTGGGCTCGGGCTTCGTGATCTCGGCGGA
>JAUIAU010000056.1 GCA_030425185.1 Alphaproteobacteria bacterium
CGGCGGCCGGCAGCTGGAAGCCCCAGCGGTCGGTCAGGTCGAAGTTCGCCCGGTTCGCGGCGCGGGCGATGGTGGCGCGCTCCTCGGTCGAGAACGACTCCCACTTCGGCAGGGCCACGGTGAAGTTCGAGGTCGCGTGGTAGGTGCCGATCGGAACCGTGTTGAAGTGCGTCGCGACGTCGATCAGACGGAACGACAGCATGTCGACGATCGACGCCATGGTGCCGTCGATGGTGCCCTGGCTGAGCGCTTCGAACGTGTCACCCACGCCCATCGGCACACCGGTGGCGCCGAAATGCTCGGCCCAGCGGGAATAGGGCGCGCCGCCGGAGCGCAGGCGCAGGCCCTGCAGGTCCGCCGGCGAGTTGACCGGCTTGGTGGTGATCAGGCCGTAGACGTCCGACGACCCGGCCCCGAGGAACACGCCGCCGAAGGCCTTGTACTCGTCCTGGCAGGGGCCGCAGTTCACCACCCACTCGGTCATCGCCAGCGCCATGGCATGCGGGTTGCGGCCGAGCAGGGCCATGTCGCCCGCGATGCCGGTCAGCGGGAAGTCCGCCGCGAAGTAGAGCGGCAGCGAGTTGCCGATGTCGGCCAGACCCGACTGCAGCGCGTCGGCCATCTGGGGCAGCGCCACGACCTCGGGGCCCATGATCGTCGTGGTCATGGCGCCGCCGGACTCCTTGTCGAGGTAGGTGGCGAAGTTCTGGTACATGTAGCTCGCCGGGTGGGCGGGCGGGGCCGCCGGGGCGAGGCGCAGGTCCTGGGCAGAGGCTGCCCCGGCTGCGATCGCTCCTGCGGCAAGAAGAGCCGTGAGAGTGGTCGTCGTCTTCATCTGTGTTTCCTCCCTAGATGAATTCCGATCAGAGTTTCAGGATCCGCGCCGCGTTCTCCTTCAGGATCAGCGGGCGCACCTCCTCCTTGATGTCCAGTGTCTCGAAATCCGCGATCCAGCGGTCCGGGGTGATGGCCGGCCAGTCCGAGCCGAACAGCATCTTCTTCTTCAGGATCGAGTTGGCGTAGCGCACGAAGATCGGCGGAAAGTACTTCGGCGACCAGCCGGACATGTCGATATAGACGTTGGGCTTGTGCTGGGCGACCATCAGCCCTTCCTCGGTCCAGGGGAAGGACGGGTGCGCCAGGATGATGGTGGTGTCCGGGAAATCCACCGCGACGTCGTCGACGTGCACGGGGTTCGAATACTTCAGCCGCATCCCCATGCCGCCGCGCATGCCGCTGCCGACCCCGGTCTGGCCCGAGTGGAAGAGCATGATCGCGCCCTCCTCGGCAATCGCCTCGTAGAGCGGGTAGGCCCAGCGTTCGTTCGGGTAGAAGCCCTGCATGGTCGGGTGGAACTTGAAGCCCTTCACACCGAACTCGCGCACCAGCCGCCGCGCCTCGCGGGCGCCGGCCTTGCCCTTGGCCGGATCGATGCTGGCGAAGGGGATCAGGAT
Source organism: Alphaproteobacteria bacterium (assembly GCA_030425185.1). Lineage (GTDB taxonomy): Bacteria > Pseudomonadota > Alphaproteobacteria > Rhodobacterales > Rhodobacteraceae > Dinoroseobacter. Next base: position 1,455 of record JAUIAU010000056.1, read on the forward strand.
ATCGCTGTTCTCGGCCGCGATCCGGGCGACCTCCTCGTTCGAGTAGCGGCGGAACCCGGTCTCGCGCTCGGCGTCGACCGGGAAGATCACCGCCCCGATCCGGCGCTCGCGGAAATAGGCGGCGGTCTGCTGGACCGAGGGCAGCATCCCCTCCGCCCCTGCCGGGTTGCGAAAGTAGTTGGCCATGCCGGCCTGGAACTCGTCATAGCCATCGTCGCGGGGGCCGCAGCACGGCTCCTCGGCGTGGGTGTGGATGTCGATGGCAACCAGATCGTCGATGTTCATTGTCCTGCCTCGCGGTCGAGCCCCGCGTAGCGGCGGAGCAGTTGGGCGAGCTGGCGGCATTCCACCTCGCTCAGCCCGTGCTTGTGATAGGCGTCCTGCCCGAAGACCGCGTCGCGGTGCTCCTCGATGAACGCCTCGGCGCTGCGGGTGAGGAACAGCCGGACGGAACGGCGGTCATGGTCGGGGATCACCCGCCGGACCCGGCCCTGGTCCTCGAGACGCCGAACCGTCTTGGTCATCTGCGCGGGCTTGATGCCGAGCGTGTCCGCCAGAAGCCCTTGCCGCACACCCGGGTTGCGCCCGATCACCCAGAGCACCGAGAACTCGCCGGGCCGCAGGTTGCTTTCGCCGAATGCCTCGTAGAAGCGTTCGAAGTTCTTCACCTGCGACAGCCGGAGCAGGAAGCCGAGCGACGTGGACAGCTCGCCCAGCGACACCCGTTCGTCTGCGGACCCGGCCAGTTCAGGGCGCATCAGTCGCCCCCCGGCGCGACCACCTTGGCGGCCCGCTTCTCGAGGAAGGCCCGCAGCCGGTCCTTCGCGTCATCCGTCATGGTCGCCAGCGCGGAGACCATGCTCTCGGTGAAGAGCCCGTCCTCCGAGGACATGTCGGCGATCCGGGGCAGCGCATTGATGATGGCGTAATTGGTGAACTCGGCGTTCTCGGCCATGCGGCGGGCGACCTCGACGGCCTTTGCCAGCGCCTGGCCCTCGCCGACGACATAGGTGACGCCGCCCCAGCGCTCCATCGCGTCGGCATTCAGCACACGGCCGGTCAGCATCATGTCGCCCATCCGAGCGGGACCGATCAGCCGGGCGATCCGGACGGAGCCGCCCCCGCCGACGAATATGCCCCGGCTGCCCTCGGGGAGCGCGAAGAAGGCGCTGCGATCCGCCACGCGCACATGGGTGGACGCGGCCAGTTCGAAACCGCCACCCACCGTTGCCCCGGTCAGGGCCGAGACGAAGGGGATGCTGCCCCGCTCGATGTGATCGAAGATGACGTGCCAGCGGCGCGATCCCTTGACCGCGTCGAAAAGCGGCTTCTCGGCATGTTCCGACAGGTCGAGCCCGGCACAGAAATGCGCGCCGTGGCCATGGATCACGCCGGCTTTCGCTTCGGCCGTGGCACGCAGAACCGCCTCATTTAGCCGCTCCACGACCCGGTCGCTGATCGCGTTGCGCTTCTCGGGCCGGTTCAGGGCAATGATCGCGACCTCACCGTCGAGCCTGTAGGTGACGAGGTCTGTGGTCTGGTCGTCTGTCACGTCGTTCTCCCCGGTCGTCCCCTGATTCTATAATTGCGAATTGTTTCTGCGTAAACTATCTCCATGTGGAGAGTTTGGCCGAGGGGGAGGAGATCGCGCCATGACCGGAGTACGCCCGGTGAAGCTTTGGGACGCGGATGTGCGGCAGGAAACCCGGGCGGACGGAACGATCCTCGTCTGGCAAGCCGAGCCGCTGGGCCCCTACCCCCGCTGCCTGTCCGACCGCATCGACCACTGGGCGGAGGTCGCCCCCGACCGGACCTGGATGGCCGAGCGCGACGATGTCGGCGGCGGCTGGCGCACCGTCAGCTTCGGGGAACTGGCCCAACTGCAACGCCGGGTCGGAAGCGCGCTGCTCGAACTTGGCCTGTCGGCCGAGCGGCCTCTGCTGATCCTGTCGGCAAACAGCCTGAACCATGCCATCGCGGCGCTCGCCGCGCAGCATGTCGGCATTCCGTCGGCCGCCATCGCGCCCGCCTATGCGCTGCACGGACCAGATTTCCCGAAGCTCGCCGACATTGTCGGACAGATCACGCCCGGTGCGATCTATGTCGAGGACACCGGTCCCTTCGGCCCGGCCATCGCGAAGGTGATCGACCCGAGCGTCCCGGTCATCGCCACGACCGGAACGCTTGACGGCTACCGGGTGCTCTCCTGGGACAGCGTGACCGCCACCGCCCCGACGCCCGAGGCCGAGGCCGCCGCCGCGGCGGTGATGCCGGACACCGTGGCGAAGTTCCTCTTCACCTCGGGCACCACCGGCTCGCCCAAGGCGGTCATCACCACGCACCGGATGCTCTGCGCCAACATGGAGATGGTGCAGGACTGCTATGCCTTCATGAAGGACGAGCCGCCCGTCTTCGTGGACTGGGCGCCGTGGAACCATGTCGCCTCGGGCAACAAGGTCTTCAACATGGCGCTCTATTCGGGCGGGACCTTCTACATCGATCGCGGCAACCCCAGCCCGAAGGGCATCGCCGAGACGATCCGCAACCTGCGCGAGATCGGGCCGACCTGGTACTTCAATGTGCCGGTGGGCTACGACGCGCTGATCGACGCGATGGAAAAGGAGCCGGCGCTGGCCGAGACCTTCTTCAGCCGGTTGCGCCTGATGATGTACGCGGGCGCGGGCATGGCGGGACATACCTGGGAGGGCCTGAAGGCCCTGTCGGTGCGGACCACCGGCGCCCGCACCCTGCTGACCACCGGCCTCGGCGCGACCGAGACGGCCCCCTTCGCCCTGAAGTGCACCGAGGAGCAGGAGGTGCCGGGCAACATCGGCATCCCGGCCAAGGGCGTGACGATCAAGCTGGTGCCCGTGGGCGAGAAGCTGGAGATGCGGCTGAAGGGGCCGCTGGTCACACCGGGCTACTGGCGCAACCCGGCCCTGACCGCCGCCGCCTTCGACGAGGAAGGCTTCTACCGGCTCGGCGACGCGGTGCGCTTCGCGGTGCCCGGCGACGCCTCGAAGGGCTTCTTCTTCGACGGGCGGATCGCGGAGAACTTCAAGCTGAACACCGGCACCTGGGTGGCCGTGGGCGCGCTGCGCGCGGCCCTCGTCGATGCCCTCGGCGGTCTGGCGCGCGATGCCGTGATCACCGGCGAGGGGCAGGACGTCCTCGGCGCCCTGCTGGTGCCGTCCCGCGCGGCGGCCGAGGCCCTCGTGCCCGAGGGGGCCGGGCTCGACGACGCGGCCCTCTGGGCGCACCCGGGCGTCGTGGCGGAACTGCAAGCCCGGCTCACCCGGTTCGCGGCGCGGGCCACGGGCTCGTCCACCCGGATCGACCGGGCGCTGGTCCTGACCGATCCGCTGGACCTGAACGCGGGCGAGGTCACCGACAAGGGGTCGGTCAACCAGCGCGCGGTCCTGGGCCACCGCAAGGCGCTGGTCGCCCGTCTCTACGAGGGCGGACCGGGCGTCCTGCTGGCCACCCCTCAACACGAGGCGAACTGATCCATGGATATTTCGGGAACCACCGCGCTTGTCACCGGCGGCGCGTCCGGGCTGGGCGCCGCGACCGCGCGCTGCCTTGCCGAAAACGGCGCGACCGTCATCGTCTTCGACCTCGACGCCACGGCGGCCGAGGCGCTCGCCGCCGAGATCGGCGGCGTCGCGGTGGCGGGCGACGTGACGGACGAGGCTGCCGTCACCGCGGCCCTCGACGCCACCGGCAGCCCGCCGCGGATCATCGTCAACTGCGCCGGGATAGGCACCGCGGGCCGCGTGGTCGGGCGCGAGGGCCCGATGCCGCTGGCGAGCTTCCAGCGCGTGATCGGCGTCAACCTTGTCGGCACCTTCAACGTCTGCCGCCTCGCCGCCGCGCGGCTGTCCGACGCGGGGCTGCCGGGCGTGATCGTCAACACCGCCTCGGTCGCGGCCTTCGAGGGCCAGATCGGACAGGCGGCCTATGCCGCGTCGAAGGGCGGGATCGTGGCGCTGGCACTGCCAATGGCGCGGGAGTTCGCCCGGTTCGGCCTGCGGGTGAACACCATCGCGCCGGGCATCTTCGTGACGCCGCTGCTCGGCACCCTGCCCGAGAGCGCGCAGGCCGCGCTGGCCGCCGGCATCCCCTACCCGTCCCGGCTGGGCGATCCGGAGGAATTCGCGCGGACCGTGAAATTCATCGTCGAGATGGACTACCTGAACGGCGAGGTCATCCGGCTCGATGGCGCGACCCGGCTCGCCCCGAAATGATCCCGTCGTCCCACCAGGAGATCGCCCGGTTCCGCGCCGCCTTCGCCGCGATGCCCGACGCCGCGCGGCCCGGGATCGATGCCGAGTTGCTGGACAGCATCCTCGACGCCGCCGGTCGCCTTGCCGACGAGGTGATCGCCCCGCTCGACGCGGTCGCGGACCGGGAGGGCTGCCGGATCGAGGACGGCCGCGTGAAGACGCCCGAGGGCTACAAGGCGGCCTGGGCCGCGATGGCCGAGGGCGGCTGGCTCGGCCTCGACCAGCCCGAGACCCATGGCGGCTCGGCCCTGCCCATCGTGCTGAAGGCGATGACCACCACCCTGTTCGACCGGGCCTGTCCCGGCTTCGGCATGGTCTGTGGGGCGACGGCGTCGGCCTCGGTCCTGCTCAGCGAGCACGCCCCGGACGCGGTGGCCGCCGACTGGGTCCCGGCGCTGATCGCGGGCACGCGGGCGGCCACGATCTGCATCTCGGAGGCGGATGCCGGCTCGGACGTGGGCCGGATGCGGACCCGCGCGACGCAGGACGGGGCGGACTGGCGGATCACCGGCACCAAGCAGTGGATCAGCTACGGCGACCATGACCTGACGACACGCATCGGGCATTGCCTGCTGGCCCGGACCGGCGACGCGCCGGGCGGCCGGGGGCTGAGCCTGTTCCTCGTGCCCAGCACGCTGGACGATGGCCGCCCGAACGGCATTTCGCTGATCCGGATCGAGGAAAAGCTGGGCCTGCACGGCTCGCCCACCTGTGCGCTCTCGTTCGAGGGATCGCGCGGCATCCTGCTCGGCACGCCCGAGCGCGGGCTGCCGCAGCTCTTTACGATGATCTCTATGATGCGGCTGCAGGTGGCCTGCCAGGGCCTCGCGGCGGCGGCGCGCGCGACCGAGATCGCCGAGCGCTATGCCTCCGAGCGCCTGCAGGGCGGCGACCCGGCGGTGCCCCCTGTCGCCATCGCCACGCACCCCGATGTGGCGCGCCAACTGGCCGAGATGCGCGGCAAGACCGAGCTTCTGCGGGCCTGTGTCCTGCAGCTTGCGGCGCTGATGGACCGCGCGGCCGAGGATGACGGCGCGCAGGCGCTGGCCCAGTTCCTGCTGCCGCTGGCCAAGGCCCACGGGGCGGAGATCGGCTTCGACGTCGCCAATGCCGGGATCCAGGTGCTGGGCGGGGCGGGCTACACGAAGGACTGGCCGCTGGAACAGACCCTGCGCGATATCCGCGTCGCCGCGATCTACGAAGGCACGACGGGGATGCAGGGGATCGACTTCCTCGAACGCCGCCTGATCCGGGACCCGCGCGGCTACGACCTGTTCCGGGCCGGGGCGACGGGCTCGGTGGCGCAGGCCTTCCACGCGCTGCTGGAAGAGGTCCGCCCGGCCCCCGCGGAGGTCCGCCTTGCTGTGGCCGATGCGATGTTGCGGGCGGGCTGGTACGCGGTCTGCGAATGGCTCGCGCCGCGCCTGCCGTCCGATGCGGCACAGATCGCCGGGGACCTCGAGGACAGCTTCGCCCTGCACGCGGCGCGGGTCCGGCGCGGGCTGGGGGACGGCGGGCGCTAGTCTGCGAGCAGAACCGTCACGCGGCGGTTCTGGCGGCCCTTCTTCTCGATCTTGCCGAGACGCACCGGGCCGATCTCGCCGGTTCGGGCGACATGGGTGCCGCCGCAGGGTTGCAGGTCGACCTGGTCCGCCCCCGCGCCGATCCGGACGAGGCGCACGCGCCCCTGCCCGGTCGGCGGCATCACCGACATCGTCTTCACGAGACCCGGGTTGGCGGCCAGCTCAGCGTCGGTGATCCAGTCCTCGGTCACCGGCAGGTCGCGCGCGATCAGGGCGTTGAGGGCATCCTCCAGCGCCTGCTTGTCCTCGGGCGCGTCCGGCATGTCGAAGTCGAGCCGCCCCTTGTCCGCCGCGATCGCGCCGCCCGAGACCGGCAGCGGAATGACGACCGACAGAAGGTGCAGCGCGGTATGCACCCTCATGTGCGCGTGGCGGCGGGTCCAGTCGAGCGTCATGCCGAGGCTCGCCCCCACCGGCGGCGGAGCGGTGCCCTCGGTCAGGACCAGTGCGACGCCGTCGCCGTTCTTGATCGTCTCGACGACCTCGGCCTGCCCGCCGTCCCAGACGATCACGCCGGTATCGCCGGGCTGGCCGCCGCCGGTCGGATAGAAGACGGAGGCCTCGGGCACCACGGCCCCGGTTTCGGTCAGGCCGGCGACGCGGGTTTCGGCACCGCGGAGGTAGGCGTCTTCACGGAACAGCAGGCGGGTCATCGCGGGGTCTCCGGGTTCGGGTCGGGATCGGGGGCCGCCGGCGCGGGCGCCGACGCCTGCGGGCGTCCGGCGGCCAGCGCCTCGGGGTTGCGCAGCCAGATGTCGCGCTGCGCGAAGGGGATCTCGATCCCCTCGGCCGCGAAGCGTTCGGCAATGGCGTGGTTCAGTTCGGTCCGGGTGCCGAGGCCGAAGGAGATGTCACGCAGGATGCAGCGCATCTCGAAGTCGAGCGAGTCCGCCCCGAACCCTTGGAAAACGATCATTGGTCCGGGGTTGAGCGACACCATCGGGTGCGCCTCGGCGATCTCCTTCAGGATCTGTTCGACCTTGCGAGTGTCGGTGCCATAGGCGACGCCCACCGTCAGGATGATGCGCCCGGCCCGGTTGGTGCCGCGGGTATAGTTGGTGACCGCCCCCGAGATCAGGTCGGCGTTGGGCAGAATGACATTGGTCTTGTCGAAGGTCTCGATGGTCGTCGAGCGGACCGAGATGTCCTTGACGATGCCCATGGTGCCGTTGACCTCGATCCAGTCGCCCTGCGCCACCGGCCGTTCGATCAGCAGGATGATGCCCGAGACGAAGTTCGACACGATGGTCTGCAGGCCGAAACCGATACCGACCGACAGTGCCCCGGCGACAAGGGCGAGGTTCGACAGGTCGATGCCCGCCGTCGTGATGGCGATCACCGCCGACAGGAAGATGCCGAGGTATCCTACCCCCGAGATCAGCGCGGTCTGGCCGCCGGGATCGATCCTGGTGCGGGGCAGAACGGTCGTGCGCAGCGCGCTCTGGCCCAGCCGCGTGACGGTGTAGAGCGCCCCGAAGACAACCGCGAAGGTCAGGAAGGCCGCGGGCGAGATCTGCGCCCCCCCGATCGACACGCCTGCGAGGAACCGTGTCCAGACCTCGGTCAGGTCAGAGACCCGCGCGCCCCAGATCAGCGCGAAGACCGGGATCGACAGGACGAGGAAGACCATGTCGAAGAGCACCGGGAAGAGCGATTCCCGCGCCGTGGCGAGATCGAGCCCCCGCAGGGCGGCATAGACCTCGCGGGTCATGCGGTGCAGCACTGCGAGGAGCGCGATCAGGGCGAGGCTTTCGATGGCCGGGAAGACCATCGCGGTGCCCAGCCGGACATAGCCGAAGGCCGCCGCCGCGGGCGCAAGCACCGAGATCGCCAGCCCGATGCGGGCCAGCAGCCCGAGCAGCCGGTCGCGGAAGGTCGCCGCCCGGTCGAAGGTGTCTTCGGGCTCGCCCTCGGACTCGTCCTGCCGGAGGCGCCGGTCCGCCAGCGACCGCAGCATCATCGACAGCCGCAGAAGCATCACCGCCGCCGTGACGACCAGCACCGAGCGGATTACCGAGACCGCGCCGGGCGGATAGCTTTCGAAGGCCATCAGGGCGTTGGCCGCGTCGTAGAGGCCCAGCACCACCCCGAGGATGGCGGCATAGAGCAGCCCCTCGCGGCGCTGGATCGGGCCAAGCGTCATCAAGGGTGCGGCCCCGCCGAAGACCCGCCCCCCGAGCCACCGGCTGGAAAAGACGATCAGGGCGAAGGGCGGCACGAGGTCGAGCACGAACGCCCCGCGCAGGCCGAAGAGGCCGGTGGCCTGCACCGCCTCCACCATCGCGACGATCCCGAGATAGGGCACGACGATCTGGCCGAGCGAGACCACGAACCCGGCGACCGCCCGGCCCCGGCTCAGGCCGCTCGCGGAGGTCAGCCAGAGCGTCAGCCGTTCCATCCAGCGCCGTCCGCGCAGGACGACGGCCAGCGCCAGCACGAGGTAGAGCACCGTTTGCAGCAGGTCGCGCTGCAACTCCACCTGCCGGATCGGGTTGTTCAGGTCGGTCGCGGTCTCGGTGTAGATCGCCGTCGCGGTGCCGCTCAGCGCCGTCACGGTGTCGGACCACGAGGTCGGCAGGAGCGGGCTTTCGGTCAGCTCCAGCACCTCCTCGGTCTGGCGGTCCCGGATGATCGCGTCGATTTCCCGGATCAGGCCGTCGGCCCGACGATAGGCCTCGTCCGCGCGCAGCACCGGGGCCTGTGCGGTCGCAAGCTGCTGGGTCAGTTCCGCCCGGCGGGCCGCAATTTCCGGCGGTTCGGTCGCATCGCCCTCGGGGGCCGGCCCCAGCGCCGCGATCTGCTCCTGCAGCGTCCGGATCCGGTCGGCGTTCGTCGATTGCGCGTCCTGGAACTGCGTCCGGGCCTCGACCAGCTGGGCCCGCAGGTCCTCGAAGGCCGGGGTCGAGGCGCGGGCGGCGCCGATCACCGTCTCGGCCCGTTCCGCGAGCCGCGTCCAGGCGTCGTAGTCGATGGCAGACGGGGTCTGGGCCACGGCCAGCGACAGGCCGAGGGACAGGGCGAAGAGCGCCGCCAGCAGGCGGCTGAACAGGTATCGGATCATGCGGTCTCGAAGACCGCCGGCACCGCGCGCGACGGCGCGTCAAGCCATGCGGGAACCGGCAGCCCTTTCTCCTTGAGGAAGTCGGGGTTGTAGAGCTTGGACTGGTAGCGCGTCCCGTAGTCGCACAGGATCGTCACGATGGTATGCCCGGGCCCCAGCTCGCGCGCGAGGCGCACCGCCCCGGCCACGTTCACGCCGGAGGAGCCGCCGAGGCACAAGCCTTCCTCGGCCAGCAGGTCGAAAGTCAGCGTCAGCGCCTCGGCATCCGGGATGCGCCAGGCACGGTCGGGCGTGAAGCCCTCGAGATTGGCGGTGATCCGCCCTTGCCCGATCCCTTCGGTGATCGAGTTCCCAGGGTTGTCCTGCCCGGTGTAGATCTTGAAGAGGCCCGCGCCCTCGGGGTCGGCCAGTCCGATCCGGACCCCTTTCGGCTGCAGCACGGCCGCCACGCCCGCAAGCGTTCCGCCCGATCCCACCGCGCAGATGAAGCCATCGACGCGGCCGTCGGTCTGTGCCCAGATCTCGGGGCCGGTGGTTTCGATATGGGCCTGCCGGTTCGCGGTGTTGTCGAACTGGTTGGCCCAGATCGCGCCGTTCGGCTCGGTCTTCGCCAGCTCGGCGGCCAGCCGTCCCGAATACCGGACATAGTTGTTTGGATTGGAGTACGGGACCGCGGGCACCTGCACCAGTTCGGCCCCGGCGAGGCGCAGCATGTCCTTCTTTTCCTGGCTCTGCGTCTCGGGAATGACGATCACGGTGCGGAATCCCATCGCCGAGCCGATCAGCGCAAGGCCGATCCCGGTGTTGCCCGCGGTTCCCTCCACGATCGTCCCGCCGGGACGCAGCGCGCCCCGTGCGACGGCGTCGCGAATGATGTAGAGCGCCGCCCGGTCCTTGACCGACTGCCCGGGGTTCATGAACTCGGCCTTGCCGAGGATCTCGCAGCCGGTCGCGTCGCTGACCTTGTTGAGCCGGATCAGCGGCGTGTTCCCGACGGCATCGGGCATGGTGGCATGAACGGACATGGGGGCCTCCGGTGACGATGTGGCACAGGTGTAGGCAACGGGCCGCGGGATCACAACCCGATCCCGCGTGGCCTCACACGGACGTCAGTCCGCGCCGCGCCGCGCGGCGGCGCGCAGCCGATCCCGGTGCCGGGCCAGCCAGTAGACGGACATCAGGAGCGGCGTCGCGCGCAACTGACCGCTGTCGGCCATCTCGAGCACCGCATCGAACGCGTGCAGCGTGCCCCGGATGTCCTCGGCTTCGGAGGCGAGACCGGATATCCCCGCGATCCCGTCCGGCAGATCGGCCTCGGCCACGAAACTGTACAGGTATTCGCTGACCGCCCCCGGCGACGGGTAGCTTTCGGGGATCTTGTGCAGGGTGCCGAGGGTCAGCCCGGCCTCCTCCGCGGCTTCGCGCCGGGCGGTGGCTTCGGGCGTTTCGCCCGCATCGATGCGCCCGGCGATCGGCTCCAGCATCCACGGCGCGCGATCCCCGCGGGCATAGGGCCCGACGCGGAATTGCTGAATAAGCAACACGCGGTCACGGATAGGGTCATAGGGCAGCACGGTCACGGCATCGGCCATGATGAAGACCGCCCGGGTCACCAGCGGGCTGACCCCAGCGGCGAACCTCGGAAACCTGAGATCCAGCTCCTCGACCCGGAAGAACCCGTCATAGGGCGCGCGGCGGTCCGCGATCTGCAACTCCGACAGCGGCGGCGTGCCGTCGGGACTGGTGGCGGGTGTGCCTTCGGCGTTGACCCGGGCCTGCGCCCGCGCCCGGATCTGGGGGAAGCGGGCCGCGATGGTGGCCGCTGGTGCATGCGGATACGCCGACATCGCCTCCCGCGCGGCGTGCCGGGACATGGCACCCCAGCGCGTTTGCCAATCGGCCAGCGAGAACGGGGAACCCGGCGTCCAGAGACCCGGCGCCGGAAAGAAGACAAGTGCGTCAATATTCGCACCGTCCCGGAGCACCTGCGTCGGTGTCGGCGCGTAGTCGAACCCGCCTTCATAGAAGGCCAGACGGCGGCGCTCCTCGTCAGACACGTCGCAGAGCACGCCGGGCGCGCTCGACGACGGGTCTTCGACGATCAGCGGAAAGGCTTCCCCGTCCGCCCAGACGGCGCGATAGCCGGGCAGCCGCGCGTCGATCAGGGCAGCCGAGCTGCGACCGAGAACGATGGCAAGCAGCTCGGGATCGCGCAAGGAGCCGTAAAAGAAGAAGGTTTCGTTCACTTCCAGATCCGGCTGACGGCGAGGACCACGACCGACCCGAGGCTCGCCCCGATGGCGAGGACGGCGATCACACCTGGCACCGCCAGGAAGCCTGCGTAGTAGACCAGCAGGTTCGCGACATCGAGAACCGCCTCGCCCGGACCATCATAGCGCAGGCGCATAGAGCGTTCGATCATTTCCCAGCAAGAGATCGAGACGAGAACGAACAGCACCATCGCGATGACCGTCGCGGCCCCGTTCGTGATGGCCTGTGCAATATTCCGCCCCGGCGAGCGCCCCATCAGAGCCCACCCCAGCCAGAGCCCCGTCACCCCAGACAGCGGCAACAGGTATCCCGGCACGACCTCGTCGGGCAGGGTCGGGATCCCGAGCAGTGCTGCAAGCGCCCCGCATCCCCCGAACACGAGCGCACCGGCCAGCTTGGCGGCGGTGGGCATGTCCCGGGTCGATGCGGTCCGCAAGACGGTGTTACCTGCTGCGCGTGATCGTGATCTGCGTCACGTCACAGTTGCCGTAGTGGAAAGTCGCCGCGCAGGACGTCAGGTACATGTCCCACATGCGCTTGAACCGGTCATCGAAGCCGAGGCCCTGCACGTCGCTCCAGCGCTCGTTGAACATATCGTGCCAGCGCCGCAGGGTCTGGGAGTAGCTCTCGCCGAATTCTATACTCCGCTTCACCTCTAGTCCGGCCGCGCGCACCTGTTCTTTCAGGACGGAAGGCCCCGGCAGCATGCCGCCCGGGAAGATGTATTTCTGAATGAAATCAACGCCCTTTCGATAAGCCTCGAACCTCGCGTCCTGCACGGTGATGATCTGCAGGGTCGCATTCCGCCCTGGCCGCAAACGCTCGCGGACGGTGCGAAAATATGTCGGCCAGTACTTTTCTCCGACCGCCTCGAACATCTCGATCGAGGCGATGCCGTCGTAGACACCGGTCTCGTCGCGGTAATCCTGCAGCTTGAAGGACACCCGGTCGGACAGGCCCGCCTTCTCGATGCGGTCGACGGCGAACTTGTACTGCTCCTCGCTGATGGTCAGGCCGGTGACCCGCAACCCGCGTTCACGGGCAGCATACTCGGCAAATCCGCCCCATCCGCAGCCGATCTCGAGGACATGATCGCCGGGCTGCGCGCCCATTTCGTCGACGAGTTGCGCGTATTTCTGGGTCTGCGCCACATCGAGCGGTTCCTGCCCGCTCCGGAACAAGGCCGAGGAATAGGTCATCGTTTCGTCCAGCCAGAGCCGATAGAAATCGTTCCCAAGATCGTAATGATAGGAGATGTTCTTTTTCGCCTGCCTCCGGCTGTTCGAGTTCAGCCAGTGGCGCACCCGCTCGAAGGCCCGGACCAGGCCGGCACCGGGGTAGCCTTCGAACAGGTTGTCGTTGTCGGCGTGAACGAGGTCCATGAAGGCCTGAAGGTCAGGCGTCGACCACCACCCATCGACGTATGCCTCGCAGAACCCGAGGTCGCCGTCCCGGATCAGCCGCGAAAACAGGTCGTGGTGGTGAATATCCAACTCGG